>NZ_JBHUMY010000056.1:0-1098 GCF_042685365.1 Paenibacillus thailandensis | reverse complement strand
ACGTCGGAGTATGGTGAGGTCGAAATTGAAGTCCCACGTGATCGACTCGGCGAATTTGAACCGATGGTTGTCAAGAAGCATCAGACACAGGTCACCGGCATCGAGGATCAGATCATATCCATGTACTCCAAAGGAATGAGCACAAGAGATATCCAGGATCATCTAAACCAGTTGTACGGCATCGACGTCTCCCCAACACTCATTTCCAATGTAACGGCTAAAATTATGCCGCTTATCAAAGAATGGCAGAATCGCCCTTTACAAAATGTCTATTCCGTCGTCTTCATGGACGCCATTCACTTCAAAGTGAAGCAGGACGGGCAAATTATCAACAAAGCCGCTTACATGGTCGTAGGCATTGATTTAGAGGGTTACAAGGATGTACTAGGCATTTGGATTGGCGAGAACGAGTCCGCGAAGTTCTGGCTGAGTGTTCTAACCGATCTGAGGAATCGCGGCGTCCAAGACATTCTCATCATCTGCGTCGATAATCTGAAAGGATTTAGCGATGCCATTGCCGCATGCTACCCGCAGACAGAGATTCAGAAGTGTATCATCCATCAAATCCGCAATTCAATCAAATACGTATCCTACAAAGATTTGAAGAAGGTTACTGCCGCGCTACGCCCGATTTATACCGCTCCAACGGAGGAAGCTGCTTTGCAGGAATTGGAACAATTTGAGGCGGTTTGGGGCAAGCAATATCCACTGATCATACGTTCATGGCGAAACAATTGGGATGAACTCGCAACGTTTTTTAAATACTCGCCAGAACTGCGTAAATTAATCTACACGACGAATATGATTGAAAGCTACCACCGCCAGCTTCGTAAAGTCACAAAAGGAAAAAGTATTTTTCCGAACGATGAATCGCTGCTCAAGATGCTGTATCTTGCGACAATGGACGTTCTTCGCAAGTGGACAGGTCGTGTTCAAAACTGGGGACAAATCTTGCTGCAACTCACGGTGCACTTCCCTGACCGCGTACATGTCCGCTAAAGGACTTTACATGGAGAGGCGGGCATGATAGGCTGGTTAGCCACGCGATACCGACTTTCCAGTATCGCCCAATCGCGAAAAGTCATGCCCGCTGGAGGC
>NZ_JBHUMY010000055.1:0-817 GCF_042685365.1 Paenibacillus thailandensis | reverse complement strand
ATTGGAGCGTTAATTGCGGCCGGAGTTCTCCTCTATACGCATTGGGACGAGGTAAGCGCCTACGCGATGAAAGTATGGACGGCGCTCTCCGATTGGTTTAGCAGTACGCTCGCGACTATCGGGCAGTTCTTTACAGACAGTTGGAATTACGTAAAGGACCTCACCGTCAGTGTCTTTAACGGTATCGTGGAGTTCTTTCGTAACTACTGGGATATCATCCTGGGAGTTTTCACAGGGCCGCTCGGTCTGATTATCGCGCTTGTTATCCGTAATTGGGACGAAATCAAAGCGAAGACGGCAGAAATATTTACGGCCGTTAAGGACAAACTCGCAGCGATTTGGGAGTCCATCGTCGGTAAAGTAACGGAGGTAATTGGAACGCTTAAAACTAACCTGCTCGCCAAATGGGAAGAGATTAAAACGGATGCGGTAGAGATGGGCAAGAACATCATGGAAGGGCTAATCAAGGGCGTTAAATCGATGGTTTCGAAAACAGTAGAAACCATAAAGGATGCTGTTGGTTCGGCCGTCCAAGCCGCAAAAGATTTCCTTGGCATTAACTCGCCATCTCGCGTGTTTATGGAACTTGGCGGTTATACCGGGGAGGGTTTTGCGGTCGGACTCGAAAATATGGCGAAAACCGTAGCCAACGCAGCGAGTTCGATGTCTGCCGCGGCCGTAGGAGGCACCGGATATTCTTCGTCAGGCACTACATCGATGGCGTCGACCATCGGTACCGTTGCGGCCTCGGCTAGCGGAGCAACAACGATTGTAATTAACGCAACCTATGTCGATCGTGATGCGCTTAATCGGTTCG
>NZ_JBHUMY010000054.1:0-664 GCF_042685365.1 Paenibacillus thailandensis | reverse complement strand
GGTCGGCGCCTTGAATGATATTCTTAAACAATACGCTGACGTTGAGGTTGACGTAAAGTTAAACTATTGGGTCCACCGTTACCGGAAATGCGGAGACGCTCAGCCGCTATACGGAGCCGTTTGCGGTACGGATACGTTTCTTTAATACATGCGGAGTGCTGGCGCTTGGTTGCGCTGGTGCTCCGTTTTTCCTATTTCCGGAGGTGAAACGATGAAAAAGCGGATTAAACGCGGCCGACCTCGCGGCTTGCCAGCGCTGGACGAGCGCCACTATCGCGCGATCGATTTATTATCCGATTTACGTCGCGGAGGTCGAACGTTAGACGATATCGCAGAGGAGCTCGGAGTCGACCGGCGAACCCTATACCGCCGGCGTCAACGGAAAGACTTTGCGCGATTATTAGAGCGTGAGGTTAGACGTAAGGTGAGAGAACGGGTTCCTCGTACGCAGGCAGGATACGATCATCATAACGCTAAGACAGCGGAATATTTATTGCGTATTAACGATATGCTGTAGCCCGTGTAACCTTGCGGAATCCGAAACGCATGCACACGGATAGTAAGTCGTTCTTAACCGTAAGGATTACGAATTTTACGTGAGGTTTACGGAGAAAATGCGTTATTTCACTACGTTATTTTTACGTCCTAAATCTGCGCTTTTTGC
>NZ_JBHUMY010000053.1:0-765 GCF_042685365.1 Paenibacillus thailandensis | reverse complement strand
TCAGAGATGAAAAAACCACTTTACGATGAGACGTACAAAAGAAAGACGGTACAGTATGTAAAAGAAAGCGGCAAGGCGGTGGCGGAGGTCGCCCGCGAACTGAAGATCAAAGACAATACCTTGTATGGCTGGATGAAGAAGTTCGGCGGCGAGCCAGAAATCGCTCAGCATCAAGTGTTCAAGTCCGAAGATCACCAATTGCGGGAAATGCAAAAGCAAATACGAGAACTGCAAGAGGAGAACGAAATCTTAAAAAAGGCCATGCACTTCTTCGCGAAAGACCGTCGGTAAAATATGCATTCATCCATGAATACCGCTTCGAGTACCGGCTGGAGAAGTTGTGCAAAGTTATGGAAGTATCTCGCAGCGGATATTACAAATGGCGTGATCGTCCCGAAAGTGAGCGAGAGCGCCAGCACAAAGAATGGACAGAGCAAGTCAAGGAAGTGTTCAACGATTCCCGTCAGCTCTATGGGAGTCCAAAAGTGACACAGAAGTTGCTTCAGAAAGGAGTCAGCGTATCGGAACGGACCGTAACACGGATCATGAAGAAGCAACAGTGGCGGTCTAGAACCGTCAAGAAATATAAAGCCACAACGAACTCCAAGCACAGCCTGCCGGTTCATGACAACGTATTGGACCAAGATTTTACGGCCAGCAAACCGAATGAAAAATGGGTGACGGATATCACATACGTGGCGACCGGAGAAGGCTGGCTGTACCTAGCAAGCGTAATGGATTTATACTCCCGCAAGATCGTCGGAT
>NZ_JBHUMY010000052.1:0-1107 GCF_042685365.1 Paenibacillus thailandensis | reverse complement strand
GGGAATCCGGCAGGACCATCTGCCAAGGCTAAATACTCCCTAGTGACCGATAGTGAAGCAGTACCGTGAGGGAAAGGTGAAAAGCACCGCGGGAGCGGAGTGAAAAAGAACCTGAAACCGTGCGCTTACAAGAAGTCAGAGCCCTATGTTGCGAACTTGTTCGTCAACAGGGTGATGGCGTGCCTTTTGTAGAATGAACCGGCGAGTTACGATCCCATGCAAGGTTAAGCCGGGAAGGCGGAGCCGCAGCGAAAGCGAGTCTGAATAGGGCGAATAAGTATGTGGTCGTAGACCCGAAACCGTGTGATCTACCCCTGTCCAGGGTGAAGGTGCGGTAACACGCACTGGAGGCCCGAACCCACGAATGTTGAAAAATTCGGGGATGAGGTGGGGGTAGCGGAGAAATTCCAATCGAACTCGGAGATAGCTGGTTCTCCCCGAAATAGCTTTAGGGCTAGCCTCGGAGAAGAGCATCGCGGAGGTAGAGCACTGATTGGGTGCGGGGCCCGCCAAGGGTTACCAAGTCTAGTCAAACTCCGAATGCCGCAGATGTGTTATCCGGGAGTCAGACAGTGAGTGCTAAGATCCATTGTCAAAAGGGAAACAGCCCAGATCATCAGCTAAGGTCCCCAAGTGTGTGTTAAGTGGGAAAGGATGTGGAGTTGCACAGACAACCAGGATGTTGGCTTAGAAGCAGCCACCATTTAAAGAGTGCGTAATAGCTCACTGGTCGAGTGACTCTGCGCCGAAAATGTAACGGGGCTAAACACACCACCGAAGCTATGGCTTACACTTCTTACGAAGTGTCAGGGGTAGGGGAGCGTTGAATGCGGGTTGAAGTCAGACCGGAAGGACTGGTGGACTGCATTCAAGTGAGAATGCCGGTATGAGTAACGAAAAGACAAGTGAGAATCTTGTCCGCCGAAAGCCTAAGGGTTCCTGAGGAAGGTTCGTCCGCTCAGGGTAAGTCGGGACCTAAGGCGAGGCCGAAAGGCGTAGTCGAAGGACAACAGGTTGATATTCCTGTACCACCGTAAGCCGCTATGAGCGATGGGGTGACGCAGAAGGGTAGTGACGCGAGCTGATGGATTAGCTCGTCCAAGCAGT
>NZ_JBHUMY010000051.1:0-531 GCF_042685365.1 Paenibacillus thailandensis | reverse complement strand
ATCTGGCTATGGAGTGTTCCGGCTGCCGGCTATCTCCAATCCCGAAAGAGAAGACGAACCGGAACGAGAATACAGCCTTTTGACCGTGCGGGTTGGAAGCGCGAGGGGCGATTTGGACGGCAAGCCATATGCGCTTGACGCAGCTCCGGAAATCTCGAACGGCCGCGTTATGCTCGGCATGCGGGATGCGGTCAGAGCAGTCGGCGGTGATGTTCTTTCGTGGGATAACGTAACGAAGACGGCGGTTTTTAAGCTGCCGAGAAAGGAGAGCCCATGAACCAAGAACAAGCACTCAATGATATCTCGGTTAAGGTTGGCCGGCTTGAGGTGATGCAGGAAAATAATACACGGGCAGTGAGCGAGATGGCGGCAAGTGTGCAGCGGTTGGTCGATAAACTCGACAAATCGGACGACGTAGCAAAAGAGGCGTTGCAAAGTACGAAATCAGCGCACCATCGGATTGATGGTCTGTCAGGCGAATTCAAGGAAATGAAAACCGGTCAACGTTGGCTCATTGGAATTGTGCTGACG
>NZ_JBHUMY010000050.1:0-508 GCF_042685365.1 Paenibacillus thailandensis | reverse complement strand
AGTGCAAAGGCATAAGGGAGCTTGACTGCGAGACCTACAAGTCGAGCAGGGACGAAAGTCGGGCTTAGTGATCCGGTGGTACCGCATGGAAGGGCCATCGCTCAACGGATAAAAGCTACCCTGGGGATAACAGGCTTATCTCCCCCAAGAGTCCACATCGACGGGGAGGTTTGGCACCTCGATGTCGGCTCATCGCATCCTGGGGCTGAAGTAGGTCCCAAGGGTTGGGCTGTTCGCCCATTAAAGCGGTACGCGAGCTGGGTTCAGAACGTCGTGAGACAGTTCGGTCCCTATCTGTCGTGGGCGTAGGAAATTTGAGAGGAGCTGTCCTTAGTACGAGAGGACCGGGATGGACGTACCGCTGGTGTACCAGTTGTTCCGCCAGGAGCACCGCTGGGTAGCTATGTACGGACGGGATAAGCGCTGAAAGCATCTAAGCGTGAAGCCCCCCTCAAGATGAGATTTCCCAGTATGTAAGACCCCTTGTAGACGACGAGGTTGATAGGTT
>NZ_JBHUMY010000049.1:0-734 GCF_042685365.1 Paenibacillus thailandensis | reverse complement strand
GGCTCCAAACTACACGACATGGACACATCTAACTAATATTAATGTGAATTTTCCTATACCACCTTCAAGTAATGCCGCAATTAGGAGAAGGACCGTAATAAGTGGTCCGGCTTCCGTCACATTTGAGTCTCGGTTGGCTGGTGCGACCCACTATGTAGAGCTTCGCTATCAGATCGGCTCTGGTGCTGAGGTTGTGGCAGGTTCATGGAGTCAGGAGGGCGTTGCCACCAACACTTACTATACTGGCAATCTCAACATCGACACGGTTGAGCCCATTATATTTCGGATCTATACGCGATGTTCTGTTTCAGGCGGCACTGGTTCCGTGGTAACTTTGACCGTAAACAATGCCTATCAGTACTTTATTGTTGAGTAGGAGGAGGATGTCGCATGCGACTTGCCTATAACAAGTCGACGCTCAACTTCTTGGCTATGCAAGATCAGGATGGTGAATTCGACGAAGAGACGATCAATTTAATTCTTCCGTTTGTTGCAAGCAGAGAAGAAATCGGGGTGCTGCAGCTCGAATACACCTGTAATTATGTAAGGAGCCGCGGACACTTAATCGTTGAGCAGGATGGTGTTGTAAAGCTTTTACTTGAAGAGCGGCAGCCAGATGTCGGAGAAAATACGGAAGGTGGCGGCGCGGCATGAATGAAGCAGTTCGCGCCTTTTGTAATGTTGACGAGTGGCATGCAGCCGGTTATACGGGGAAAGGACAGAAGATCGGGGTT
>NZ_JBHUMY010000048.1:0-604 GCF_042685365.1 Paenibacillus thailandensis | reverse complement strand
GGGGAGGCCCGGAAGAGCCACCGAAACATCCACTCGACGGACTAACGATTGACGAACTCCGGGCGCTATATGACGAGAAGCTCGCGGCGTATAAGGAAAGTGACGGACGGGACGCGCGACAGCAGGCCGAATTACTAACGATCAACACACGAATCGAGCGAATGAAAGCGGAGGTTACTACTAATGTCGAAAATTAAAAAGCATCTAGAAGCAGCGCGGGAGTTTCTTGGAAAGATCAGCGGGAAGCGCAGCGCCCTCTTTACGCGGGAGTCGGAGCTAAAAGAACGTATCGAAGCGCTCAACGCCGAACGTCGCGCGGTCCTCTCCGCTTATGAGCCGGGAAAGCCGTTCGATTCCGGAGCTTTGCAGCGTATCGACGACGAACTTAAGACGGTAGAAACCGAACTCCTCGCGTTATCTCATGCGAAACAGGCGGCGCCGGAACATGATGAAACCGAAGCGGAAAGTATGCTTGACGGTATTCGGACCGAAGCCGCGGAGGTTCTCGCGGTCAAAGCGCAGGAAGCAGAAGCAGCGCGCAAGGAGATTGAACGAGCAAAGGCGCAGTACCTCGATGCTATCCGTAAACACGGTGCAATCGAGC
>NZ_JBHUMY010000047.1:0-537 GCF_042685365.1 Paenibacillus thailandensis | reverse complement strand
TATCGGTAAAGTGAAAGCGAAGCAGATCGTTGCCGCCATCCAACTTGCTAAGATGATGAATGTACCGAAAACAGAGCCGACAATCATTCGCAGTCCTCGGGATGTTTTCGAGTACCTCCGTTGGGAAATCGGTTATGAGCAGAAAGAACACTTCATCGTGATCTTTCTTTCGACTAAGAATCACATCATTGGAAAAGAGACGATCAGCATTGGAAGCTTGAATAGTGCAATTGTCCATCCTAGAGAGGTCTATAAAGCGGCCATTCGCCGTTCTGCATGTTCCATCATCGTTTCGCATAATCACCCTTCTCAAATATGTACGCTTCCTAGCCCAGAAGATATTCAGCTAACCAAACGACTTGCTGAAGCTGGTGAAATCATCGGTATCGAACTTCTGGATCACGTCATTGTCAGCGGTTCAGATTATACAAGTCTTAAGGAACGCGGCCTTCTGTAACGAAACAATTCATCGTCATTTTTCATCATCCGCATTATCAACAGCGGTTCGCTCTTATCGGCGGGCCGCTGTTTTCATTT
>NZ_JBHUMY010000046.1:0-1361 GCF_042685365.1 Paenibacillus thailandensis | reverse complement strand
TCATCTGCAAAGAAAACACGGAAAATCGGTAAAAAACCTTGCAGATGGAGTGAGCGAAAGTGTTCGTGCTGAATCGAGATATGGCAGACTTGTTGGAAAACTTCTATTTGCCCTTTGGCGGAAAATTAAATCCAACCAATCGGTGGGTGCAGCTTGCGGCGATCATCCCTTGGGACAAAGTAGAAGAGAAATATGTGAGCTCGTTCAAGTCCCCAGCCATCGGCCAAAAGGCGTACTCGGCACGTATCGCCCTCGGCTCGCTCATCATCAAGGAGCGCCTTGGTTTAAGTGACCGCGAGACCACCTTACAAATCCAGGAAAATCCATATTTGCAGTTCTTCTTGGGCTACACCGCGTATGTCGATGAAGTGCCGTTTCATCACTCCCTGCTCACGCATTTTCGGGAACGGCTCGGCTTGGAAATCCTAGCTGAAGTCAACGACTGGATCGCCCAAGCCGCGCTGCAAGCAGAGCGAGAGGTCGAGGCGAAACCGAAATCGTCCAAGCGAGATCGCGATGACGACGACAACGACGCGGGCGGCTCGCAGCTCACCATGGAGGTAGGGGACGCTTTCTCTATTCCCGAGGAGCCCCCTGTTGTGGCGAAGAAACCCCGCAACATGGCGAAAAAGCTACACGTCCTGCCATCTACAGCCGCACCGACAGCGGAAGTCATGAACAAGGGCACCCTCATGCTGGATGCGACATGCGCGCCTGCGGACATCAAGTATCCGACTGACTTGGGGCTGCTGAATCACGCCCGTGAAATCCTGGAAGACATCATCGACGTACTGCACCGTCCCCATGTCGGAGCGATGGAGAAGCCGCGCACATACCGCGAGAAAGCCAGAAAATCGTACCTGAGTGTTTCCAAGCAACGCAAGGCATCGGGCAAGGTGATCCGCAAAGCGATCAAAAAGCAACTTGGCTACGTGGGACGGAATCTGCGGATTATTGAAGCCCTCGTGAAGTATACGCCTCTCACGGAACTGAGCAAAAGACACTATCGCCAGCTTCTGATCATCTCGGAGCTCTACCGTCAGCAGCGCGAAATGATGGAGAAGAAAACACATATCGTCGCCGATCGCATCGTGAGTATCGAACAGCCGCATGTACGTCCGATGGTTCGAGGCAAAGCTGGAGCGAACGTGGAGTTCGGCGCCAAAATCGCCGCCAGTCTGGTGGACGGTTACGCTTGGATCGAAACGGCACAATGGGACAGCTTCAACGAGGCAACCACGCTGCAAGCATCGGTGGAAGCGTACAAACAGCGATTCGGGTATTATCCCGCCGTCATTCTAGCCGATAAAATCTACCGCAATCGAGACAACCTGAACTATTGCAAAACGCTAGGGATTCGC
>NZ_JBHUMY010000045.1:0-10410 GCF_042685365.1 Paenibacillus thailandensis | reverse complement strand
GCAATGCCTCTTGGTTATACGTCATTTTGGCCAGCATGACTCCTTGATTTGGGTCTGCACCGCTCTCCAGCATCAATCTGACAATGTCGAGTTTGTCATACATGATCGCGAACTGAAGACCGCCGTTGATATCGGCCCCGTGCCGAATCAATAACTCCACTGCTTTTATTTGTCCCCTCTCGATTGCATCTTTCAGTGCATATGGATCATCAGCAACATTTATGCCCGCTTCAATCAATAATTGAATGACCGGCACCGGATCAACAACGTAATTTATGGCGATAGATAGATTGCCAACGAGTATCTTCTCCCCGCTTCCGTAGTTCGCTTGCTCATTCGGACTGGCACCATGGGCCAGAAGTTTTCTTATCATGTTTAGATCGCCGTTTCTAACAGCAAGATTTAGCGGTGTGTACGCAGAATCGGTATGTACATTCGGATCAGCTCCGAGTTTCAACATCCAGTCCACCATGTTCATGTTTTGTTCGTTGACTGCGGATAACAATAATCGTTCCTTTGGCATAAGTTTCAGGATCATTACGACAGCAATGCAACACACAAACAAAGACAACACGATTTTTGTAAACAGCTTCACTGGTTGACTTTCTTTCGATACTTAGTAGTAACCAGCTCGCATTTTGTCTTCGATACTGGTCGCAATCACAAGCAAAATGACGCCGACAACCAAAATAATAAATCCGATTCCGATTTGTGTTCTCTTCTTCTTTCTAATCGAAGCAATGATATGTACAATGCCGGAAACTTCCGAAACAGCACCTATGATTTTTAGCAATAATGCCAAGGTTGCCATTGAATGTACCTTCTTTCGTATGTTTGGAGTGGAGTCACAATGTAAATAGAGGGAGCACGCCGGCTCCCGCAGATTGATCAGAAAACTACAAATTGATGCGGCGAATCGCTTTATTGTCGTCATCATAAACAATGACGTTACCGTTGCTGTCAAAACTTAATTGACTGATTTTTTGGATCGGATTGCCATCGTTGTAGATCAGGTCTTTGCCGTCAATGAAGACAGACCATTTTCCATCTGTAGTCAATTCGTAGATCGTTGTGCCGCTGGATATGTAGAATTTACCGTTACAGACGGTGACGGAATCGAAAGTGATGCTGTCAAAGGAAACAACCGTCTCCACTTTACGAGGGAATAGCTGAATTTTGGATAAGGTGCGATTACCGGTATCAAAGATAAAAATATCATTATTCGTAACAATGGCTTCAACACGGCCAGTTAAATCTACACCTGTTTTATCTCCGGCATTAGCGATAATTGAGGAAGCACCGCCGAGAGTGGCTTGGTAAATGACATCGCCGCTTCCAAGTTGCTGTTTGTAGAAAATCGTTTGTTCATCTGTAAATGAAATGAATTCATGGGTATCATAAACGTCTCCATAGCTGCCGGAAAGTCTGTCAAAAGTGTAAGCCGCCATTTGTATAGCCGGACTGACTTCATAAATCGTATGAATGTTGTAATAATCAGAAGAATAATTGGACGGTTTAATCAATACATTTCCTGACACATACAGCTTGTTGCTTGCAAGATTATACGCAAGCTTGATCGGAGTGAATTGTGAATAATCGTAATGCGTTACGTTTTGGCCGTCCGCCACATAATCCCAGTTGAATTGGTTATTGACAATCTTGAACGTTTCGACCATACCATTTGATTGATTGAATTTCCGTATTTTTTTGTTGCGGGAATCAAGGAAAAATACATTATCGTCCTTATCCAGCACCATGCTGTCTACCGCGTTGATTTTCGCTAGGCGTACAGGCCCGTCCACATCCCCTTGACCATTGCCGCCAACAAGCGTATCCACGCTGAATTTCGCCGCCTGCGACGGCTGTTGCGGATGGCTCGGCGTTGACGGATTCGTTGTCGGCGAAGCCGGTTGTGTTACCGGCGGCGTAGGTGTTGTTGGGGTTGTCGTCGATTGGTCGCCCCCTCCGACGCCTTTGTTGTCGTTGCCATACATGAATGCCCGCCACAGCAACGCGGCGGCTTCGGCCCGGGTGATGCTGTTTTGCGGACGGAACGTTTCATCGGGATACCCAGAAACAAGACCGTTCTCAACAGCGATGGCAACGTAGTCCTTCGCACTTTCCGAGATGCCCTCGTAATCCTTAAACATCGCTTCAATGATGGAACGATTCGCTAAACGGGCGGCATCGTACCCCTTCAGTTTGACGATGGCGACGGTAATATCTTCCCTCAACGCCGGTGCTGTCGGATTGTAGATGTACTCACCGTTTGCCGCCCTGTAACCGGTAAGGTAGTCTTTGGCGGTCTCAATCCAAGGCGAGTACCAGTCCGTTACCTTTACGTCGCTGAATGACGAATAGTTGACTTTTTTCGCTTGCAAACCAGCCGCTTTGACAATGATCGTTGCAAATTCAGCACGGGATATTGTGTTATCCGGACGAAACTTATGATCCGGATAACCTTCAAGCACTTTCTTGTTCACCATTTCTGCGATATATTTATACGCCCAATGGGTGTTCGGCAAATCGGTAAACGATACTGTCGGCGTATTCTGCGGCATGTTCTGAAGCTCTTCGCCGTATTCAACAGGAGCCGCAAACATCGTTCCGGTCAGGGTGAATATCATGAGGATTGCTATTAGTGCAGATGCGATTTTCTTATGTACCATTTTCATTCCTCCGTAAGCTATGAATCTACTGAAAAAACAGGGCTACATTATCAATGGACTGAAGGATAGGATAGTAGCGTAGGATGGGCATCATGGCTATCTTTTCTCCTTGTCCCTTTGAACATGGTTCACATTCATCTCTCATTTCGGTTGCTGATATATGTCCCCCCCTTGATAGAAATTGTAGAATCTTGGCAGATGTATCCAAGGCAATTATACAACAAACTTCACTTATCAGTGTAGTATTACTGTCACTATGTTAGGATAAAAGTCACAATCACACTCTACTAAGCTGAAGTAGAGGTGATACATAATGGATTTCAAGCAAATGGTAGGTGAACAAATCCGCAAGATTCGAAAGTTAAGAGGTATGACGCAGGAGCGTCTGGCGGAACAATCCGGCCTTAGCTTCAGCTATATAAGTGATGTTGAACGTGGAACCCGCAATATATCGCTGGAATCGTTGGGCAAGATTATCAATGCTTTGGGTGTAAGGCCCGCTCAACTATTTGAGGATATAGATGAAATAACGGAACATTCCGGGAATGGCGAAATACAAAACAAGATCGAAGACTTGATCACTTTACTGAGTGAGCGTCAAATTGAAGAAGTGGACTTTGTTCTGACGTTGGCCCGTGAATTTCTAAACACCATTGATCGGAAGAACCGTTGAAAATATCGTATGCACAGCATTAATCGGCCCTATATAGAGGAAAAATGATATACATTTTCCGGCGGCACCCCCATGCATAATTGAAGGCAGGGGGCCTGCCGTTTCATGCCCTACCCGGTTGCATAGGACTGTTGTCTGCTCATTTGGCAGATAGCAGTCCTTTTTTGTTTTTCAGGCGATAAAAACCGTTTTGACAGCGAGGACACAGCGGCAAGGTGAGAGGCTTGCCAAATCACAAAGAAAGGAGGTGCTACCATGCTTCGGAAGCGATTATCGTTGATCAGAATTGCCGTTTTGGGAAAAAACCTTCATGACGGTAATCAGCGAAGTTCAGTCAATACCCAATCATTCGACAACGGCAAAGTGAAATGTGATGACTGCGGAAAGGTTTTGGATGTATAGGAGGGAGAGGACATCTTTGTTGATGCATTTGTTTGTTCCGTGCCCGAATCCAGAGTGGTATGCAGTGAGTACTATGTGAAGTACGACAAGCTTTTGCCCCGCCGCTGAACACTAACTGAAATTGATGGCTTTATGTTGAAAAAACAATAAGAAAGGAAGATGCAGAATGTTGATCAACGTGTATATCGCCAATCTGGCGAAGTACAACAAAGGGAAACTGGTTGGCCGTTGGGTCACGTTGCCGATGGAACGGCATGAACTGGAGCAATGCATCCGGGATGTGCTTGGCAAAGATGAAGAATACGCGATTCATGATTATGAATCTCCCTTTGCCATAAATGATGACATGAAGATATTGAGCCGTTACGACGACAAGCTGGTTGCGGCACTGTGTGAATGTATTGGCAATCATGATGAGGTGATTCAGGCATTGCAGGCCGGGGAATTCATCGTGTACTACGACATAGATGATTTGGCCGACGTTGCGGAGCAGATGGTGGAAGAAGGACTGTTCGGCCATGTGCCGCCGTCGCTGATGCCATATCTGGACTACGGCAAGATCGCCCGGGATCTACAGCATGACGGATGGTATCTGAGCCGTCAGTTGCGGATTGCCGTGCGGTTGCAGTCATAACAGCCTGACATTTAATTCAATATCGCAGATTTGCCTGCTTGAATCAAAGCGGGTTATTTGTCGTGGGCATTTAACAGTGAAAATCGCCGGTTGTGAGAGTGCCGGAACATGGAAGGGAGGTGAACGCAAATGGTTGTACGCAGGGGTTTGCCGGATGAATTGCAGACGTTATTAAAGCGGCTGGTCGCCAACGGCAGTGTACGAATCGCGGGCACATTGCTGTACGCATGGTTCAGACGCTGTTGGGAACTCGACGATGAGACAGCGGCTTATTACATGCGACGATACTTTGAAAAGTATTTCAGCCGTCAACTCCAATCTCATCGGAAACACGCAGATGCAAGGTAATTGTCGGTTCCAGATTAAGACAAGGAGGTGAAACGAAGATGAATTATCAGGCGTTCAAACGCAACAGCCAGAAGGAATATCTCGGTTACTGTGAACTGAAGGGCTTTGTATACAGCGTGCAGATCGACAGTGACAAATACGCTGTCGTTGCCCTGAAGAACGGGCAAGTTGAAGTCTTGATCACGTACCGCGTGAAGCACGAAGTATCCGTCTGATGTTGCTTTGATGGGAAACGATGGACGGATTTTTTATTCCATGTTAAGGAGGTGAGGACACATGGATCGTCTGCAAACGCTTCAGAAGCAGAAGCAATTCTGGCTGTCGGTGAAACGCATGTTGGACAAGGATGCACCGATGCACACCGAAGAAGGCATGCAATATGCCCGTGTGCTTACCAAGCTGGTGCTAATTGAGCTGGAGATCGAACAGATCGAAAAAGAAAAAGCCGCCCGGTAAACGGAGCGACTAAAAAGAAAATAACTTGCTTTCATCTTATCTCAATTGAATCCAATCTCGCAAGAGGGAGGCCTTCGCGGCTTCCCTTTTTGCATGTTCAGGAGGTTATTACATTGAATCATTACGATACCATCAAGAACTTGTTTGCTCAAACATTGGCCGAGCGTCCGGGTTCCTACATTGTTGAGGAGCTTTTCTCCCGCTATCCCTCGATTGCTGACCTGATGTCTGTCACAGAACAAGAGTTGATGCAAATCAAAGGCATCGGCAAAGTCCGGGCAAAACAAATCCTGGCCGCACTCGAATTGGCAAGAAAGCTGAATGTGCCTGTCGAGTCTCAGTACATTATTCGGAGTCCCCGTGACGCTGCCAACCTTCTCATTCCCGAAATGCGGTATTTGCAATGCGAGCATTTTGTCGTTCTGTTTCTGAATACCAAGAATGGTGTGATCGCAAGAGAAACAATATCAATCGGCAGTCTGAATGCTTCTATCGTTCATCCGCGTGAAGTGTTCAAAGCGGCCATCAAACGGAGCAGTGCTTCTATTATCGCGGCTCACAACCATCCCAGCGGCAATCCAACTCCTTCTTCAGAGGACATTCAGATTACTAAACGTCTTGTGGAGAGCGGTAACATCATCGGAATTGACGTGCTGGATCATGTCATTATCGGCGGTGATCAGTTTTACAGTTTGAAAGAACATGGATTGATTTAGCATTACACAACGTGGTGTTGCCGGTCAATGCAGATCGGCGGCACCGCGTTTTGTATTATCCAATTATGTTTGAGAGCGAGGGGAAAATATGCACCGCAGACAATGGCTTGCCGCATACGAGAAACTGGTTCTACTTTCCGATGAATACAGCCAACGAATTGCAACATGCAAGGAAATCATGGAGGTTGTGATTGGCGGCGTTTACGGCAGTCAAGTCAACTGGCATAAGGAGACGCTTTCTGAGGTCATTTCGGCCATTTTGGACATTCATTACAGCCTTGAATTGAAATTACGGTTAATCGAAGCGGAGAAGGCGTTTCTTGCCCGGCTGATTGACCGAAATCGTGAAAATCATTAATTCGATCATCTTCATTTCATGATACACAGGAGGACAACAGAGATGAGCATACATGCACAAAAGTATTCGTTGCTAGCCGAATCCGTTTCAAAAACACAGAAAGTCATTCCAACAATGCTGGCGGTTCGCACGTTAAAGTCCGATGTTCTGGTGGATCACCCGAGCCCGGCAGACTCACTGGCAGATTCGGTCCAGTGCATTTCATCCATAACTGGCGACTGTTTTGAAATTCGACTAATACGGAGACTTGCTCGGGAACAGCTGATTCGGATGACTTATTTTGCTCAATCATTGGAGATGAAATGCAGTTGGAAAACAGCGGCCTTTGCCAAAGAAAAAGCATCCCCGCCGTGCAGTTTTCTTATTGATCATCATCAGCGAATGCTGTATGTGGGTGTTGAAGTGCTTTATCAAAGCCATGAAGTTGTGCTTAATCTTGCCAAACATATTATAGAGTATCTATCCATTGCCTCTGATGGCCAAAACACGCCCTCAGAGGGCTCTTTTCATTTGGTAAATGATAGACTGCTGATCGGCCATACGGCCTCGGTCACCCTCATTCTTGACCGTGAAAAAGGATTACGTTTCCCGTCAATGGTTGCCCTGTCCGCCAAAGAGAGGATAGTCCATATTGCTACGGTCGGGGATGAGATCTACATTCGCTCAGCTTTGTGGCGGCTGTTTCATCAGTCTTATGAACCATTGCCATGTTACTCCTACAACGTTGAAATTGATCGAGACGCAGTATCTTATTTCATTCCTCTGCCGCTAAATGTGTTGTATGTGCTGAAATGCGTTCCGAAGATGACATTTAACGTATGTGCAATCTGATCCTTATGCCTGAAAGGTATGCATAGCCCGATGACAGGAAGATAGGCCGCTCGCTTACGCTCGCGGCCCGCAGTCAAAATCCACCCCACCGCCCCATGAGGGGCCCGCAAGGACTACCGCCCTTGCAACCCGTCACTCGGCGTGAGCCGTCCCTTAGCTAACCGCTAAGGGCTGATATAAGTGTCGGCTGTTGGAATCGCTCGTCAAGGCTGAAGCAAGCTCGGCTCCGCCTCGGCCTTGACGGCTTTCTGCTGCTCAAATAGATCAACCTGCGGTGTCCTGGCTTTGAACCCGGGATTTATAATGAGGAGCTTTAACATGTTAACGGAAACAAATACAATTGGAGAAGAGAGGTTAGCAACGGAGGATGGTTATGGCTATTCAAATTCAAAATTTGAGCACTTTGCTCGTAAAAAGTACGGCAGGCCCACAATTTGATATACAACCGCAATGGTTCATGGTGCAACGAAAAATCATTTCGGAAGTGTACCCTGATTTTCCGAACCCTGATATTTTTCGGATTTACCTGTACCTGTGCAAGCACTTTGATCAAAAGGACAGGAAGTTTAAGAGATCGAAGGAAGCAATCTGCATTGATTTGAATTACGCAAACATGAACCCTGGGGCTACACGATTGATGAATTATCCGCCGGAAGTTACTGCAGCACTTACTTGGCTTGAGGATAATGAATTTATCGTTAGAACGAACACCAGCAAACACCAGCCTTTTCAATGTGAAATTCTGCCAGTTCCTGATTTTCTGCAAAGCAGCAACAGATTTATCGGAATGAAAAATATGGCGTATGAATGGTTTTCGCTCAAAAACAATAACCTTGGATACATCATGGCTCCAAGGCAAGCGTTTGACGACAGTATACTTAAAAGCTCTCCTTCAGTACGGAAGACATGGACAGACCGTAAGTTGAAGACCTTGTTGTTGCTATACGCACATACTTGGCTGGAGTATTTCGGCGGGATTGACCCTGAAATGGTTTCAATAGAATCTAACGGTATGTTAAGGCTGTCTAAATGGTTCTGTTGCAGTCTGAAGAGCTCGGAGAAAGAAATAGGCAGTGTCATCAACTGGTTTATCGCAAACGGACTGCTAAAACCGGTAGAGTGTTATTTCGTCAAGGGCATTTACTACGGAGATACAGGCCGTTGCCAGTCTCCTGCACAGCAATATGATGTCAAGATCGTTTTGCGTCCGTACTATCTGATTCAGCACAAAATCGAAAGCAAACTTATGAAGCGGAAGAAAGGCAGGATGATTCTATGACGGTAAGCATGAAGAACCTCTCCGTTACTATTGGCAATCAACTGGTTCAGATTCAACATGACGGCGTTTCTCAAATCACAATAATGGACGAACCGCTGGGTGAACCTTATGAGCATAAGAAACGCAGGGTAATGAACGACGAAGTACACTTGCTTCAAAACCTACCGATGATGGATTTTCAGGAAAAGATCGCCATGCTGTTTCGCGGGCCTCTTACCTATCAAGGGTTTCGGCTTCCCGTTTCTAGTGTTTTTGAAGTGGAGATTGAAGTGGCTTCTTGCCGCAGGCTGGATGAGCTTCCGTTGTTGTCAGTGATGAAGTCTGTAATAGACGGCTTGAACATGGAGATCGTTGCAAACGATCAATTGATTTTTGCGAGTACGATAGAGTATAAGAATCTTAAAGTCAAACCGTCACCCACAAAACCGCCTGATTTGCTCTCCGTAGCATTATTCGAACGTATCAGCAATAAGAGAAGATTGGTTCATGCTGTGGATGACGTGCCGATCTATGTCGTACCCAAACAGGAACCGTTGTTTTTTGACTACGACAACGATGCACAATGGTCTTTTGATGTTGACGACCGGCGTGACAGCATAGCAGATGCTCTCCATGCGGACGGCATGAGGATTGCGGCTGGCGGCCCAATCAAGCTGACCATGAACTTTGAGGGAAGAGTTAAAGACAAAGACCTCGACAACATGGCAAAGGTGTATTTCAAACTGCTGGAGAAGCTGGGACTTCAAGCTCAGGATGTTCACAGCATTCATTTGACCAAGGAGGAAGCAACCAAGAGCTGTATACGGATATCACTGAACTGAGGAAACGCACAGAATTCGTGTAAACCCTTGAAACTACTAGGTAGAAGCAAGATATTCTACGTACAAACCTACCAACATATCACAGAGGCCTCTGCCGAAGTAATATAAAAATCAATATATCGTATAGCCTGCTCGATCCTTTTGTGGGATCGGGCTTTTTCTTTTACAGGGACTATACAACGGTGAGATGCGTTGTAAAATACGATGAAAGGAGATCGATTCAATGAAGGTAGTAACTTATCTTCGAGTCTCGTCAGAACAGCAAGCAGAGCGTGAACTGTCCATCCCCGCTCAAAGGGAAGCATTGCAACGGTATGCGAAAGAACATGGATGGAACATTGTCGGTGAATTTGTGGATGAGGCGAAATCGGCAAAAACTGCAGACAGACCGAACTTCCAACGGATGATTGCCGCCGCACAACTGCCGGATAAGCAATTTGAAGCGATTCTCGTTCACAAGTTTGACCGCTTTAGCCGCAACCGGGCGGATCACGTTGTCTACAAAGCCCTGCTAAAGAAGCAAGGTATTATTGTTTTATCGGCAACAGAACCTACAGAGCCAGACACGCCCCACGGCGTTCTGCTTGAAGGTATGTTGGAAGTCATTAGTGAATTCTATAACGTCAATCTGAAGCATGAGACACTAAAGGGAATGCGTGAGAACGCGGCACAGGGATTCCATTGCGGCGGAAGAGTGCCGTTTGGCTATCGCCGTGTCCAGAGGGGAAGTAAGGTGATGATGCTAGACTTAATAGTAGACACAGATTACACTGATGAAACGACAACTATCGGAGGACTGTGTCAAAGATGAAAAAGCCACTTTATGACGATGAGTACAAAAAGAAGACAGTTCAGTATGTCAAAGAAAGCGGGAAGGCGGTGGCGGAGGTAGCCCGCGAACTGAAGATAAAGGACAATACCTTGTACGGTTGGATGAAGAAGTTTGGTAGCGAGCCGGAAATCGTTCAAAATCAAGTGTTTAAGTCCGAAAACCATCAGTTACGGGAACTGCAAAAGCAAATCCGTGAGTTGCAAGAGGAGAACGAAATCTTAAAAAAGGCAATGCACTTCTTCGCGAAAGACCGTCGGTAAAATATTCATTCGTCCACGAAAACCGCTCCGAGTACCGACTGGAGAAGATGTGCAAAGTAATGAACGTTGGACCTCTGTCAAGATAGTAGACACAAATTTTATCGATTTACCGTATTAAAGTAGAATTTTCG
>NZ_JBHUMY010000044.1:0-4821 GCF_042685365.1 Paenibacillus thailandensis | reverse complement strand
GCAATGCCTCTTGGTTATACGTCATTTTGGCCAGCATGACTCCTTGATTTGGGTCTGCACCGCTTTCCAGCATCAATCTGATAATGTCGAGTTTGTCATACATGATCGCGAACTGAAGACCGCCGTTAATATCGGCCCCGTGCCGAATCAATAACTCCACTGCTTTTATTTGTCCCCTCTCGATTGCATCTTTCAGTGCATATGGATCATCAGCAACATTTATGCCCGCTTCAATTAATAATTGAATGACCGGCACCGGATCATCAACGTAATTTATGGCGATAGATAGATTGCCAACGAGTATCTTCTCCCCGCTTCCGTAGTTCGCTTGCTCATTCGGACTGGCACCATGGGCCAGAAGTTTTCTTATCATGTTTATGTCGCCGTTTCTGACAGCAAGATTCAATGGTGTGTACGCAGAATCGGTATGTGCATTCGGATCGGCCCCGAGTTTCAACATCCAGTCCACCATGTTCATGTCTCGTTCGTTTACTGCGGATAACAATAACCGTTCCTTCGGTATGAGCTTGATGATCATTACGACGGCAATACAACACGCTAGCAAGGACAACATGATCTTTATAAACAGCCTCACTGGTTACCTTCCTTTCAATGCTTAGTAGTATCCGGCTCTCATCTTGTCTTCGATGTTAGTCGCAATCACAAGCAAAATTACGCCAACAACCAAAATGATGAATCCGATTCCTATTTGTGTTCTCTTCTTCTTTCTAATCGAAGCAATGATATGTACAATGCCGGAAACTTCCGAAACAGCACCGATGATTTTTAACAGCAATGCCAAGGTTGCCATTGAATGTACCTTCTTTCGTATGTTTGGAGTGAAGTCTTAATGTAAATAGAGGGAGCACAGCGGCTCCCACAGATTGATTAGAAAACTACAAATTGATGCGACGAATCGCTTTATTGTCGTCATCATAAATAATGACGTTACCGTTGCTGTCAAAACTCAATTGACTGATTTTTTTGATCGGATTGCCGTCGTTGTAGGTCAGGTCATTGCCGTTGATGAAGATGTTCAGTTTACCATCTGTGGTTAACTCATAAATTGTCGTACCGCTGGATAAATAAAACTTCCCTTCATAAGCTGTAAGACTATCAAAGCTCATATTGTCAAATTTGATGACTGACTCTACTTTTCGAGGGAATAGATGAATCTTACTGAGAGTCTTATTGCCAGTGTCAAAAACATAAAAGTCTGAATCTGTTAGAACCGCGTCACCTTTGCCATATTTATTATCTTCATCCCAATAAGACGCATAGAAATTAGTCCAAAACTTCACTCCAGTATGATCGTTGCTCGCGGCATCCGAGTAGCTTCCGAACCTGTCTCCCCTTGATAAACAAAAGATTCACCACGATCACTTTCCGTCTCTGCATATACAAGTGTTTTGTCATTTAAGAATTGAAAAAAGTTATAGGATTTGTATATCGAGCGATATGAATTCAGATTATATACTGCCATTTGTACTGTTGGGTAGATTTCGTATATTAGTTCACTGGCATCGTTCATCCCTAATAAATAGACTTTATTGCTTGCTTGATTGTATACCAATTTTTTCGGGATTAATTTCGTGTAGTCGTAGTGGACTGCTTTACCGTCTTTTCTATAATCCCAGTCGAATGAGCGGTCTATTGTGATGGTTTCGACTGTACCATTTGATTTATTAAATTTGCGGACTTTATTTTTATTGTCTGCACTGTCAAGAAAGAAAATGTTTCCGTCTCCATCAAGAGTCATGCCCTTCACTGACGATATTTTTGCCTGTCTGACCGGCCCATCTACAATACCGGCCCCCATCCCGCCAACAAGTGTATCCACGCTGAATTTCGCCGCCTGCGACGGTTGTTGCGGCTGGCTTGGTGCTGTTTGTCCCGGTTGAGTTACGGGCGGTGTAGGTATTGTTGGGGTTATCGTCGATTGGTCGCCCCCTCCTACGCCTTTGTTGTCGTTGCCATACATGAATGCCCGCCACAGCAACGCGGCGGCTTCGGCCCGGGTGATGCTGTTTTGCGGACGGAACGTTTCATCGGGATACCCAGAAACAAGACCGTTCTCAACAGCGATGGCAACGTAGTCCTTCGCACTTTCCGAAATGCCCTCGTAATCCTTGAACATTGCTTCGATGATGGAGCGATTGGCCAGACGTGCAACATCGTACCCCTTCAGTTTGACGATGGCGACGGTAATATCTTCCCTCAACGCCGGTGCTGTCGGATTGTAAATGTACTCACCGTTTGCCGCCCTGTAACCGGTAAGGTAGTCTTTGGCGGTCTCAATCCAAGGCGAATACCAGTCCGTTACCTTTACGTCGCTGAACGACGAATAGTTGACTTTTTTCGCTTGCAGGCCAGCCGCTTTGACGATGATGGTTGCAAATTCAGCACGGGATATTGTGTTATCCGGACGAAACTTATGATCCGGATAACCTTCAAGCACTTTCTTGTTCACCATTTCTGCGATATATTTATACGCCCAATGGGTGTTCGGCAAATCGGTAAACGATACTGTCGGCGTATTCTGCGGCATGTTCTGAAGCTCTTCGCCGTATTCAACAGGAGCCGCAAACATCGTTCCGGTCAGGGTGAATATCATGAGGATTGCTATTAGTGCAGATGCGATTTTCTTATGTACCATTTTCATTCCTCCGTAAGCTATGAATCTACTGAAAAAACAGAGCTACATTATCAATGGACTGAAGGATAGGATAGGATAGTAGCGTAGGATGGGCATCATGGCCATCTTTTCTCCTTGTCCCTTTGAATATGGTTCACATTCATCTCTCATTTCGGTTGCTGATAAATGTCCCCCTTGATAGAAATTGTAGAATCTTGGCAGATGTATCCAAGGCAATTATACTACAAACTTCACTTTTAAGTGTAGTATTACCAACACTATGTTAGGATAAAAGTCACAATCACACTCTACTAAGCTGAAGTAGAGGTGATACATAATGGATTTCAAGCAAATGGTAGGTGAACAAATCCGCAAGATTCGAAAGTTAAGAGGCATGACGCAGGAACGTCTGGCGGAGCAATCTGGACTTAGCTTCAGCTATATAAGTGATGTTGAACGTGGAACCCGCAATATATCGCTGGAATCGTTAGGCAAGATTATCAATGCTTTGGGCGTAAGGCCCGCTCAACTGTTTGAGGATATAGATGAAATAACGGAACATTCCGGGAATGGCGAAATACAAAACAAAATCGAAGACTTGATCACTTTACTGAGTGAGCGTCAAATTGAAGAAGTGGACTTTGTTCTGACGTTGGCCCGTGAATTTCTAAACACCATTGATCGGAAGACTCGTTGAAAATATCGTATGCACAGCATTAATCGGCCCTATATAGAAGAAAAATGATATACATTTTCCGGCGGCACCCCCATGCATAATTGAAGGCGGGGGCCTTCCGTTTCATGCCCCACCCGGTTGCATAGGACTGTTGTCTGCTCATTTGGCAGATAGCAGTCCTTTTTTGTTTTTCAGGCGATAAATACCGTTTTGACAGCGAGGACACAGCGGCAAGGTGAGAGGCTTGCCAAATCACAAAGAAAGGAGGTGCTACCATGCTTCGGAAGCGATTATCGTTGAGCAGAATTGCCGTCTTGGGATTGAGCCTTAACGACGGCGATCAGCGAAATCCAATCAATGCCCAATCATACGACAGCGGCAAAGTGAATTGTGATGACTGCGGAAAGGTTTTGGATGTGCAGGAGGGAGAGGACATCTTTGTTGATGCATTTGTTTATTCCGTGCCCGAATCCAGAGTGGTATGCAGTGAGTGCTATGTGAAGTACGACAAGCTTTTGCCCCGCCGCTGAACACTAACTGAAATTGATGTCTTTATGTTGAAAAAACAATAAGAAAGGAAGATGCAGAATGTTGATCAACGTGTATATCGCCAATCTGGCGAAATACAACGAAGGGAAACTGGTTGGCCGTTGGGTCACGTTGCCAATGGAACGGCATGAACTGAAGCAATGCATCCGGGATGTGCTTGGCAAAGACGAAGAATACGCGATTCATGATTATGAATCTCCCTTTGCCATTGGCGAATACGAGGATGTGTTTGCCATAAATGATGACATGAAGATATTGAACCGTTACGACGACAGGCTGGTCGTAGCACTGTGTGAATTTCTAGGCAATCGTAATGAGGTGATTCAGGCATTGCAGGCCGGGGAGTTCATCGTGTACTACGACATCGATGATTTGGCCGACGTTGCGGAGCAGATGGTAGAAGAAGGATTGTTCGGCCATGTGCCGCCGTCAGTGATCCCATATCTGGATTACGGCAAGATCGCCCGGGATTTACAGCATGACGGTTGGTATTTGAGCCGTCAGTTGCGGATTGCCGTGCGGTTGCAGTCCTAACAGCCTGACATTTAACTCAATATCGTTGATTTGCCTGCTTGCATCAAAGCGGGTTATTTGTCGCGGGCATTTGACAGTGAAAATCACCGGTTGTGAGAGTGCCGGAACATGGAAGGGAGGTGAACGCAAATGGTCGTACGCAGAGGTTTACCGGATGAGTTGCAGACGTTATTAAAGCGGCTGGTCGCCAACGGCAGTGTGCGAATCGCGGGCACATTGCTGTACGCATGGTTCAGACGCTGTTGGGAGTTGGACGATGAGACAGCGGCCTATTACATGCGGCGATACTTTGAAAAGTATTTCAGCCGTCAACTCCAGTCTCACCGGAAACATGCAGGTGCAAAATGACCGTCGGTTCCAGACTAAGGCAAGGAGGTGAAACGAAGATGGATTATCAGGCGTTCAAACGCAACAGCCAGAAGGAATA
>NZ_JBHUMY010000043.1:0-372964 GCF_042685365.1 Paenibacillus thailandensis | reverse complement strand
TATTCCTTCTGGCTGTTGCGTTTGAACGCCTGATAATCCATCTTCGTTTCACCTCCTTGCCTTAATCTGGAACCGGCGATCACTTTGCACCTGAATGTTTACGGAGAGACTGGAGTTGACGGCTGAAATACTTTTCAAAATACCATCGCATGTAATAGGCCGCTGTCTCATCGTCCAACTCCCAACAGCGTCTGAACCATGCGTACAGCAATGTGCCCGCGATTCGCACACTGCCGTTGGCGACCAGTTGCTTCAATAAAGTCTGCAATTCTTCCGGCAACCCCCTGCGTACTACCATTGCGTTCACCTCCCTTCAATGCTCCGGCACTCTCACTACCGGATTTTCACTGTCAAATGCCCACGACAAATAACCCGCTTTAATTCAAGCAGGCAAATCTGCGATATTGAATTAATTGTCAGGCTGTTAGGACTGCAACCGCACGGCAATCCGCAACTGACGGCTCAAATACCAACCGTCATGCTGTAAATCCCGGGCGATCTTGCCGTAGTCCAGATATGGCATCAGCGACGGCGGCACATGGCCGAACAGTCCTTCCTCCGCCATCTGCTCCGCAACGTCGGTCAAATCATCGATGTCGTAGTAAACGATGAACTCCCCGGCCTGCAAGGCCTGAATCACCTCGTCACGATTGCCTAGAAATTCACACAGTGCCGCGACCAGCCTGTCGTCGTAACGGTTCAATATCTCCATGTCATCATTTATGGCAAACACATCCTCATATTCGCCAATGGCAAATGGAGATTCATAATCATGAATCGCGTATTCTTCGTCTTTGCCAAGCACATTCCGGATGCATTGCTTTAGTTCATGCCGTTCCATCGGCAACGTGACCCAACGGCCAACCAGTTTGCCTTCGTTGTACTTCGCCAGATTGGCAATATACACGTTGATCTGCATTGTATTTCCTCCGTTGATTATTTTCGCGATTCAGCCGAATTCCCGGTTATCAATTGGCATCCATTGCATAGAACGGCTGGACAGCAACACGAACCTCGGGCTGAAAGTGCCAACCTGCATCGGCTAACTCCCGAACCAACTTGTCATAGTCGAGAAACCGCTTAAGGGTGACAGGAACGCGGCCATAGTACCCTGACCGCACCATGGCGTCCGCTACGTCATAGAGGCTGTCTACGTCATAATACACACGGAGCTGTCCGCCATTCAGAATGCGAATGACCTGATCTGCATTATCCGTACATCCGCAAAGGGCATACACAAGCCGATGATCGTATTGAGCCATGACAGCGGCGACCTCATTGACAGTGAATACGTCGTCGTCCCTCTCGATAATAAATGGGGCCTCAAAATCCCGAATCTCCAACGCTTCATTGCCATCCGCAATTTCCTGCATAGCCTTCCTCAGATCATCCGGATGCATCGGTAATGACAGCCAGCGGCCAACCGTTTCTCCTTCTCCAGTCACATAAATCTGAATCTGCATGTCCATTCGCCTCCAGTTCAATCAGACCAAACATTCCATTGACATTTGCACGCAACCACCGTTACCTGAGGATGCAATTTCCATCCCCCGACAGCTACGCCGACAATCATTACCAACCGAACAAACGCATCCCTCCTTGTTATCGTGGAAGCATCTCACCTTCCATGTCCTCGCTGTTATGCCTGCCAAACAAAAAGGACTGCCGTCCGCTGTATAACAGCAGAAAGCAGTCCATATGTAACCGGGTGGGGCATTAAACGGCTGGCCACCCCTTGTTATAAAAGCAGGGTGGTGCCTCCGGAAAATGTATATGATTTTTGCCTAAATAGGGCCGATCTTTCCTCCATTAAATAGCCGTCAACGCTTCCTTCGATCAATAGTGTTCAGGAATTCGCGGGCCACTTTGATCACGAAGTCCACTTCATCTGCATGACGTTGGCTGAGCATCGCATTCAATTCCTCAATCTTTGTGTGGATCTCGTCACTGCCATAATGCATCGGCAATTCTTCAATATCCTCAAACAGTTGAGCGGGTTTCACACCCAATGCACTGATGATTTTGCCCAACGATTCCAGCGATATATTACGGGTACCTCGTTCAACGTCACTAATATAGCTGAAGCTCAGACCGGATCTCTCTGCCAGCCGCTCTTGCGTCATGCCTTTGAGCTTCCGAATCTTGCGAATTTGATTGCCAACTATATGGATAAACTCTGCCATGCCATCACCTCTACATCAGATTAGTAGAGTGAGAGCAAGACTTTTATCCTATGATAGGAGAACTTTTTAACTACACTTATTCGTTTTCGTTGTATAATAGGCTTGTCTGGCTATTGCCAAGATTCTACATTTTTCATCAGAGAGAGGGAGGGCGTCACCAACAGAAAAAAGAGATGAATTTGATTTTATCATAAGCCACCTATTTAAAAACTATCAACAGAAGGAGAAGAGCCTATGTCAGTGAAGAAAATTACATCTTTACTCGTCGCAGTAATATTAGTGTTCAGCTTGTTCGATTCGGCATCGGCGGCACTGCCTGGGTACGGTGAGGAATTGCAAAACGCACCGTCCAATACTCCGACCGTCACTTTTGCAGACGTGCCCAATACGCATTGGGCAAATAAATACATAAGCGAAATGGCGTCCCGCAAAGTCCTCGAAGGTTACCCGGATGGCAAGTTCAGACCGGAAAATCAGGTATCCAGAGCGGAATTTGCCACAATTATTGTTAAAGCATCGGGATTACAGGCGAAGAAAGTAAACTATTCTTCGTTTTCGGATGTCAAAACGACGGATTGGTACTCTCCATTTATTGAGGCTGTTAAAGATTATATGACGGGTTATCGTACCGCCGACGGGAGCTACATTTTCAACCCGACAGCCCCGGCATTACGTGAAGATATCACGGTCGCACTTGTAAAACTCAAGGGATACGACGTTTCCCGCCTTGCGAACCGGAGTATTATTGAGGCCATGTTCAAGGACTATGCAGGTATTTCCGAAGCCGCCAAGGATTACGTTGCAGTCGCTGTTGAAAATGGGCTCGTATCCGGTTATCAGGATGAAACATTCCGTCCGCAGGCTTCGATAACCCGTGCTGAGGCCGCTACATTGCTCTGGAGAGCTTATCAATACGGTAATGATAACAAAAGTGTTGGCGGCGGAAATCAAACGACCACAACAACGCCTACGCCGCCGGTAACGCAACCGACTTCACCGACAACGCAACAACCACCCCTGCCAGTGAAGTTTAGCGTGGATACCTTGGTGGGCGGACTCGGGAAAGGCCAAATCGATGGGCCAGTCAGACAAGCAAAAATTTCCGAAGTTCAAAGTATGGTTATCGATAAGGATAACAACATTTTCTTTCTTGATGGGGACGACAGGAACTTTTTGAAAATACGCAAATTCAACAATGCCAATGGTACAGTGGAAACAAAGACCATTGACCGGACATTCGATTGGGATTATATCGCCGATGATAAAACAGTAACGCATCTGGATTACAGCAAGTTCAAACCGCAAAAGCTGGCATACAACGGAGCCAGCAATAAAGTTTATGTGGGTGGTACTAACCATATCGACATCATCTATGAACTGTCTCCCGTTGTTCAAGTAGCCACATATAGCAGTGATAGCAATGGCAAGTTTGACTTTATCGGGTTTGATAATCATCAATCGTTGACGTTCGGCGTGAGCTATTATGGCAATGGCAGCACAAAGATATTTCAGGGAGAGAAGGGTGGACAAGCTTCCTCTTTAGCCAATAGCAAAGAATCGACAGGCGTTGATCTCTTGCCTCGTTCCATAGATGACCTGTATCGAACCATGTCAGATGCGATCATTGCAGAACAGGCAATCTATACATTGAACACCTATAACAAATCCCTCTCAAAGGTTCAGCTTTATCCTCGTAAAGTCGAAACCATTGCGACTTTCAACAATATCGAGTTTGACTGTCTGGTCGCACATGAAGGCAAATTCTATGTAGCCAGCGGAACTACTATTTATGAAATCGGACTGGACGGCAGCCGCTCGGTCTACCTAGACGGAAAAGACCTGACGTACAACGACGGGAACCCGATCAATAAAATCAGCC
Organism: Paenibacillus thailandensis; assembly: GCF_042685365.1. Classification (NCBI taxonomy): domain Bacteria; kingdom Bacillati; phylum Bacillota; class Bacilli; order Caryophanales; family Paenibacillaceae; genus Paenibacillus; species Paenibacillus thailandensis. The sequence goes on along the minus strand of NZ_JBHUMY010000043.1, from coordinate 368,902 downwards.
AGTTGAGTTTCGACAGCAATGGCAACGTTATTGTCTACGACGACGACAACAAAGCAATCCGTCGAATCAATCTTGTATGACAGCAGGGAGCAGCGTGCTCCCTTCCCCTTTTCATACGATGCAAGAGGAGGGAACTACTTGAGTAACAGCTATTATTGCAAGAAGTGCCGAGCTGACCACGAAATAATGAGCCAAGTTGGCGTCCGGCATCTTCATCATACCCTTTCCGAAAAAGATGTCGCCAACTTCGTTAATATAGCTACAACCGTACCGACTTACGAGGTAATCAGCAATGGCATTCCAGGGGTATTTGAAGGGACTGATGCGTTTGTCCGTGAAGTTACCATCGCACAGACGCTTCAGCAGAAATTTCCGAATGTCGATGCTTTCAAGACGGTTGAAGGCTTCAAGGAATGGTTGGCGGAGCAGTTGCAGGGAAGCAACAACGCCGCCGCCAATGCACTGAGCCGCATTCAGGGTGACGCGGCGGGAGAAGTGGATTTCATCCGCGAAATGCAGGGCAATCTCCGCAATCTCTTCACGAAAATCGATTTCCCGCGTAATGCGGACGGCAGGATTGTCAGCAATAATCCCGGCATTGATGCTATTGAGATTAACCGTTTCACCGGAGATATTGTAAGGGAATATCAAGTCAAGACGCTCCGTTCCGCAGACAGCATCAACGAGACGCTAAAGGATTTTCTGAACAACGATCACTACAAGCCTACAACCGTGCTTGTCGGGCCGCAGGAATTGATAGATCGTGCCCGTGAAATGGGTATCCCGAATCCGACAAAGGTCATGGGTACGCTTCAAGACAATATGGATTCCGCACATGAATTAAGCAACAAGATCATGCATGGGCAACTTGCAGTCGGCATGACACCAGTTTCTGTGGCAGGGGAAATGTTGAACGGAGCGGCCATCGGAGCAGTCGTCTCAGTCACCGTATCGGGTCTCATCACTTATCTGCAATACAAGTCCGGAAAGATCACCTTTGACCAGATGAAAATGAAAATCGCAAAAGACGGTTTGAAAGGAGCAATCACCGGAGGGGCACTGGCTGGCTTATCATTGTTCATTCCGGGCGGCATCATTGGCGTTGGCGTCGGTTTCGTTGTCGGCACAACGCTTCGCCGGTTGCTGGATGAAGCTTATGGCGATGGCATGTTTGGCGGTGTTCTGGAGACGACCAAGGCCGTGCATGCTAACGTGAAGCTGTTAAACAGCGGTACGGTTTACATAGCACAACTTACGGAGATGAACGGGCAGACTTTGGCGAGGGCCGTTTCAACGGTGGATGACATGATTGCCGACCGCATTCAGGCCGACAATATCTACACCAAACTGGAGCGGGTTACCCAAAACGGCTTGCGGATTGATTACAGTAGAGACGCAGACAGTATTTTATCCCGACTGGATATGTTGCGAGACCGAATGCAAGGGGGGCGATAACGTATGACACAAAAAGACGTAAATACAGCAAATCTTCCGAGTAAACGGCAAGTAGATGAAGCCATTAGAGAAAATCCCCGGCTTGTCGATCAAAATCAGGTAAAGGCTATTGTACAACAATCCCTTTCTCAGCTTTCATCCATTGAGCACCGACTGGATCGGCTCGAAAATCAGGGAGTGATCGGGCGTGTCATTGGCTCTATAACCGGTTCCACGAATAAGGAAATGATTGCTCTCATGAGAGACTTGACGCAGGCCCAGCAGACGACGATCAAGCTTGTCCTGACGTTGGCCATCTACCACGCCCAAAACGTTACCGTCATGGATGAAATTTTGGGCGAGTTGGACAAGGCTAAAGGCGTACATACCCGGACAGCATCGCACATCGAATTCCTCTACGATCAAGTGCAGATGATTCGAGACACGCATCGACCGCAGAATAAGCATTTGGCCGGAAGGCTGGCTATGTTGGCCGCAGGATTTCTCGTAGCGGTGTCCGTGATGACATATCTGTTTTGGAACCAATTCCTTTAAGTTGTCCCGTTTGAACAAATAGCCAAGGAGATGAAAACGTGTTTGGCACAAATTGCGGACAAATGTATCGCGAAGATGAAAACTTCTGTGCTCAATATGTGGAAAACCCTGTAAACCGGGGTAATATATCCGAGAATGATCAACCGCAGAGCATGCGTTAACGTCAAGAAGTACCAAGGAAAAGAGCCGGATTCATTATTTCGATTGCAGTATGCAGTCTGCTGATGACGGTCGGACTGACAGCAGGCATGTTTTACATTGCGGATAAAATTGAGACATCCAAGCCGCTTTTACGGCCAATTGTAACGAGCGGCGGGACTTCAACCAAACCATGGGAAAACTTGGTGCCAGCAGAAGTGATGGAGCTGACTCCACTCGATCCAATGCCATATTAGTGGCTGCCGGAAACAAAAATATGAAAATCATTGAGCTTCTATTGAAACACGGAGCCAATCCCAACTACATGAGAGCAGGAAAAACGGCTTTGAATTACGCTGTAGAAAATGATGGTATTGAAATGGCCAAGTATCTTTTGGATTCGGGTGCCGACCCAAATGTAAGCACTGAATCGGCGATATGGAAAGCGGTAGAAAAAGGTTCAACCAAAATGGTCAAAATATTGCTGGACTATGGGGCCGATCCGAATCGAACTATCGTCAACAATAAATATTTGCTGCAATTCGCCAAGGATTCTGGACTGACAGAGATAGCTGAATTGTTAAAAAATGCTGGAACAAAAGAGAGCAAACGAGGTTAGATATACGATTAATAAGGCTGGGTTTTAAACTACGGGCTGAACTTGATGGTTCGGCTTTTTCTGTGTTACGTTACAATTCATCAAGATTGACGATATATAGAATATTGATCAGCCGACAGTAACCCTTCATCGATTGATTTTGTGAACTTTTGGCTTGTTTCATTGGGATTCTTGCCTGGGTAAGGCGGTGCTGAGGCCGAAACATCCATTTTTTCAAGTTCAACACCCAATTCACGTTACAAAAGTCATCATCGAACAATATATTTCCTCAAATAGGAAATCAGAACTACTTCAAACAAGGAATTTCAGCGGGGGATGTCGAATAGGAAAAGTTGCGTGGTTTCGGGCGGAACAAGAGGTGAACTATGGAAATCATCAATAATATCGACAATCTTCTCGGCGAAAATTTGAAACTTGAAGTTCGCAAAGGCAGCAAAGTATCGATTGCTGCATCATGCTTCTCCATTTATGCATATGAAGCCTTAATGAAAGAACTGAATCAGGTGGAAGAAGTCCGGTTCATCTTCACCTCTCCCACCTTTATTGCGGATAGCATAAAAAAGGAGAAGCGGGAATTTTATATCCCGAAACGGAACCGGGAAAAAAGCTTGTACGGCACCGAATTTGAAATCCGGCTCAAAAACGAATTGACACTCAAAGCGATTGCAAAAGAGTGCAGTGACTGGATTCGTAAAAAAGTCACGTTCAAATCGAACCGTACTTCAGGTTCAATGCAAGGCATGCTGAATGTGCAGACTGCAAACGAGCCGATCACCTATATGCCGATCGATGGCTTTACGACCGTTGATCTTGGTTATGAAAAGGGCAATGCTCTCTCCAAGATGGTGAACAAGTTCACAGAAGCTCCGTTTACCAAAATGTATTTCGATCTGTTCGATCAGGTATGGAATGACAAAAGCAAGCTTGAAGATGTCACGAACCAAGTTGTGGAGCATATTTCATCGGTGTATAAAGAGAACTCTCCGGAGTTCATTTACTATGTCATTTTGTACAATATTTTCAACGAGTTCCTATCGGACATCACAGAAGACATATTGCCCAACGAAGCAACTGGATTCAAAGAGACGGAAATCTGGAAACGTCTCTATCACTTCCAGAAAGATGCGGTTCTTGGTGCGATTAATAAACTGGAAAAATACAATGGATGCATCCTGGCAGACAGCGTCGGTCTGGGAAAAACATTCACGGCTCTTGGCATCATTAAATACTATGAACTTCGCAACAAGTCCGTATTGTTGCTATGTCCCAAGAAACTCGGCGACAACTGGCTTACCTATAAACAGAATGTAACCAACAATATTTTGTATGCTGACCGATTCCGCTATGATGTACTCTACCATACGGACATATCGCGGGAAAGAGGCAAATCAAACAATATCCCGCTTGACCGGTTGAATTGGGGCAATTACGATCTGCTCGTCATTGATGAGTCGCATAATTTCCGTAACAACGAAGCCAAGAAAGATAAAGAGACGCGGTATCAGAAGCTGATGCGGAAAGTGCTGAAAAGCGGCGTGAAAACGAAAGTGCTCATGCTCTCCGCTACTCCGGTGAACAACAAATTCATGGATCTTCGCAACCAGCTTGCCTTGGCTTATGAAGGGAATCCTGAGGAAATCAACAGCAAGTTGGGCACGGAGCGGGGGATTAACGACATCTTCAAACGAGCCCAGTCCGCGTTTAACCAGTGGTCTAAGATGGATGTTGCTGAACGTACAACGGAGACGCTTCTTGGTATGCTCGACTTCGACTTTTTTGAGCTGCTGGACAGCTTGACGATCGCCCGGTCACGCAAGCATATCCAGAAGTATTACAAAGCGGAAGAAATCGGCGAGTTCCCAAAACGGCGGCCGCCTCTCTCGAAGTTTTGCGATTTGACCGACAGAGCGGATGTTATCGGGTATAATGAAATCTTTATAGAATTGTCCAGAATCAATCTCGGCATCTATGCACCATTCAAATATATTCAACCGAGCCGACTGCGTTTCTATGAAGAGTTGTATGACACCAGCGTAAGGGGCGGGAGCGGGAACTTCAGGCAGATGGATCGCGAAGGCAGCTTGCAGCTCTTGATGCGGATCAACCTGCTGAAACGCCTGGAAAGTTCAGTGGAATCTTTCCGATTGACCCTTTCCAAGATTGTCTCCAAAATTGATCAGACGCTTCAGCAAATCGAAGCCTTCGAGGGAAGCGGGAAATCCGACGCTGTAGGTTATACCGATATTGAGGATGCCAATCTGGACGATGACGATTGGCTGGACGATGATTTCAGCATCGGGGATACGATCAAGATCAATTTGTCCGATATGGATGTTCTTCGCTGGAAAGAAGATTTGATGAACGACCACAACATTCTTTCCGCCTTGCTGACCGAAATGCAGAAAGTAACGCCTGAACATGATGCGAAGCTAAACACATTAAAGCAGGTGATTGATCACAAAATCAATCATCCGATCAATCCCGGCAACCGCAAAGTCATCATTTTCAGTGCGTTCACGGATACCGCGGCGTACTTGTACACGCATTTGTCGGAGTATATGAAGGCCAAGTACAATATCGATACGGCCAAAATCGTCGGCAGCGACGAGAACAAAAACACCGCCGGTTTGCGGAACGATATAAGCACATTGTTGACCTGCTTCTCGCCGCGATCCAAGGAGAAGAAACTGACCATGCCGGATGTAAAAGGCGAGATTGACCTGCTGATCGCTTCCGACTGTATTTCCGAGGGGCAAAACTTGCAAGATTGCGACTATCTCATCAACTATGACATTCATTGGAATCCAGTGCGGATTATTCAACGATTTGGTCGTATAGATCGGATTGGGTCGCAGAACAAGGAGATTCAATTGGTGAACTTCTGGCCCAACATGACGCTGGATGAATACATTCAGTTGAAAGAGCGGGTTGAGAATCGCATGGTCATCATGGATATGACGGCGACTGGCGATGATAACGTCCTGTTCAATCAATCCAGCGATCTGGAATATCGGAAGCAGCAGCTTCATCGTTTGCAGAAGGAAGTCGTCGATCTGGATGATATGAATACGGGCGTCTCCATCACCGATTTGGGCCTGAACGATTTTCGCATGGACTTGGTGAACTATGTCAAGGAGAACGGAGAACTTGATACCGTTCCGAGCGGACTGCATGCGGTTGTGGCTGCTGACGAAGAGAAGGGAGCAAAGCCCGGCGTCATCTTTGTTCTTCGCAACGTCAATGAGGAACTGAATCCCGACAAGCAGAACCGGCTACATCCCTTCTATCTCGTCTACATGAGCGAAGATGGTGAAGTCGTCACCAATCATATGGATGTCAAAAAGACGCTGGATATCCTAAGAGCCCTATGCAGAGGGCAATCGGAACCGATGATGGATGCTTGCCGCAGCTTCAATCAAGCGACGAAAGACGGCAAAAAGATGGACATGTATTCCATGTTGTTGGAAGAAACGATTCGCTCGATTGTACAGGTGAAAGAAGAAAACGATCTGGATAGCTTGTTCTCTTCGGGAGGCACGACAGCATTGATCGACTCGATTAAGGGGCTTGAGGACTTTGAACTCCTCACCTTTGTCGTTATCAGGCAGGTGAATGCGTGATGTTTCAATTGCCTTCAAGCACGCTTGTAAACCGTAAAATTCCGAAGAACAAATTTTATGAGAAGCTGCAAGCCAATTATCACCTCAGAGAACTCTTTACCGATCAGGTTGAATCGATCATCTGGAAGCACAAGCTATCCAAGGACACGATTCGTCTTGAACCGAAAGAGGATATTGAAGAAATTCAGATATTTGAAGTTCAATTGAAGGAGCAATCTTACTCCCTTGAATTGCTGCGGAGCATGGATAAGGCGATTCCCTATCCAATCTTGCATGTACTGATGTATGAGGGACAGGCCAAGCTCGCCATGGCGTATAAAGAGCGAAATCAATCCGACGACAATCGGTCTGTCGTTCGTTCCTACCATGAGACGGGCTGGCAGCCGGTGGAGAGTATCAAACTCGACATTCTCCAAGGACTCGATCTGAAGGCTGTTTACGAGAACATCATCCGTCAACTGCTTCCCATCAAGGTGAAGCCGGAAATCGAGCTTACAGCCGTTTTGGAGCGGCAAGCCCAAATTGACAAGCTGACGCAAGAATGCCAGCGACTTGAGTCCAAGATAAGGGTTGAAAAACAGTTTAACAAGAAGGTTGAATTGAACATGGAGCTACAACGAAAGAGGAAAGTATTGAATCAACTCCTTGATTAAGGAAACGGGGGTCAACCATGAAGAAGCTTACAATGAAATCGGTCGATTTGACTCAAGCCAATATCGACAAGATTGCAGAACTATTTCCTAATGTTATCACCGAAGCCAGAGATGAACATGGCAAAGTAATAAGAGCCATTGACTTTGACTTACTTAGGCAGGAATTGTCCGATGTGATAGTAGAAGGGGAGAAAGAACGGTATCAATTGACGTGGCCAGGAAAGAAGCAAGCAATCCTCAACGCGAACACACCAATTGACAAGACGTTGCGTCCCGTCAAGGAAGACAGCGTGGATTGGGACAATACGCAAAACCTGTACATTGAAGGAGATAACCTTGAGGCGTTGAAATTATTGCAGGAATCGTATTTGAACAAGGTCAAATGTATATACATTGATCCGCCATATAATACAGGTAAAGATTTTATATATAAGGATAATTTCAAAGAACCCTTAGATGAATATCTTGAAGATTCCGGTCAAGTCGATGAAGAAGGAGTTCGCTTATTTCAAAATACGGAATCAAATGGTCGCTTTCATAGCGATTGGTTGACTTTCATTTATTCGAGATTAAAAATTGCAAGGAATTTATTAACTGAAGATGGAATTATTTTAGTGTCCATTGATGATAATGAAGCTAAGAATTTGAGGGCAGTACTAGACGATATATTTGGCAATGAGAACTTTATATGTCAATTTATATGGAAAAGTAGACAAATGGTTGATAATAGAACAAAAACAGGAGTTTCTATAGATCATGAATATATTATTTGTTATGGCCGTAGTAATTTGTCAACTTTAAGAGGTAGTTTGAAGGATTTGGATAAGTTCTCCAATCCAGATAATGATCCTAGAGGCCCTTGGAGGAGTGCAGATTTAACTGGACTTGCTACCATAGATAAACGGCCAAACTTACATTACGATTTAATTGATCCTAAAACAGGCCTTTCTTATTCATGTCCACCTAAAGGATGGAGATATGATAAGGAAACAATGACAAAAAAAATAAAAGAAGGAAGAATACTGTTTCCTTCAAGCCCAGATGGCCGCCCACGGCATAAACTCTTTCTTAACGAAATGAGTAGTCAATATACAGGATTTAGTAGTCTTATCTCAAAAAACGTCTTTACTGTCCAAGGTACGAGGGAATTATCTGAGTTATTTCAGGAATCGGTATTTGATTTTCCAAAACCCTCTGATTTAATTATGACATTACTAGAACAAGCAACTTCTGCGGAAGATTTGATTCTTGATTTTTTCTCCGGTTCTGCAACAACTGCACATGCAGTAATGAAACTTAATTCCGAAGACGGTGGAAATCGTAAATATATAATGATACAGCTTCCAGAAAAAACAGATGAAAATTCCGAAGCGTACAAAGCCGGATTCAAGAATATCTGCGAAATCGGCAAAGAACGCATTCGCCGTGCCGCGAAAAAGATTAAAGAAGAAACCGGAGCTGATATTGATTACGGCTTCCGGGTATTCCGCTTGGATTCATCGAACATGAAGGATGTTTACTATACACCGGACAAGCTGAAACAGGGCGATATGTTCGACCTCGCATCCAATATCAAAGAAGATCGTACTGGGGAAGATTTGCTCATACAAGTCATGCTGGAACTCGGTCTTGAGCTTTCATTACCTATGGAAACGAAGCAACTTGAAGGGAAGACCGTTCATTACGTCGCCGGGAACTCTTTAATCGCATGTTTTGATGACAACGTGCCGGAATCCGTCATTAAACAAATTGCGGCGGAACATCCGCTTCGGGTTGTATTCCGCGACAGTTCCTTTGAAGATGATTCCGCACGAATCAATGTAGAAGAATTATTCAAGATGCTCTCTCCGGGCACAGAAATCCAAGTGCTGTAAGGTGGTGAGCTCAAATTGAAGATCAAATTCAAACATCAGCAGTTTCAGTTGGACGCCGTAAAAAGTATCGTGGATTGCTTTGAGGGGCAACCTAATGAGTTGTCCCGATTTACACTTGACCGAGGCAGAAGACAAAAACCGGAACAAATGGTCATGGATGATATCGCGAATGCCGAACAAGCAAATATCGGATTTAAGAACAACGCCATTCAATTGATTGATCAAGAAATCTTGAAAAACATCCAAACGGTTCAACGGAAGAACGGCCTGAAAATATCCGAGAAGCTTGAGGGCAAATATAATCTGACGATCGAAATGGAAACCGGGACAGGCAAAACCTACACTTACATCCGTACCATGTTTGAACTGTACCAAAAGTACGGATGGAGCAAGTTTATTGTCGTTGTTCCTTCTATAGCCATTCGTGAAGGTGTGCTCAAGACGTTCCAGATCACGGAAGATCACTTCATGTCCGAATACGGCACGAAGGCACGATACTTTGTGTATAATTCGAAGCAATTGCACCATATCGAGAAATTTGCCAGCGACGCCGGGATCAATGTCATGATTATCAACTCGCAAGCTTTTAATGCGAGAGGGAAAGATGCAAGACGGATTTACATGGAACTGGATGACTTCAACAGTCGCAAACCGATTGACGTTCTGGCGAGCACGAATCCGATCATGATCATTGACGAGCCACAATCCGTTGAAGGCAAGCAGACGAAAGAATCCCTGAAGGCATTCAATCCGTTGTTCACCTTGCGTTATTCGGCGACGCATCGTGAAGATTACAACAAAGTGTACCGGCTCGACGCCCTGGATGCATACAACAAAAAGCTGGTGAAAAAGATCAGCGTGAAGGGGATTTCGGCCAAAGGAACAAGCGGCACGGACAGCTATCTGTATTTGGAAGGCATCGATGTGAGCACGAAGCATGCTCCGGTGGCCCGGCTGGAATTCGAAGTGAAGACAAAAACGAGCCTTGCAAGAAAGACGCATAAAATCAGGCAGAACGATGATCTGTACCAATTGTCCGGTGAGCTTGAGCAGTACAAGGGCTATAAAGTGTCCGAAATTAACGGACAAAACAACAGTATTAGCTTTATAAACGGCGTAACTTTATACGCTGGTGACGTTCAGGGGGATGTAGGAGAACTGCATTTCCGCCGTATTCAGATTCGGGAAACGATTAAGTCGCATTTCGAGAAGGAACGAGCGTTATTCCATCAAGGGATTAAAGTGCTTTCGCTCTTTTTCATCGACGAAGTAGCGAAGTATCGGCAGTATGACAAAGATGGTTCGGAGCTTAATGGTGTTTATGCGGAGATGTTTGAGGAAGAATACACGGCCTTGCTCAATGAGCAATTGTCGCTGTTTGCCGATGATCCATACATTCAGTATTTGAATCGGATACAGGTGAAAGAAACGCATAAGGGTTATTTCTCGATCGATAAGAAAAGTAACCGCTATGTCAATCCGAAGGTATCGGCAAGAGAGACGGACTCCGATGATGCGGACGCTTATGACCTGATTATGCGGGATAAAGAACGATTGCTAAGTTTCGCGGAACCAACCCGGTTTATCTTCTCCCACTCTGCTCTTAAGGAAGGTTGGGATAATCCGAATGTGTTCCAAATTTGCACGCTGAAATATAGCGATTCCACCATCAAAAAACGTCAGGAAGTCGGGCGGGGACTGCGGCTTTGTGTCAATCAGAATGGTGAACGGATGGATTCGAGTGTACCAGGTATCGACGTTCATGAAATCAATGTGTTGACCGTCATTGCCAGTGAGTCGTACGAGCAATTTGCGAAACAGCTGCAAAATGAAATCGCCGAAACGCTGTCCGATCGTCCACGCAAAGCAGATCGCGACTTCTTCCTGGATAAGGTGTTGAAGAATGCACGCGGCGAGCAATACCTTAGCAAGCAAGTTACTGTACACGTTTATTAAAAATGATTATGTGGATGATCAGTACAATTTGACGGATGTTTATTTTAACGCTGTAGAAAATCAGGGGCTCAAACTTCCTGAGGAATTGACGGACTTTCAGGAACCGTTGGTCGAATTGGTTAAGTCGATTTATGTAGAGGGCAAATCGAATCTGGCTGATAATGAACGGAATCGCAATATTGCTTCCGTAACGGTCAATAACAATTTTTATAAAAAGGAATTTCAAGAGCTTTGGAACCAAATTAATCGCAAATCCGTGTATACCGTCAAATTCGACTCCGAGGAACTTGTTAAGAAATGTGTATGGACTTTGGACAATCATTTACAAGTGCCTGCGATCCGATATGCAATCAGGCATGGCGAAATGAACCGAATTGAGTCCCAACAACAGTTAAAATCGGGGGAAGCCTTTCAGACGCGTGAAACGAAAACAGAGCTTGTAGAAGTTAAACCGGATTTCCGAATTAAATACGATTTAGTCGGCAAATTAATGGATGAGACACGACTAACGAGAAAGACGATAGTTGCCATTTTAACAGGAATTAAAGAAGCCACATTCCTTCAATTTCGAAAGAACCCGGAAGAATTCATGATTCGTGCCGCCAAGCTAATCAATGAGCAGAAAGCGGCGACGATCATTGAATCCATAACGTATGATGTTCTCAATGATACATTCGAAGCGGACGTATTTACGAAAAATACATTATCCGGACAATTGGGGCAAAACGCAATTCCGGTTGAAAAACATATCTACGATTATGTTGTAACGGATTCCAAGATCGAGCGTGCTTTTGCCAAAGAACTTGATGTCAGCAATGAAGTCCGGGTATATGCCAAGTTGCCGCGGGGATTTTTTATTCCGACGCCGATGGGCAACTACAACCCGGACTGGGCGATTGTATTTAAGGAAGGCGATGTGAAGCATATCTATTTCATCGCGGAAACGAAAGGCTCCATGGAATCCATGGAACTCCGTGAAGTGGAGAAGGCGAAGATTGAATGTGCCCGGAAACACTTTGCTAAACTGAATACAGGCCAATTGAAGTATGATGTGGTCAACAGTTATGAGAAGTTGTTGGAAATTGTGAAATCCTAATTTATGCGAGGATGGGGGTGTTCCCCCATCTTCTTTATCTTCTCTGCCATGTTTTGGTCCTGGTCGTTGACACTGTTGTGGACTAAGTTATAATTGAGGCATAGAATAAAACGGAAATGGGAAAAATGGGGATAACAGGTTATGATACAACAATTCATGCCAAATGGCAATCTTACACCTGGGATTCATACTTATACAATACACGAGTTTGAACAGCAATTCATTAATGAATTTACAACTTCCATTAGACGATCACTCATTTACACAAATTTTAAGCATTGGCTTAGTCAATTACTGCAAGTCCTACCTCCACGATATGTTTGGCTGGACGGCAGTTTCCTTACACAGAAAGTTGATCCTAATGATATTGACCTAGTGGTGTTTTATTATCCTGAAGATATCCAGAACCAGAATCAAGCTGCGGAACTTAAAGAATTAATAAATCGGGTTTCTAGAAATTATAATTGCGATGCATACTTTTCTTTATCATTTGAAAATTGGACTCCGCAACAACTGGCTGTTTTTCCTCAACAGAATCATAAGATAATGCAAACCTACTGGATGGGGCAATTTGGGTTTGACAGAGCCAGACAACCTAAGGGTATGGTACAGATAAATCAGCAAGAACTGATATTAAGTGTGACAGGAGGTGTAAAATCATGAACGCCTTCAATGAACTAACAAATCGGATTAAAGAAACAGAAGAGATTATCAATGTATGTAAAGCGAATCACAAAGCAATCGGATTACCTGATTTTATATCAGAATTGGAGATAAGCTCTTTAGAGCAACGATTAATCGATTTGCAACAGCTTCAAATTAATGAGGAGAAACAGTCTGAAGAGCTGGAAGTTAAGGTAAAGACAACAGGTCTTCCTTCTGGTCAAATACCGGTGAGAACACTAACGACTGTCCTTGGAGGATTACAGTCACTAACTGACAGTGTTGCCAATACATTGTTCAATCAACCAAGTAACCGTGGCCCGATTCCTCAAGAGATTATTGAGAGGAACTCATGGATTCTAAAAGCAGTTAAAGCGGGGTCATTTATTGCAGTCATTGACTTGAACCATGAGAGCCAAATGTCAATTGATGAAGCACCTCAACGTCAAATAATCTCAGAGCTTTACAGTTTATTCAATGCTTCTGATGATGAAGAACCTTTATTAGAAGCAATCTCATCATTAGGAACTCGTACCCTCAAATATTATATGGATTGGACTAAGAGCATACGCGATCTAAATGTTCCCGTGGAAATTAACTGGGTCTCTACACAAGCTCAAAATGAGGGGATAAAAGTATCTTTTGATCCAGATAAGGCGGGTAAGATATTTACCATTCTTAATGAACGATTGACTTCTAGGGAGGAAGAGGTTTTCTTACAAGGAAGATTAACCGGGATTAATGTTAGGACAAATTCATTTGAACTTTGCACAGCAGATGGCAACAAAATTGTAGGGAGAATAGTGAAAGACAAGGTTTCGAAGTCTGTAGGGTATGTGGATAAAAGATGTCGTGCCGAGTTAATAAAAGTAATTACTCAAAGTTCTGCTGGTAAAGAAAAAATATCATGGACATTAAATGATGTTCAAGATGCAGAATAACAAAATAATAAAGGATAAGGAGAGGCGGAGTCTTTGCCCCTCCTTTGTTGTTTAGTTTACCCTATCAATAGATACGGTGAGCCGCATCACAAGTGACGGCGAAAAATTTTGAATGTCACAAGTCCTAGGAATTGTCTTTCAGGTCATTGGTACTGTTCGTGCCCTGGAATAACTTGATAAAATCATGATGAGAAGGAGGTTGAGGATGGAATGGAAATCAATTGGCTGGCAGAAGCGGAAAAAAGAAAAGACGATCTTTTAAAGGACTTGGAAGGCTTATTGCGTATTGCGAGCGTTCAGGATTTAACAACGAGTACTCCCGAGTATCCAATGGGGGAAAAGATTGGCGAAGCACTGGATTATGTTTTGGCGTTAGCCCAAAATGAAGGTTTTAAAACGAAAAACTTAGACGGCTTTGCCGGGTTTGCCGAATGGGGAGAGTCTGAAGATTATATTGGGGTACTTGCCCATGTAGACGTGGTTCCAGCTCCCGGAGAATGGACATCACCGCCTTATGAGCCAACTATTCGAGAAGGAAAGCTCTATGCCCGCGGTGCCATTGATGATAAAGGACCGGGAATGGCTGCATTTTATGCGTTGAAGATATTGAAGGACCTTGGCCTTCCTTTAAAAAGGAAGATCCGCTTGATCTATGGCACAGATGAGGAAAGCGGTATGCGCTGTATGAAACATTATCTTGAAGTTGAGCCAGCGCCTACTTACGATTTTTCTCCGGATAATGAATTTCCGATGGTGTACGCCGAGAAAGGGCAAATCAACGTGAAACTGACTTTAAGCGGCAGTGAAGAAGAACAACAGGGAACGATTTTAGTTAACTTTTCTTCGGGTGACAGGGGAAACATGGTGCCTGGACAAGCCACTGCCGAAATTAAAACGAATCAACCTGAGGAACTGATGGATCGTTTTAAAACCTATTGTAAGGAACAGGGGCTGCGTGGCGAGGTCAGCAAGTCCGATGAAACGATTACTTTAACCCTGTACGGTAAAACCGTGCATGGTATGGAACCGCAAAATGGAGTGAATGCCGGACTTGAGTGCCTGCATTTCTTACATACATTAAGCTTTGCGGGTAGTGACCAATCATTCATCGCATTTGCCGAAAACTGCCTATATAGAGATCCTTTTGGAGAAAAGCTTGGAATCCAATACAGGGAGGATGTGCTCGGACCTTTAACGGTTAATGCCGGCATTTTCAATTACAATCATACAGATGGCGGTTCCATTCAGTTGAACATTCGCATCCCATTAAATAATGATTACCAGCATACCATTGATAGGATCACGAAAAAAGCGGAGAGCTGCCATTTCACAATCGCTGATGTATGGCACTTCTCTACACATTATATCCCTGCCGATCATCCCATGATTAAAACACTGCAATCGGCTTATCAATCGATTACAGGGGATGAACCCACGCTTTTAACATCGGGCGGGGCAACGTATGCATCGTTATTAAAAAATGCGGTAGCTTACGGTGCGCTTTTCCCTGGCAAGGTAGATAGCTCTCACCAAATTGATGAATTTATAGAAATCGAAGATTTGATCAAAGCGACAGCCATCTACGCCAAAGCCTTATATGAATTAAGCCACTTATAAAATCAAAAATGCTTCCTTTGGGTGAGGCATTCGTCAAAGGGTTGCCAGAAAGCAAAAATATTCTTAATTGGTTCTACGGCAGGTCTTGAACATAATGATTTTACACAAGTCTCATTTGCAGCTTCAAAGTTCGGTTTGCGTAAATGCGTGATGAATCGATAAAAGCGAGAACCACTCCATAGTCAGGAGTGGTTCTCGTTTTTATAGCGGAGGGTTGAATCACGGGATGCACGGGAGCGAATCCTGTCCCGGCCCGCTATCAACTCACCATAAGTGACGGCTATTTTGGTTTAGCTGCTTAGGGGCCAGGAGACGGTTTTGTTACACGAACAGGCAGGATAGTAAAGCAACGTTTAATTATTCTTTGTCAGTATGATTCGTTACTGTGTAATGTTGTAGAAGTTCTTGGGATAGTCCGATTATACGATTCACGACGATCTCTGGCTCTAGCACTTTAGCTTCAGTACCTAACCGAAAAAAATATTGGGAGACGAATTCGATTTCCTTGTGATCAATGACTGTGTCTATATAACCTGAACTCTCATTTTTCATAACGATATGCGGTTCCAGCCAGGGCTCGCTTCCGCATTGACGAAGTCCTTCTCTGGTTAGTTCAACGAGTAGCCGCACGGGAGCAACCGGTTCAAGCTCGGAATGGCTAAGCAGCCAGTCGTGAAGCGAGATCCCAGGAACATAACTCCGTTCTAACTTGTTGAGTGTTGCAATTCGGTCCGTACGAAATAGTTTCACCTCGTTCGTGTCCATAACGAAGGCAGGCATATACCAATAGCCCTTATAGGCGTAGAGGCCGATTGGAGCAGCTTCCCTCCAAGAAGTACCGTCTTTTGAGATATATTCGATTTGAACGACTTGGCTTTCGATGGCCGCTTCCACGATTTCTTTCAGATATTTGGTCGGGATGCTTCTCTTCTTGTTCCAAAAGGATAAAACCTTGTCAAGACGATCGATCTTCTTCCTCGTATCTATGGGCAAACTTGCATAAAGCTTCTTCGAAACCGAGTTGATGTCAATCTCAAAGGGTAGAGATGGGTAAAATTTCAGTGATTGAAATACGAAGAAGATGGAGAATGCTTCGTTCTCGTTAAAGAGAATAGGGGGTAATATTCGATTGTCCAATGCGCGATACCCGCCGTTGCGACCCGGTTCTGTATAGAGTGGAACGCCCATCTCACTTAATTCAGTCAGATACCGATGAGCCGTCCGTACGGAAACATTGAATTCATGAGCCACATCTTGAGCGGTAAAACGGCGACTGGAATTTACATACATAATAAGGTCGAACAGCAGCTTGGCTTTGGACATCCATGAAGCACTCCTTTCTATCAACCATGACAACTATTGACATGGTATTATGTTATCTTGTTTTACGCAAGGCAAACCTGTTTTGATTGGAGGATAAGGATGAATAAGAGCCCAGATAAAATGAAGGCTGTAGTACTGCAAAGATTCGGCGGTCCGGAAGAATTACGGCTAAAGCAGATCGCTGCGCCTAAAATTGGTCCGGAGGACGTGCTGATTCGATTGGCGTATGCCGGTGTGGGAGAGTGGGACGCATTCGAGCGGCAAGGCGGATATGCGGAGATGCTGGGTTTGAAGCCGAAATTCCCGTACATTCTCGGCTCTGAAGGATCCGGCACGGTTGTTGCACGGGGAGAGAAGGTTTTAAATGTTAACTTGGGGGATCTGGTCTATGCACCAGGGTTTCTGAATCCCAAAGGCGGCTTCTACGCAGAGTACGTGGCCGTTGAATCTCCATATGTGTCCCGAATTCCAGATGGGTTAACCAAGCAGGAAGCAGCGGTCATATCCGGAGCCGGGATTACCGCATTACGCGGGCTGGAAGATGTACTGAAGCTTCAACCATCAGAGTCTGTCATGATTTTTGGCGCAAGCGGAGGTGTAGGACATATGGCGGTCCAGCTCGCGAAAAGCCTCGGAGCCCGTGTATTTGCGATTGCGTCAGGCGAAGACGGTGTTGCTATGGTAAAGAAGCTTGGCTGCGATGCGGTTGTAAATGGTAGAGGGGGGGATATCACTTCGATGGCAATGAAATTTGCCCCAGATGGCTTCGACGCTGGTCTGTTCACCGCAGCAGGAGAGGCCGCGAATCGTGCAATCGGCTGTATTCGGGCAGGTGGACGCGTCGCCTATCCTTATGGGATACGCCCTGAATTACGGATATCCTCAGGAATCAGAGCAGAAGGATATAACGGCGAACCGGATCCTGAAATCATTGGGAGACTTCATCGCTACATCATCCAAGATAAATTATCCGTTCATATCAGCCATACTTTTGATCTGGAGGAGGCCTGTGAAGCTCATGCAGCGCTCAACAGCCATTACCCGGGGAAAATCTGTCTGCAAGTGAATCCCTAATGGAGCGGGACTTCTTCAAGCGCTCCAGGTCACGAATATGATTGATATACCAAAAATTGCTTGAACCGATCTTTAGCTTGCTGAACGGGCAGATTAATTGATAATTCGGTGAAACAGGATTACAGTAAAAATACTACCGAAATGAGAAGGGTGAGGCATAGTGTCTCAGGAAGAAGTGTTAAAAGGCGGAAATGTTAATCACATTATCCGTAAGGAAAATACAGTTCTCCGCCCCACTGGCTATTGGAGCCCGTCTGTTCATGAGCTGCTTAAACATCTAGAGAAGCAAGGCTTCAAGGGAGCACCAAGATTTCTCGGAGTCGACGACTCTGATCGTGAGTTGAGAAAGGGTGCTGCCGAAGGAAATCTTGCCTTTCAAAAAATGGTTGATGAGGGACACCTGGCTCACTATGAGAGCGAGATTCGATTTGTAACGGATCATTTCAATGATTGGGTATAGAATTGAGTATTACGGATTACGATAGTTGCAAGAAAAAAGAAAGGGCCATCCAAAAAGGATTGCCCTAAAACTTGCCGTTACAGAGAGCGCAGGAAACCGTATCCTAAGTAAAGCCTGCAAGCGCGACCCGTAAGCCGCATTGCGAACGAAGTTCAGAAGATAGTCTCCAAGGCAAAGCTCTTCCGGAACTCAGCCATGAAGAACACTCCCGTCAAGAAACTCACGGCTATAGATGTCGGAAACTCTGTCCAGTACAAGCTGCGCATGTTCTGCAAATTTCAAGTCCGCAACCCGGCCTTTCAACAAAAATACGCCCGACTCATCGCGGTGTTTGCCGAGGGCTCCCTCATATAATTGTTCGGCGCCATGGGTAGGCGGAGAGGAAAGAACCTTAAAAAGCAGTTCAAACCATACGGGCATACCCGAATCCTTTCCTTTTTTTAGAGTGTTGTTAAGTCCAGGGTCAACGCTGCGGATCTTGATGCCTTCCTTGGCAAGTTGCGGCGCCACGGCTTGAGTCCACAACGATAGCGCCAACTTTGAGGCCGCATAAGGACCAACCATTTTGCGGAAGGTTTTGGGATGCTCTAGGTTTTCGATTGTAAATTGCTTCGTGAATCTAAGGACCTGTGATGAAGTGTTAATCACCGTTTTGAATCGGCCGTTTTTCAACAGCTCCTTCAATTCCATCAGAATGATATAAGGAACGACCGTCAACAATTCATAATGCTTTTCGCGGCCTTGTTTCGAATAGCTCAGCTCACTTAAGCCACCTCCGGCGTTGTTGAACAAAATATCGATCTGCTGTTCTTTGCTTTTAATTTCTTCCAAAGAGCGTCTCAAGCTGCCATAATCGGCCAGATCCGTCACTTTATAGGCTCGAAGCCATCCGTTCTTGAGGGCATTTTGAATGAGCATATCGTCCGCCGGAAGATCGGAACGGTTCAAAGTAACGACCTGCCAACTCTGCGATAGTAATTTCCGGGCTAATGCCAACCCGATCCCCTGGCTTGCGCCTGTAATCAGTGCGATATGTTCTCGTTGGTTCGTATTCAATGGATGTCCTCCCTCCTATTTCAAAAATACTCTCCTCTTATTTGCGCACATCAGTCGGCGGCGGGCAGGAGAATCAGTTTGCCGTGGGCACGCCCACTCTGACTGATTTCGAGGGCTGTACGCCAGTCGTCGAGTGAGAAAGTCTGGGCGACCGGGATGGTGAACTTGCCGTCTGCGGTGTACTGGGCAAAGTCGCCAACAACGTCATAACGCAGAGAATGTTCTTCTCCGTAGCTGGCGCGAACGCCAAGTTCGGCGGCTGAGGCGAAATCGCTGACGGTTAGGGATTGCCGCCTCCTCCAAACGCAAGACATCGGCCGGTTCGACGTAGTCGCGGAAGTTGAGCGTCCGCATGGTAACAGGGTTAGATGCTTGATTCTTCACATCTTTGTTTGATATATCCAATTGTCCATATCGATGTTCCCTCCATATTGCTCCGATGAATCGTATTCTCCAATGAGTTCAAACGGTCTTCCAAGAAAAAGGGGTTTCAGAGCTGGGAGCCGCCTCCGTCGACAGGGAACTCAGCCCCGGTGGTATAGGTGGCGTCAAATGCTAGGAATGCTGCGACTTTGGCGACCTCGACCGGATCGCCCAAACGCAACATCGGGATCTGCTCTGTCATCTGTGTCTTTGTCTGTTCGGCAGCTTCTTTCGGCATTGACTTCTCTAAGATACCTGTGTCAATGACGCCAGGACTGACTGCGTTGACCCGAATATTTCGAGATAATAACTCGCGTGCCAGACTTCGGGTCATGGAGCGTAGCGCCGCTTTACTGGACGCATACGCACTGAGCATGGGGAGACCCACTACGTTCACGATTGAAGTCGTAAGCACTACCCCGCTTCCTGTACTCAGGAGCGGGGCGAGTTTTTGTACGGTGAAGTACGGCCCTTTGGCGTTGATTGTAAGTATCTCGTCGTACGTTTCTTCGGTCGTTGACTCGAAAGGGACAAAGCCAGTGACACCTGCATTAACGAACAGGGCGTCTATCGTTCCAAATTCAACCTTCACTCGATCGGCCAACGCGGCGATATCCTTCAATGAGGCGGCATCGCTCAAGAACGCGATTGCGTTGTTGCCGAGTTGCTCGCGAGCCGCGTCAAGCGTCGCCTGCGTACGTCCGGTAATCAGAACGTGTGCTCCTTCATCCACGAGCAACTTCGCTGTCGCGAGGCCGATTCCACTGCTGCCTCCCGTGATCACGACGTTCTTGCCGGAGAATTTGCCCTTACTGAATTGTTCCATTTGAATCGTCCTCCCTTTGTATAATCCGCAATCGGATGATTAGGTACAGGACCGATTATATAGCAATAAGTTTTTTAAGTAAACTAATTTAACTAAATTAGTTAAGTCAATTCATTTAATTATCGGTGTAAATAAAAAGGCAGCAAATTTGTTATAATGAGTTTGATAGGCATCAAAGGGAGGCACTTATCCGTGAGAAAACCCGTGAGTATAGAGACATACGTGGAAAAAATAAAACCCATTATAAGAAGAACAAAATTCAGCCAACTGAAAGTCGACGATCTCGCAAAATATATGGATATCAGCAAAGTGACACTCTATAAGCATTTTTCCTCCAAAGACGACATCATCGAACGAGTTGTGGATTATTACATTGATTACTCGAAGAAGGCTGACGCCATGGCCAAAGACGATTCCGTCTCATTTTTGGATCGGTTTCAAATCACATTTTTACAATCCTTGATGTGTGCCATGTATATCTCTGATTTGTTCTTGCAAGATCTGAAGGAATTTTATCCGCATCATTTTGAGAATCTGTCAGTTGCCCTGCAAAATCGGAATAAAAGCTTACAAACTTTTTTTGAATCCGGAATGGAGCAACAAATTTTCAACAGATTGAATGCCGTGTTGTTTATGGTTCAAGATGACGCTGTGCTGCGGCGCTTGATCGAGCCATCATTTTCGATTCAGTATGATATCACCTTGAAACAAGCAATTATGGATTTCTACCACATGAAGAAGTATCAATTGCTAAAACCTGAATTCCTGAAGATGATAGACGACTCCAATATGGAGGGGAAAATCGTTCATATTTTGCAAACCATCTCATAAGCGAGCCGCCTGCGCATGTCACGACGAAGTCGACCTAAACGTAGAACATGCTAGAACTATTATTGTTGAAAAACAAAAAGCCCCTACAGCGGTTTAACCGCGAAAGGGGCTGATGATTCTGTTTTACAGGGGAACATTAAGCAAACGGGTAATCCATAACGACGATTCCTTCGACAAATGGGCCAATGGATTGCAATAAACTTTGATGCAGGGGATGCTGAATATAATCCCGGCAAGCCTGTTGATCCTCAAAAGTGACACGGATCCCCAGCGTAACACCATATCTATTTCCTCCGTAACGTTAATCCCGGCGCTAAGATCCGCGATGCCCGGAATTTTGCCTTTAAAGTCATGCGCGCGCTTTACCGCACTTTCTTTTACTTCAATAGAAACATCGGGCTTGAATTTCAATAGCACGATATGCTCAAACATCTTACTCCCTCCAAAGTTCCTGATCAGATTTGACTTTATCCATTCTTGCTATTCCTCCTAAGGAGGACATAAACTAGTCTAAATGGACCCGAAGAGGCTAGGGAGAGATCTAGTTATCGTAGGCTTGGGAATCCTACGTTCGTGAATGGGCAGGAGGCATGGAGATCATGGCAAACAGATTGGACCGTTATGAGGAATTGTCCCGTTTTTTGCGTTCACGCCGTGAGCGAATGACCCCAGAGCAAGCAGGGTTGCCGGATTCCGGACGCAGACGTACGCCCGGACTTCGCCGCAGCGAGGTCGCTCTGCTGGCAAATGTGGGATTGGATTGGTACACTTACTTGGAACAAGGGCGTCATATCAACGTATCCACGAAGCATCCCTCTAAGGTAATGGCGGAGCTTCAACGTTTTTTGGATAGCCAGAACCTTTCCCCTACGAATGTCATGGATGCGCGCATGATAGAGTATAGGATGGAGGCTTGAACAGCGCGATGATTTGATCCAGGAGATGGCATCGGCAATCGCACTACATTTCGATTCGGACCCAATTGAACTTCACTGACAGTAACTGTCATTGAAGTTGTTTATTATTAGGATATAGAACACAAATCAAATCAGGAATGGGGAAGCCAAACAATGTCTACTTTTACAATGGAGCATATAAACCCGGAAGGTTTATTTCGATCAGAAGCATTTAGTCAAGCGATTGCCGTAACAGGAAGGGCAAAAACAATTTACATTGGCGGGCAAAATGCTATTAATTCAAAAGGTGAGCCATTGGTCACCGTGTTATTCGTTTCGGAATTTGCATCTCGTCCATCTTGCCTTTCAGAAATAGACGGAATTGCACTCATTGAAGATAAGGAGTAAGTTTGTATGGTCTATACGGCTCTGCTTCGCGGGATTAATGTCGGCGGAAACAACAAAGTAGATATGAAGACGCTTAAAAAATCATTCGAGCAGGCGGGTATGAAAAACGTCGTTACCTATATCAATTCGGGCAATATCGTTTTTTCAACCACCGGCCGCTCCAAAAACGATATAGCGCAAATTCTCGAAAAAGCGATTATGGACACCTTCGGTTTGCAAATCAAGGTGCTCGTACTTCATTTAGAAGACATGAAAAAAGTGATATCCGTGCTCCCCGAATCATGGATAAGCAATGATCAATTGAGATGCGAAATCCTTTTTTTATGGGAAGCGATCGATGACGAATCCATTCTCGATAAGCTGGTCTTCAAACCGGAGATCGAAACGGTGAAATACGCTCCGGGTGCGATTGTATGGGCGATTGATAAAAAAACGTGACCAAGGGCAGCATGACAAAGCTGATCGGCACGGAGTTGTATCGACAGATGACGATCAGGAATTTAAATACGACACGAAAAATATATCAGCTCATGCTTGCGGCAGACGAAGACGAAAAATGATTTCTCCTGAACTTCGCTGACAACGGTTGTCAGCGAACCTGGTATACGATCGAGGAAAGGCTGCCGCAGCGGCAGCCAAACGATGACAAATAAAGGAATAGGTGATTCATCCATGCTTCAACAGCAGCATGAGCTGTACGAATATCATGTTTGGGCGAATGACCAATTGTTCGCCCATCTGAAGCAGCTTCCGAAGGAGGCGTTTCATGCGGAAGTGACGAGCGTGTTCCCGTCCGTGTCGCAAACGCTTGGGCATATGTACGTATCCGAAAGGCTCTATATGTCCGTGCTCGCCGAGGTTTCTAACGAGGACGTTTTTCCGAAGATCCCGGGCTGGAGGGAGGAGGCGCAAGACCTAACGGTTGATCAAATGCGAGGGCTGTTCGCCGGCGTTGCCGAACAGTTTCGCGATATGCTGAGGCGGACACCTGACATGGGCAAGGCGATGACAATCGAGCATCCGAGTTTCGGCCGTTTCGATACGTCCTTCGCCGACATCCTGCGTCATGTGGTCAATCACGGGACGTATCACAGAGGCAATGTGACCGCGATGCTGAGGCAGCAGGGCTATGGTGGGGTCCCTACGGATTATATGTTTTATTTGATGGGACGACGGAAAGTTCACCTAACTTCATAGTCAAGTGCTTTGGATCAAGTACTGAAGCTCAGTAAGGCAGGTTCCAAATGGGTGAGTTATACGTGGAATCTTTAAACCGTTATAGTGGAGAAGAACGTTTGGTTTGGGGCACCTGTTTAGGTGCCCTCATTTGCATGACCACTAAGCAATGTCTCCAATATCGGTCCACGCGGACTAACGATTGACCCAAGCTGCATGATAACCGTGTTGGATAAGCTAAAATATCTATGCTAATCTGATCTAAGTACTTACAGCAGAATAGGAGAGAAGACTCTTTAATGTTTACAGGAAAAGGTCGAACATTTACCATTACCGTTCTGGCAGCATATACGGTTCTCCTGCTTTACTACTTCTATTTCGGCTTTAACAGAATAAGTCATGCTAATAACCAAGAGTTAAGGTTAGATCTCATACCCGATGGAATTCCTCTATATCTGCCAATGGGTAGAGATTTGGATAATTGGTTTTTTAACTTTGCCAACTTCGCCGCTTTTCTGCCTTATGGGATTCTCATCCCTCTGCTGTTTCCATGCCGTTTTTTACGATTTATTGGTTTATTTTTAGTTTCTATTGTGCTGATTGAAACCGTTCAAATGCTCACGCGTTTAGGGAGCTTTGATATAGACGACGTTCTCATGAATACATTAGGCGCCGCGGTTGGGTTTCTGGCTCAAAAATTAGTGTCTCGTTCTAAAGATACGATAAAGGGCATGAGTAAAGTCATCTTCATAGCGGTCCTGCTTTCATTTGGGACAACCGTTGTTGTTCAAGAAATGAATCATTTTTTTGCCAAAGCATCAAAAATAGAAGAAGGCAGACAGATCGGGTTAAACGAACTAACAATAAACGCCGGCTCTGTATCGTGGGATACAAGTCTTGCCGGCTTTGAAGCTGGTAGCGACAAGGTGAAGCCTAAAATCAATTTGTATAGTAGAGATAACCCCGGAACCAATACGTTTACTTATCGATTGGACGGGAAATATTTAAAAATTTCCGGTTATGCCGCCATTCCGGACGATATAAGCCGTGGTGCGGGCACCATCATATTTGCCATAGACGGGGAGGATATGGATACAACCTCCTATATGGCCGATGGCGCGGAAAGAGGCGGGCCTCAATATTTTGAAACTGACATCCAAGGGGCAAAAGAGCTTACAGTGAAGATTATGAATGAGGACCAAAATCCGAATACAAATGTCTTATTGTGGGATGTAACACTTACGGAAATAAAGGATTAATCGACCGGAGCAAATCCACCGATGAATTTCGAAGTCGGGTGACGTCTATATCATTGAGAAACAAAAAACGATGATATTAGCGAGGTGTCTTTCAAAATGGAAACAAGCAACTCGACGAAAGTAACGGTTCAGGCTGTTATTCAAGCGCCTATTGAAAAGGTATGGAGCTATTGGACGGAGCCGGAGCACATTACGAAGTGGAATCAAGCTTCCGAGGATTGGCATGCGCCGAAGGCCGAGAATGATTTGCGGCCCGGGGGCAAGTTTCTGACCCGAATGGAAGCGAAGGATGGCAGCATGGGGTTTGATTTTGCCGGGGTATATGACGAAGTGAAAACGCATGAGTTGATTTCATACACCTTGGGAGACGGGAGAAAAGTCGAGGTTGTCTTTATGGACCTAGGCAACGAGACGAAGGTCGTTGAAACGTTCGGCGCTGAAAGCACGCATCCGGTTGAGGCTCAGCAAGCGGGCTGGCAAGCGATTATGGACAATTTCAAAACGTACGCGGAGCAGTCCTAGGAATTTCGACTAACCCAACCCAAGGAGGCGCAAGTTATGACCGTAAAACTAACTCCGTATATTACTTTGGAGGGAAACGCAAGGGAAGCTATTTCGTTTTATGAACAGGCAATCGGCGCAAAAGTTCTCTCGCTCGTTACTTACGGAGAAATGCCGGATATGCCGAATACTTTTCATGACGATTTAAAGAGCCTTGTGGCACACGCAAAGCTGCAAGTGGGCGAAACGGAACTCATGTTTTCCGATACTCCAGCAGGTTTACCTATTGTAGACGGAAAACGGGTAACCATCTGCATTACAACGAACGACGTGGAAAAATCAAAACGAATCTATGAAGCGCTGCGGCAAGACGGTCGAGTCAATTTGCCGTTTAAAGAAGAACCTTTTAGCCCTGGATTTGGCGATGTAACGGACAAATTCGGCGTAACCTTTCAAATTTATACGGAAATTCAAAACTAAATGACGGATAAAGAGTCGCCCCAAATGATGGTGCGGCTCTTTTTTTTGCACCGTTTAGGTCTAATCGTCGGAGCCAACCGTACCATAAAGGACCGCGAAAAAATCGAGCTGCCGGTAAGGGGACAATTCGGAGGGCCATATCATAAAAAAAATAAATAAAAATGAACCCTTTTTGACCACTTTATACGTATAACTAATCCAGGAAAGAAAAGATTATCTACATAAGCTGTAAGTTACTTATCGCACAATGAATGAGGGGAGAATTCAAGTTGGAGTCATTATGGTTGGAGTATGCATGGGCATTACTGATTCTTATCGGATTGGAAGGCTTGCTGTCTGCGGATAATGCGCTGGTATTGGCCGTCATCGCGAAGCACTTACCGGAGGATCAGAAGAAGAAAGCGATCAACTACGGGATCATTATGGCTTTTGTTTTCCGCTTTGCCGCGCTGTTCGCGATATCGTTCATTGCGAATGTCTGGCAAATCCAGGCGATTGGAGCCGCGTACTTACTTTATCTCGGGTTAAAGCATATCATTAAAGCCCGTTTCGGCAAGGAAAACGACAACAATCGAGAGGAAACCAAAAAGGAGTCTGCAGGGAAGGGGTTCTGGCCAACTGTGGGAAAAATCGCGCTTGCGGATCTCGCCTTTGCGATTGATTCCATTCTTGCGGCAGTAGCTCTGGCGCTTGGCCTCCCGGATTCGCCGCTTGGCAACTTCGGAGGGATGGACGGAGGTAAATTCCTCGTTGTCCTGCTTGGAGGTATCGCCGGGCTTGTGCTAATCAAATTCGCGGCATCATGGTTCGTAAAGCTGTTGGCTCAACGCCCGGCACTGGAGACGACCGCTTATGCGATCGTGGCATGGGTCGGCGTAAAGCTCGCCGTCATTACCCTGGCTCACGAAGACATCGGCGTGTTGGATCATCATTTCCCGCATAGTACAGCCTGGACCTTAATCTTCTATGGCGTGTTGGTGGCGATCGCTCTTCTCGGCTGGTTCGCGCCAGCGAATAAAAAACAGACGGAACAGGTCTAGATTGCATCATTCGGCTTAACAAACAGCCCTTGCCGGGAGACGGCAAGGGCTGTTTAGTCGTTAACGGGCAAATCCGGGCCGAACTCATGCTGATGCCGGGTCCTGCCACACATTAAATTTGTTTCCGTCGGGGTCCTTGAATTTAAACTGCAAGCCACAGCTGTCATGGTCAACTAGCGGTTCGACGTCGACTCCATTTTCCCGAAGCCTCTTATGAAGCTCCACAATGTTCTCGACTTCAAATGTCAATGAGAACATTTCATACTCTTCTCCATCCCATTGACTGGTGATAAAGTTTGCCGTTCTTTTTTCGAGGGATTCAAGCAAGAACAACCATTGTCCGTCCCCCAAGATGAGTATGGCTCCATCAGGCTCGCGTTTCCTTACGGACAAACCAAATGTCTCCTCATACCATTTTGCGGCAAGCTCCAGGTTCGAAACAGGCAAGTAGTTGCAGAGAACCCTCTTTAACATAGGCTTTTGCGTGACTTGCTGTTTCTGTGATGCGGTCAATTTTTTTTCTTCCATCGTTCGTTCCACCTCTCCCATTAAAGTAGATTCGATATATAGACGATTCCGTTTCATCAAACCCGTCGTCAGCCGCAACATTTTTTTATTGATTTTCTACGGCATAATATTTGTTGTCGTCAGGGTCATAGAACGCAAAACGTTTACCGAATAATTCGTTAGTCTCAATGGGTTCGGTTTTAACGCCGCCGCTTTTTAATTGCGACCATAAATCATCGACACTAGAAACCGAAAAAGTTAACATAGGCATAGTTTGGGGAGAGTGCAAGCGGCATTCAAGCAAATACAATTCATGACCGGATTCCAATAGCAGATTGCCATGGCTGTTCATTTTCAAGTGAAAATGGCCGATAAACCAATCTGTAGCTTGTTTTTTATTTGTAACCGGGATATAGAAATGTCCCATTCTTCTCAATACTTGTTCGCAGACCATTTGCTCAAAATCACGACCCAACCGATAGGAGCGGAAAAAAGGCTCGAAATCGTCGGCAAGGCACCGTTTCAGTGTTTCCTTGGCACGACGAATGCGGCTCTCCACGGCGGATACGGACAAATGGAGAAATTGGCCGATTTCTTTCATCGACCAATCGCTTAGATAGTGAAGGACAACGGCGGTTTTACTTTTCTCCTCCAACGATTGCAAAGCCTTATTAATCGATTCTTGAAGCATATAATGATCAAGCCATGAACGGACATCGTCCGCGGGTTTCGCCATGATTTCGCTATAAGGGAGAGATCGTTTGTTCTTTTTTGCAAAGTCCAGACTTGTTCGGTATGCAATGGAGTAAAGCCAACTGCCAAGCCGAGCCGGGTCCTTCAATGTATGAAGATTATTGTAACACTTTACAAAAGCTTCTTGCGTAACATCCTGGGCTTCATGAAAGTCCCCCAGAATGCTGTATGCAACCGAAAGCAGGGCGTTTGGCAGACCGTCGCGATTGAAGGCATTCCGAGCGGTGAAAGCTATATCGTCACCCAGACCGATTATTCGGGCGAGGATTACTCCAGCGACCCGGCGAATCGGACGTATAGCGGCACGATCATAGAGAATCAGATTTCCGAAGCCCGATTCGTCAATGCGAGGTATCTGCCTGGCAATCTGACGCTGACGGCGGATCCCGAGGTCGTTCCCGGCAACGGTACGACGCCTTCGCAGCTCACGGCAACGCTGATCGATTACGAAGGCAAGCCGGTTGCGAACCAGGATGTCGTCTTCATTCTGCCGGATCAATCGGAAGTAACGGCCAAGACCGATGAGCAAGGCAAAGCGGTTATCTCTTATACGCCGCCGAAGCTGGAGACAACAACGCCTGAGGACCACGTCATCACGGCCAAGGTGGACAGTGCGACCCAAGGGAAATTGACGGACACCGCGACGGTAACCACCGTGCCGGCGGCCATCACCGGGGTGCTGCGCGACAACACAACGGGCGAAGTGATTCCGAATGCGACGATTATCGTCACCAACGAGACGAGCGGCGAGAAGCATACGATCACGACCGATGCCGAGGGCGCGTACTTCCTCCCTGTGCCGTATGGCGGCGACTATACGATCAGCTTCACGCAAACGATCAGAATCAATGGCGTCGACGAGTCGATCACGTTCACGCAAAAAGCGGAAGTCGACAACAATGTGAAGGGCGGCGAGCTGGTTCCGGCGGAAATTACGGCTGTAGGCGTCGTGCTCCTGAAGCAGCCCGAAGGGCAAGCTTCGCTGTTTAACAGCGAGCTGACCGGCAAGATGCGCATTTACTTGCGTGATGCGAGCGGCCAATATGTTAAGGATCAGAACGGCGATCCGAAAGCATTCAGCCTTCAGTCGAAAGGCGCATTCTCTCTGGACGGTTTATCCGCGGAGAGCTACAAGATGGAAGTGCGTTACGAAGTTGCGCCGGGTCAAGAACTGACGCTCATTCGGAATGCGGAGCTGGACGTGAAGGCGACCGGGGAATTGAATATTTCCCAGGAGCTCGTTGACCCGTATGGTATCGTTACGGACGAAACGACCGGCGAAATCATCGAAGGCGCGGAAGTGACGCTGTACTATGCCAATACGCCGAGGAACGTGGCGAAAGGCATCGTGCCGGGCACGAAAGTGACGCTGCCTGAGATTCCGGGCTTTGAGCCGAACGACAACGCCAGCCCAACGCAGTACAGCGACGCAAACGGCGCTTATGCGTACATGGTGTTCCCGAACACGGATTACTATCTGGTTGTAACGAAAGCCGGATATGAGACGCATACGAGCCCAACGATCACGGTCGATACCGATATCGTACGCTACGATGTAGAGTTGAAGCCGGTAAGCTCCGGCGGCAATGGCGGCGGGTCCGGATCCGACGACGACGAAGACGACAACGAAGATAACGGATCCGACAACGGCGACAACGGAACCGACGACGGCAACAATGGAGACGGCAGCGTCGACAACGGAACCGACGACGGCAACGACGGAGACGGCAGCGTCGACAATGGAACCGGCGACGGCAACGACGGAGTCGGGGATGTCGACAACGGAACCGGCAACGACAACAACGAAGTCGGCAATGTCGACAACGAGCTGGACGACGCTCCGAAGACCGGGGATAGCAGCGCATCGCCAATCTTCTATATGGCTTTGGCGCTGATGTCCTTGACGACAATCGCGTTCTGTCTGCTAAGCGGCAGGAAGAAAAAGCAAATCCAGTAACCGGAAAGGCGGTAAGAAGATGAGTAAAACCAAAAAAATTCTTATCGCCGTTTCCTTCCTTGTGCTGGTATTTTCTCTCGTCAATGTTGCGAGAATTTTCCTGAGCGGTTATGTAGAACAGCGGAAAATCGAAGAGCTGACTAAAGTGTGGAAGACAGAGTCGGATCAAGGGGGAGGGGATACACTCCCCTCTTCTTTAATTACGAAGGCGAATGAGCCGGTCATGCTTCCCGAATTTCGAGCGCTTTACGAGAGAAACCCGGACATCGTCGGCTGGCTGGAGATTGACGGCACCCGCATCGAGTATCCGGTTATGCAGAATCCGCAGGATGCGGAGTACTATCTCAATCATGACTTCGATAAAAAGGAAAGCAAAGGCGGCCACCCTTTTTTGGACGAGCACAGCCGGATCGACGGTTCGGACATTTTGCTGATTCACGGGCATCACATGAAAAACGGCTTCATGTTTAAAGATTTGATGAAGTACAAGAAAGAAAGCTTTTATAAAGAGCATGCTACATTCCGGTTCAGTACGCTGTACGAAAAGGAAGAGTACGAGATTGTGGCCGTGATTCTGTCGAAGGTTTATCGCAAATCGGACGACGTTTTTAAATACTACCAGATTGATAAGGTAAGAACGCCCGCCGAGTTCGATTCGTACGTTCAGAACATTAAGAAGCTCGCGCTTTACGACACGGGCGTTACAGCCCGGTATGGCGACAAGCTCATTGTACTGTCTACATGCGAGTACTCAACCGAAAACGGCCGGTTAGCGGTGGTCGCCCGAAAGATTAATTGACGATGTTGAAACACGGAGTCAAGCTGCTTTATATCGCGTTCTCCTTTGGAGGACGCGATTTTTTTGATTGGGTTTAGCTAGATATTGAAGTGGGAACAGATTGGGGCTCGGAGCGAACCCATGCGCGATTAATTGTAGTCGCGGTGGCACTCCTTCTTTTAGTCGGAGTCGAGCTGTAGCACCAGTAGCGACTGCTGGAGCTTCGCGTGTTTCGTTCTTCAAGATTTCACACGTAGCAGTATCAATAACGTGGATTGCACAAATCGCGTTATTCGGATAGATCCTGATGATTCAGCTGTATTTGCAAAATATTAGTTGCATAACTCGCTGGAAAGCGACCTAATGACGCTGCTTGCTTCCTAGGCAAATTCAGATGCTTAGAAGCGGGCAGGACTACCGGCGGGATGGATAAATCTGTTGCTGGCGTTTGGTAGCACCTCCTATTGAAAACATCGCTATAGTCGGCACCTTATCAACATTTACTTACGAGAGTCAAAAAGTTCGAGTAATTATTTCTTTTAGTCCAATTTCGGGAGCATACGTTTAGGTGCTCTTGTCTTTCGTCGATAGACCCGTCAAGCTGAACTGTGAAATTTTTTTATCCAGATTCAAAAGTATTTACATGAAACGGAATCTAATGGTACTTTATACCTAATGAGTTGTAGTTCTCATTTTGGAAAGTGAAACCAACATAGGTTTAAAATGATAATGCGGAAAGTGACATAACATGAAGGGGTGTTACTATTGAAGGCTAAAACTATTGTCTTGTTCAACCACAAGGGTGGAGTAAGTAAAACAACAACAACTTTTAATTTAGGTTGGAAATTAAGCACACTTGGTAAGAACGTGCTCTTGGTTGATGCAGACCCTCAATGTAATTTGACCAGTCTATTATTAGGCGATGATTTCGACGATTATTACACCAATGAACCTACTAACTCTGCGAATTTAAAGGATGCCGTGAGAATGGCTTTTGAGGGTAAACCGAAGCCTATTTCAGCTATTGATTGCTTTATTCCCAATAATAACCCAAATTTATTCCTTATTCCGGGTCACATGGATTTATCAGAATATGACCCGTCATTGAGTCTTGCTCTAAATAGCAATAATGCAATCTCGACTCTGCAAAAATCTTCCGGGGGCTTTTTATGAACTTATAAGACTTTGTTCGGAAAAGTATAATATCGACTACGTTCTCATTGATATGAACCCGGGCCTCAGTGCAATTAATCAAACGTTTTTTATGTCATCTGATGCGTTTATTATTCCTACAAATCCTGATCCATTTTCAATAATGGCACTTAAAACACTAAAGACTGTGTTACCTCGGTGGAAAAGATGGTCTCTACAATCAAGAGAGATATTTAAGGATGCTTCATATCCCCTGCCTAATACTGAAATGAAATTTATAGGTGAAATAGTACAAAGGTTCAATTTAAGAAATCAAAAGGCTGCTCGACCTTATCAGGGGAAAATTGATGAAATAATAACATACATTGAAAGTGAGCTTGTACCGGAACTAGAAAAGCATTCAATGACGTATGATATCTCGGAACTGATCAGTAGTGGTAGGCTTGAGAACCACTGTTTAGCTCAGATATCTGAATTTGGAGCATTATTGCAAAAAGCCAATATTGCAATGGTACCAGTGTTCGCCTTGACAGATCGGCAAATAGGAGAAACAGGGGAAGTCTTAGATCAGATGGCTACAAAAAGAGACAGATTTGACCTTATTTTTAGTAATATGGCTAATGTTGTTATGGAGCTTGTAAAATGAATTCATCATTCGAGCTATTTAAATCAATCTTAGAAGATACCAGAAACACAAGAGCATTGTATCAGTTTTTGAGAAATGTTGTAAAACCCCCATATGATTATTCAGACTTATTAAGGTGGCAGTGGGCACAATCTGTCTCAGCTCTAGATAAGTTGATACATGATTTAGTTCGAGTGGGGATGGTTGAATCTTTTTTAGGAGATCGCACCCCAACCCCTAAGTTTCTTGGATTTGGCTTTACATTAGATACACACTTTAAACTTGTCCAAAATACAGCATCAGCAACATATTTATTTGAACAAATGGTAACACAGAAGCATGGTTTTTTATCTTTTCAAGAGCCTGACAAAATATCAGACGCATTATCAAACATTTGGAATGAGCAACATAAGTGGCAAAAGATTTCTTTAGAGCTTGGACAAGATGAAAATTACACGAAGACTTTGTTAAAAAACATTTCTATTCGCCGCAATCAAATCGTGCATGAAGGCGATTACTCTAATAGTTTATTACAAAGGCAGCCAATTTCGGAGGAAGATGTAGATACTGTAATAGATTTTGTTGATAAACTGGGGGAAGTAATTTATAACTTGGTTAAGCTATAAGTTGCTGATCCAAAAGTGACCAAAACTTCATTTGTTAGTTAGGTACATATCACTCACGATCTCACATTCTCTCACCACTTTAAAAAATCAAAGGAGAACGACACTGCAGCGTTCTCCTCTGCTACTTGCTGTGTTATTCCTCCATGCTCCCAAGCTTTCATCTGCGTATTAGCCTCATCCAGACCGAACGAGCGATAGTATTCGCGTTCATTTAATCTATGTGTCCCATAACCGTAGTGTATTTCTCCTCTGGGATGAACTCCAGTATAGCAGCAACTACAGCCTTTTCTTTTGACCCTTCATACAATTTGATTTTCTGAATACCGTGGACTGTATAACTGCTATGCGTACCTTGCAATCGATTGCTTATCAGCTATAATCGTTATGTAAAATGGTGGTTAAAGGAGTAGTTGTATCTATGAAGAACAAAGAAAAAAAGTCTACCGATTCCTCAGGATTTTTTATTGCAGCTTGGTTATGGGTTGTTGGGATGACTTTTTTCTATTTACAAATTATTATGGAAATATTTCAACCGCTCTAAATATCATATTTAATATTGTTGGCTGGATTGCACTTATTATTGGTGTCATAGGAATGATGATAGAAACTTCAAGAGTCTTAAAGAATGAGGCGTTTAGTTATTGGGGTGTCAGTCTTGCGTTTATTATTCCACTAGTACTACTACACTTTTACCAAATTAATTTCATAAATAATCTAATCGTAATTAATATTATTAAATCATTGAATGTAATTTTATTTCTTATAGGATCGGGTATTTTTCTATACGGGATTTCGTTTTTCTTTAAAAATTCTACTGATCCAGAAAATGAACCAAAAAAGAAGTCTCAGAGTAAAAAGGGTAAAATAGAGACAGTGGTTACAATATCAATTGCTTTAATCTCTATTGTTACTGCAATCATTCAGTTAACTACAGAACTCATAAAAATTGGTTGATAAATTACGGACAAAACTTATTCAAAACAACTTTGTATAGCTTCGTTCGACGGTCCTCTTTTTGCGACAGCAGTAGGAGAAGCTCACTGGATAGAGCTGAACAGGCTAACCGTATCGCGACCTACCGGGCTAGTGAGGGTTTACATGGGGTTATATAACAAAGAAAGTAGTTTCATGACAAGCTCCTAACCGTTATGATCGATTGAAAAGGCGCTTTGCCGGGTATTGGTTTAGAATAGGCCACGCTCGGCGGAAAAGTCGGCGCAATCGGGAGGGGGCTTTGCTTACGGAAAGCAAAAGCCCCCTCCACCGATTTGGCGGAAGGGGCAGTTCAAAGTAAAATGGTTCTGAACGGTCGGGCCAAGTTCGAATTCTATGCCCTCGACCTTGTTTAGTCGGTCCTTCACGTGCATTTGCTTGACCACCGTTTGGAGGAGCGTTATTTGTATTTAGTACCGATCCAATAATCCACTCTATGAATAACATCAAAAAACACGGTAATTGCAGCGAGGCATTACAAGACCTTGATCACCCTGTCTTTTGTTGTTTCTGCAATTTCTCTCCGATAAACCCGTTAAGCCGAACCCTTTACCCCCCTCCAAAAAAAACTACTCCACCTCAACCGCCTTCACGGTTTCACCGTCAATCAACACGGGCTGGTAATAGGTCTTGTCGGGCAAGTCTTTTTTGCCTTGCAGAGTCTTAATGACCCAGTCCGCGGCATCGCGGCCCATTTGCTCTTGGGGGTGGGTCAGCGTCGTGAGCTTGATATTCGCGTTCTTGGCGAAATAGGAATTGTCCTGGCCGATGATGGACAGCTCGTCCGGAATGGAAATCCCCAGCCTTCGGCAGACATGTACCACTTCCAAGCCGACCTCGTCGTTATAGCACACAAGCGCAGTCAATTCCTCCCGATTGTCGTTCAGGAACTGTTCCAAGTTGGCGGACAGGTCCGGCTTCGTGTCCGTATCGAAAGAAAGCACATGCTCGGGGTGGAACCGTAACTTAGCTTCCCCAAGCGCCTTGATATATCCCTTCATTCTAAACTTCCCTTGCAAATCGTCCATTTTCGCGATAATGCCGATCTCGGTATGTCCGCTCGCAATCAGCTCCCGGGTTGCGAGATAGCTGGATTGCACGTCGTCCAGACAGAAGAAAGGAACCTCCAGCTCTTCATAATAGGCATTGATCATGACGAACGGAATCTCCTGCTCCTTAAAGGACAGGTAGTAAGCGATATTTGGGTTGTATACGTTGCTTCGGGTAGGCTCGATAATCAGTCCGTCCACGCCGTAGGACAGCATCATCTCAAGCGCTTTTTTTTCCTGCGCGATATCGTTGTTCGTGCTGGCTAGCAGCAAGGAATAGTTATCTTCATTCAATCGGCTTTCTATGCCGCGGATAATGGAGGGGAAGATGTAATCCGAGATATAGGTCGTGATGACGCCGATCGTTTTGTTCACCGTTTTCCCGCCCGTTCTGGACCGGTATTGGCTGCTGACGTACGTGCCGGATCCCTTCTCGCTTTTGAGAAACCCCTCGTTCGACAACTCCAGAATCGCCTTTCGGACCGTCTGCCGGCTCACGTTGTAGCTGTCCTGCAAAGCGGACTCCGAAGGGATTCTCTCGCCTGCTTTGTACGTTCCCGAGAGGATATTGCTTTTTATATCGTCAATGATGACCTGGTACTTGGGCTTCATGCAATTCACTACTTTCATCGTTGTTCATAAAGTTGTACGTACACATTCTAGCATAAATGGCTTGAAATGCAAATGCAGCGACATTGTCAGCGGTTTCAATGATACAAATTCCAAGCTTGTCCATAAGAAGACGCTATGAACAGTGACTAGGGATGGGGCTGCAGCTTTTGTTAGTATAACTTCTAGACTGTATTGACAAATGTACGTACAGAAAATATACTAAGGCTGTCAGTAGGAAAGCGCCTTCTTTTACTTAAAACGTTCCGGTTGTCTCATCAAGTTGCCGGTTCAATCGGAAGCAGTATTATACGAATCGAAATCGTTTGGGTGACTCACGAAATGATATCGCGATAGGAGCGATTTCATTTCTGTGCCAACCGCGAACGGAGAGGGGACATACGCGATCATGAATCATGTGGACTTGAAGGAAGCGATAACCAAGGGCGAAACCTCGCTCGGTATCGAATTTGGTTCCACGCGGATCAAGGCGGTGCTGATCGATCGTCGTTTCGAGACGATCGCGTCGGGAAGCTACGAGTGGGAGAACCAGTTGAAGGATGGCTATTGGACGTACGATCAGGAGGATATCATTACCGGCCTCCAAACCGCTTATCGCGAAATGAAGCAGGAAGTGGAACGGAATTACGGAGTGACGCTCCGGACCGTGGGTTCGATCGGGTTCTCCGCGATGATGCACGGTTACATGGCGTTCGACAGCAAGGGCGAGCTGCTGGTGCCGTTCCGCACTTGGCGCAATGCGACCACCGGCGCGGCGGCAAGGGAGCTGACGGAGTTATTCCAATTCAACATTCCCGAGCGCTGGACGATCGCGCACTTGTACCAAGCGATCTTAAATCAAGAGGAGCATTTGCCTCGCATCGATTACGTGACGACGCTGGCCGGCTATATCCATTGGCTGTTGACCGGCAATAAAGCGATTGGCATCGGGGATGCTTCCGGCATCTTCCCTATTGATGAAGCGACTCATAATTACCATCCGGCGATGGTTAAGCAGTTCGACGAACGGATCGCGGCCAAGGGCTATCCGTGGAAGCTTGAGGACCTTCTTCCGAAGGTGTATCTCTCCGGCGAGCAAGCCGGCGAGCTGACGGCGGCGGGGGCCGCCATTCTGGACCCGGCCGGTGATCTGCAGCCCGGCATTCCGCTCTGTCCGCCGGAAGGCGATGCCGGCACCGGCATGGTGGCGACGAACAGCGTCAGGAAGCGTACGGGCAACATCTCCGTGGGCACTTCCATTTTTGCCATGATTGTGCTCGAGAAAGAATTGTCCAAGGTTTATCCGGAGATCGATATGGTCACGACGCCGGACGGCAGCCCGGTCGGCATGGTGCATGCCAACAACTGCTCCAGCGATCTTAACGCTTGGATGGGCTTGTTCCGCGAGTTCTCCGAAGCGATGGGATTCAATGTAGATTCCGGCAAGCTGTTCAGCGTGCTGTTGAACAAGTCGCTCGAAGCGGACCCGGATGGCGGCGGTTTGCTTAGCTACGGCTATCTCTCGGGCGAAAATATTACGGGAATCGACAAGGGTCGGCCGTTGTTCGTCCGCTCGCCGGAAAGCAGCTTCAATCTGGCGAATTTCATGAGAACGCACTTATTTACCGCTTTCGGAGCGTTGAAGCTCGGAATGGACATTTTGACCGCGAACGAACAGGTGGCCATCGACCGCATTTTGGCTCATGGCGGCCTATTCAAGACTCCTGTCGTCGGGCAGAAAGCATTGGCTGCCGCGCTGAACGTACCGATCTCGGTCATGTCCACGGCCGGCGAAGGCGGCGCATGGGGCATGGCGCTTCTGGCTTCTTATATGATCAACAAGGATCTA
This sequence comes from Paenibacillus thailandensis, assembly GCF_042685365.1. NCBI lineage: Bacteria > Bacillati > Bacillota > Bacilli > Caryophanales > Paenibacillaceae > Paenibacillus > Paenibacillus thailandensis. The sequence continues at coordinate 331,085 of NZ_JBHUMY010000043.1, read as the reverse complement.
GAAGAGGGCCTGGACGATTTCCTCGAACGGAAAGTGTTCCGGGATGCCGAAGGCGTGGAGATCGCTCCGGATGCGGCGGACGTACAAGGGTTTGAAGCATTCATGAAACGATACCAAGCAGGACTGGCCATCGAGCAGGCCGCCGTAGACCATCTGCTGGAGAACGGGAGGGGCTAACGTTGTTAGAGCAACTGAAGGAAGAGGTTTACCTGGCAAATCTGGAATTGCCGAAGCATGGGCTCGTGAAATTCACTTGGGGCAATGCGAGCGCCGTCGACCGGGAGAGCGGTCTGTTCGTCATCAAGCCGAGCGGAGTCAGCTATGAAACGATGAAACCAAGCGACATGGTCGTTGTCGATCTCGACGGCAATGTGGTCGAGGGGAACTTAAGACCTTCCTCCGATACGCCGACTCACGCCGTGCTGTATAAGCATTATCCGCAAATCGGCGGCATCGTGCATACCCACTCGACCTGGGCGACCATCTGGGCGCAAGCGGGACTCGATGTACCCGTCATGGGGACGACGCATGCGGACACCTTCTATGGCTCCGTGCCTTGCGCCCGTTTCTTGAACCAGGAGGAGATCGACCGGGGGTACGAAGCGGAGACGGGCCGCGTCATCATCGAAACGTTCGAGGAGCGCGGACTCGATGTCATGGCCATCCCGGCCGTGCTGCTCCAGGGACATGCGCCTTTCACCTGGGGGAAGGACGTGAAGTCGGCGGTCGTGAACAGCGTCGTCCTTGAGGAAGTGTGCAAGATGAACCTGTACGCGCGGCAATTGAATCATTTTGCCAAAGAACTGCCGCAAGGCATTCTGGATAAGCACTATCTGCGGAAACACGGGAAAGACGCCTACTACGGGCAGAAGTAACGGTCTTATTCCATATTCATTATAAGAAAAGAGGATGATCAGGATGTCGGCAACAGCAGCTAAACAGTTTTGGTTCGTCGTAGGTTCGCAGCATCTGTATGGGGAAGAAGCGCTGGCGGAAGTGAAAGCTCATGCGCAGACGATGACGGAAGCCTTGAATAACAGCGGTGTGCTGCCTTATCCGCTTGTGCTGCAGGATCTGGCCGTAAGCGCGGATAAAATCACGAGCATTATGAAAGAGGTCAACTATCGCGACGAAGTGGCGGGCGTCATCACGTGGATGCATACGTTCTCCCCTGCGAAAATGTGGATTCGCGGCACGAAGCTGCTGCAGAAGCCGCTGCTTCACTTGGCAACCCAGTTCAATGAAAGCATTCCTTGGGCAACGATCGACATGGACTTCATGAACCTGAACCAGGCCGCTCACGGCGACCGCGAATACGGCTTCATCAATGCCCGTCTGAAGAAAAACAATAAAATCGTCGTAGGCTACTGGGAGCGTCCGGAAGTGCGGCAGCAAATTGCCGATTGGATGGACGTAGCGGTTGCTTATAACGAAAGCTTCAATATTAAGGTCGCCCGTTTCGGCGACAACATGCGCAACGTCGGCGTTACGGAAGGCGACAAGGTCGAGGCTCAGATTCAATTCGGATGGACTGTGGATTACTACGGCATCGGCGACCTCGTGCAATATGTGAATGCCGTTACGGAGCAGGAAATCGACGATCTGATGGCCGAGTATGCGGAGCTCTACGAATTCGATTACGGCACGTACAGCAAAGAAGCTTGGGAAGCCAGCGTCAGAATCCAAGCGAGCTATGAGATCGCCCTCAAACGTTTCTTGGACGAGAGAGGCTATAACGCGTTCACGACGAACTTCGAAGATCTGCATGGCATGAAGCAGCTTCCGGGTCTTGCCGTTCAACGTCTGATGGCGCAAGGCTACGGCTTTGCCGGCGAGGGCGACTGGAAGACGGCCGCGCTCGACCGCTTGCTGAAAGTGATGAGCCGCAATCAGAACACGGGCTTTATGGAGGATTACACCTACGAGATGGCAGCCGGCCAGGAAGCCATTCTGCAATCCCATATGCTTGAGGTTGATCCGTCCCTGGCAGCGGGCAAGCCGAAAATCGTCGTTTCCCCGCTCGGCATCGGCGATCGCGAGGACCCGGCGCGTCTCGTGTTCGACGGCAAAGCCGGCGAAGGCGTCGTCGTATCCATGGCGGACTTCGGCACGCATTATAAGCTGCTGATCAACGAGGTTTCCGCGTTCGAGCCGACGGTTCCGGCGCCTAAGCTTCCTGTCGCCCGCGTCCTGTGGACGGTGAAGCCGAACTTCCAGGATGGAGTGAAGGCTTGGATCGAGAACGGCGGCGGCCACCATACCGTCGTATCTTTGAACCTGACGACAGACCAGATCGTGACCTACGCCAAGCTGGTTAACCTGGAATACGTCGTCATTAAGTAATGTCCCAGCAATCGTGATGAAGGCTATAAATCCCGTTCAAGGGGTTTATAGCCTTTTATTTTATATAGCACTTGGAAGCGATATGGTTATGAAACCATGGTAAGTATGGCGGAGCAAGCCATGAGGCTGCTCGAGCGGCACTATATTTATCGCGCGGGTTAAGCAAGCCAAGATCCCGGCTAAGGGGACCTTCAAACGGGGGCATCATGTGGATGTGGACACCGGAACACGTATGAGGAGATCTAACATCGGAACTTTCGGACTATTCTGTCTGATATGTATGGAAAATTTTCTTAAATGGTATGTATACTATAGCTAGTGATAAATGAATACACCAATCATTTCTTATGCCAGCATTAGAGCAATTGTGGATCGGAGGCGGTTCGGGATGCAGGAAAAACAAGGATCTCTAGATAAAAAAAGAAACGACACTCATTTGAGCCATTTGGCTTCCGTCGGGCAAATTGCCGCAGGCATCGCCCACGAGGTCAAAAATCCGCTTACTGCCGTCAAAGGATTTTTGCAGTTGTTGAAAGAACGAAATGACAGCAAATACATAGAAATCGCCGAATCGGAGCTGGAAAACGCGATTGACATTTTGCAAAGCTTACTTCATGTGTCCAAGCCCGATTTGGAGGACGAGCCATATGTTTCAATCGACTTGACCGTAGAGCTGGAGTCGCTCACGCAGCTGTTCCAGGATCAAATGTATCGGGTATCCATTCATAAAAACTTGCAGCATCCGGGCTCTTACATCTTGGGCAGAAAGAATCAATTGAAGAAGGTGTTCTTCAATTTGCTGAAAAACGCCTTCGAGGCCATTCCGGGAGAGGGCGCAATTCATATCGAGCACATGTCGACGGAAGACGAAGTCATCGTAAGTATCCAAGACAACGGCGTAGGCATTCCGCAAGAGAAGCTCGGTATGCTGGGTACGCCCTTTTTTACGACGAAAGCTAACGGCACCGGGATGGGGTTGACCTTCGTTTTTTCTGTCATTTATCAGCACAACGGCACAATCGAAGTGCAGAGCGCGGAGAACGCCGGGACCAAATTTACTATTACTTTTCCCAAGGAAACCAAGTCTATCAAATTGAAAGAGGTGGTTTATTTGGAATTGGAAGCCACGACGGACTTAAAGGACTTTTTCATCGTCAATCGGCAAAGCTTCGAACAACGCTTGCTGTTGGAAGCGGTCAACGTTCGGGATAAAATCGACGAAATTCTGACCATCGGCAATATTAACTTGTTGGATAACGCCCACAAGCTGGTGCTGTTCATCATCGACAAGAAAGAGTATGAAGTGACCGCCTTTGCCAAGCAAGAAGGGGTCACTTGGGCGAAGCATTCGCTGACCCTCGCCTTCAAGCTGGAATGGATTCAGGCGGTCCGGCGCGTGATGTGGGACTTTCTGTACAATTACGATCGGCTGAACAACCACAACGATAGCAAGGAACATTACTACAGCCTGGAGAAAAACATCAACCAGTTAATGGACCAGTTTCTGAATCAATTCTTTATCAGCTACTCGTTGTTTAAGGACGACCTGATTCGCACACAACGGGAAATCGTTGAGGATCTTTCCGTTCCGATCATTCCGTTGACGCGGACAACTTCCATTCTGCCTCTGATCGGGAAGATTGACGAGTCTCGGGCCAACACGATCGAGGATAAAGTCATTTCGCAAATCGGCAACGAACGGATTGAAACGTTAATTATCGATCTGTCAGGCGTAATGGAGATGGATGCCGATGTCGTTAAACAGCTTATTAACATTTTTGACGGGATCAATATGATGGGCGGCCAGCCGATTGTTACCGGGCTCAGGCCGGAGATCGTGAAGATGATGATTCGGTCGGGCTTGTCCTTCGAACATAAAGCCGTCACGAAAGGAACGCTGCAGCAAGCGCTCGTGGATCACTTGACCGATGCGATCAAGCAAGGATGACCGTCTGGTATGAAACAAGGACTACAGATAGATAGTCCTTTTCTTGTTTTTGGGGAAATTTGCCACGGCCGGCGTGCGGAGACTTGAGACAGCTGCCCGGCGAGGAGTTGACAATTTATATGGGTTTGGAGAAGTTGGAGAGCTATTTACCGGGATTGAAGCTTTATTGCCATTCGCTCGCCGGTAACGATTGGGATGCGGAGGACTTGATGCAGGATGTGTTAATTAAAGCGCTGCATGCGATTCGGCGTTTTCCCGAGCGGCCGGTCAGCCGATCGTTCCTGTATCGGATAGCGAAGAACGCGTGGATCGACCGCTGCCGGGCGGAGCGGAAGCGGTGCGGCGATACGGCATTCGACGAGGACTACCATCCGTCTGCCCGGTTCACCGTGAACGAATGGCTGGCCCGGGAGCTGCTGGAGCAGCTGGCCGAATCGCTGAATCCGAGGCAGATGGTGCTCGTCATTCTGATCGATGCGTTCGCGTTCAGCGCGGCGGAGGCGGCGGAGCTGCTAGGCATGACGGAAGGAGCGGTGAAGGAAGGGTTGAAGCGGGCGCGCCGGCGGTTGCACTCGCTTGTGTCCGGGAGCGGGAGGGATAACGCACGGGAACGCAGGTCCAAGGGGCACTCCGGCGCCGATCTGACCGCTGACTTGTTCGAGACATTCGTGGCCGGCTTCCGGAGTGGCGATGCAGCGATGATATGCCGCGCATACTTAAGTCTGGCCGCCCAAGGCGTCACGATTGAGAAAGTATCCCGGGAGCCAGGCCGCTATTCTTTCACCTTGCGGGACCCGGACGGGCATTTGCTCGAATTATTTCAAAAAATTTGACGTTACCCGTTTCTATTTTGCCTTTGCTTACGTTATTAGTGGCGAGAACGATTTGAGGGAGGAATAAAGTATGGCGGTTAAGGTGAAAAATTACGCGGTCGTCCAATTGCCTGTTCGAGATTTGGGAGCATCGATAAGGTGGTATCAGGACGTTCTAGGCATTCCGTTTACGTTTGAATATACGCCGGGCGATGAAGAGGCATGGCTCAACGTCGGCGGTGTCGGTCTCGGACTTATTCTTTGCCCGGAGGTGCCGAAGCTGGATTTCACGAACAGCCGGGGTCAGCTTCAGCCGATTATCTCGCTGCAGGTGGATAACATTCACGAAGCATACGAGGAGTTAAAGAAGAAGGGGGCAAATGTAGGCGAGATGGTGTACAAGCCGCAAGGCGGGTACAGTTTTACTTTCCGCGACCCGGACGGCCATATAGGCAACTTGTGGGGCGGTTGGCCAAAGGAAGAAGATTAAGGTGCGCGCGCCTTATGACAAGTCAGGCCAATCGCACAGGTTGACATTTCGGGAAATATCGATATAATGGCGATATGAAGCCAATAGATTCGCTTGAAATATTTAAGGCATTGTCCAATGAAGCGCGACTTCAAATCTTAGAGTGGTTAAAGAACCCCCATGACCATTTCGGACCGCAAGGCGGGGTTGACCTTATTGAGGTTGGAGTTTGCGTTAGCCAGATATCGGCGAAACTGAATATGACTCAATCGACAACTTCTCAATATTTGTCTGTCTTACAGCGGGTCGGACTCGTACACGCGACTCGGTTGGGGAAATGGACCTATTACAAAAGAGACGAAGAAGCCATCCGGCAAATTGGTCTTTACATTCAGCAAGGTCTTTAAGGAGATAAGGACTGAATTCAAATTTTGGATTCAGTTTTTATATACAATAACATTTCGATAATTCGAGATTTGTGTTAATGAGTCATTATTTTTTTTGGCCATACAATTCGACATTTCTCGAATTATATAACTAATGATGAGGAGTTGTTACTTATGTCCAACCGTTCCAACCTTTCCGCCGGCGCCAAAACGCTTGTAGTCGTCGTTCATCCCGATTTGAAGGCATCGCGCATTAACAAACGATTGACAGCCGAGCTTGAACAACGCGGCAATGTGACCGTTCACCGGCTATACGACGTTTATCCGGACGAGAAGATCGATGTTGCGCGCGAGCAGGCGCTGCTGCTGGCGCACGATCGTATCGTGTTTCAATTTCCTCTTTTCTGGTACAGCGCGCCCTCTTTGCTGAAGAAGTGGCTGGACGAAGTGTTCGAGCTCGGCTTTGCTCATGGGAAAAACGGCGACAAGCTGCACGGCAAGGAGCTGATCGTCGCTATTTCTTCGGGAGGGGCCCAAAGCATGTTTCAAGCGGGAGGCCGGCATAACTATTCCTATAGCGAGCTGCTGCGGCCGTTCCAGCAGACGGCCAACTACGCCGGAATGATCTATCGTCAGCCTTTCGTCGTGAGCGGAGTTCGCGAGGTAAGCGACGAAGAGCTTGAAGCTTATGCCCGGAACTACGCCGACTATGTGGAGGGCAAGCTCGATCTCTCGAAGACAGGGTCATAATAAGCAAGGGGCATCCCGCACAAGTCGTCATAGATGACCGGGGGATGCCCCTTTTCATATGGACTCAACGGCGTGCGCTCTCCCGCTTCCGGAAGACGCTTCGTATTTTTTTGCAATTTTTAGAAGGTTAGGTATTGCCAATGCGAAAGGAATCCTTTATAGTGAAGTCAATAAGTGATTGATTAATCACTAACCAAACAATGGAGGAAGGAGCGGATCAACCAAGCCTGGTTAGAAGAGAAACATGTTCATTTACGGCTGTAGTCAAAAACGTAATGCAGCCGGGGATGAGCGGAGTTACTCGGCGGGTCGAGCGTGATTGCGAACAAGTTGGGCATGCGATTCGGAGAGAAGCTGGAATAAGGAATGTGGTGCGGCAACGCAGCAATGGCGATCAAGTCAGGATGTAACAGCATACAGGCCGGAATTTTTTTTAACCCTTAGTAATTGATTAATCACTAACAAAATTTAAAGGAGAGATTATAAATGTGTGAAGGCCGCAGGCAGCGACAACTTGCAAGCTTTGACGGAAGGATTCAGTTGGGTGTTTTTGGGAGCTGCATTGTTCGCGGTTATCGGAGCCGTGATTGTTCTCGCAGTTGTCCGTCCTTCTGCTTCAAGCGAAGTAATTGATCAATCAATAGTTAAAAGAGGTGAATATCGATGACAACCGCCAAGAATAAGAATCGAACGATAAAATACGTTACGGCCAGCCTTCTCGCTGCAGCGATCTTGATTGGAGCCACGGTCGCGTTGTATTTCTGGCAAATCCGGCTGCAGAGGCCTGAAGAAATCAATATGGCGGACCAATTGCACCACTTGGAATCCGCCGTCCATGCCGGACATTCGCGAGCTTCGGAATCGGTGGAACCGGTGTCCTGCGAGAGTCTGACGGCTTCGGATCATGAAAGTCCCATTCGCAAGTTCGAGCTGACGGCCGCTCGCACCTCAATCGACTTGGATAACGGGGAGACGGTTGAAGCTTGGACGTTCAACGGGCTGTCGCCGGGTCCCGAGATTCGCGTCACGGAGGGCGATCGGGTCGTCGTCACACTGTTCAATAAGGATATTGAGGAAGGGGTAACGATTCACTGGCATGGCATTGTCGTTCCTTGTTCTCAGGACGGGGTAGCGGGAGTGACGCAGGACGCCGTTAAGCCGGGCGAGCAATTTACGTATACTTTTGTCGCGACGTCGCCCGGGACGTATTGGTATCACTCCCATCAGATGAGCTCGGTTCAGGCGGAGAAAGGTCTTCTCGGACAGTTCATCGTTGAGCCTAAGGAAGCCGAGTACCCGACGGATCACGATGCTGCAATCCTCTTGCAGCGGTTGGACTCGTCGTTCCTTATGAACGGCAAGACGGGCGAAGCCATCGTACCGGGTAAACCGGGCGACAACGTAAGACTGAGGCTGACGAATGCAACCAACGATACGATGGAGATGCTGGTCGACGGAGCGCCGTATCGCATTATCGCATTGGACGGCAACGCCATTCATGACCCCGGTTTGCTTGAGTCTACGAGCTTCAATATAGGAGCCGGGCAGAGGTACGACCTGCTGATCGAGATCCCCGAACAGGGGAAGGTTGTTGTCGGAAGCGTTCAAGAGGAGAGCCTGAAAATAACGTTCGGCGACGGACCCGAGCCCAGCCGGGCAGCTAGCAGGAAGCTGTTCTCCTTTGTTGATTACGGGACGCCTATGCCTGACGGCCGGACAGAGCCGCTTTCCTTCGACCAGTCGTTTGAGCTCAAGCTCGGACAAAATATTTTTGTAAGTACCATCAACGGTAAGTCGTTTCACGAAATTCCGCCCATGAACGTCAAAAAGGGCGATCATGTCAAAATTACGGTCAAAAACGAGGGAGGAGGAGATCATCCCTTCCATCTTCACGGTCATACGTTTCGGGTACTGAGTAAAAACGGAGAGCCGTTAAAAGGCAGTCCGATCTATCTCGATACGATTCTGACCCAAAAAGACGAGACCTATGAATTGTACCTGGTCGCGGATAATCCCGGCTTATGGATGGTGCACTGCCATAATCTGCAGCACGCCTCCATGGGGATGAGCATGATGTTGAATTACGAAGGAGTCACAACGACCTACCGGGTCGGAACGAAATCCGGCAATTTGCCTGACTTGTAATCGAAATGGGATGAAAGAGGAGAGGATAAAAATGAATAAGGCGATGGTCCTCAGAGCGGGAAGCGCGTTAGGCCGCGCGTTAGTTGAGAGGTTAAAGGCGCGAGGAATGGAGACGATAGCCGTCTCCAAGCCCGGCCGCAAGTCTCCGCACGAGTTAACGGTTGCGGCGGAAGGCGTAGATGTGATTTTCTATAGCGCCTATTTAAGATACGATGACGAACCGAAGAAGATACGGCGAATGACCGAAGCCGTAATGGAAGCGGCAAGCCGAACGGGGGCCAAGGTCGTCCGGATCGAAGGGGTTTACAGCCCGGCTGGAGAGCATGAATCGCTAGAGGATACCAATCGACATCCGTCCGTATCCGTTCTGCGGATTCACTGTCCGGAGCTGTATGGCGCCTCCGTTAAAAACACGATTCTTCACTATTCGTTGAAGAAACTGGCGCAAGGAAAGAAAATAACGACATGGGGCGACCCTGACGTCCTGCGCGAGTATGTATATCTTCCCGATGCCGCAAGCCGTATCGTTGAACTTGCTACCGAGGAGTCCGCCTACGGCCGGTTCTGGAATATCCGAAGCGCGGATACCGTCTCCCTAGCGGAATTGATCTCCATTGCGGGGGCGGCGGTCGGGATAAAGCCCCGCTTGGAGCCGGTCGGCGGATGGAAGCTGCGTTTGCTTCAAGGATACGATTCGCGAATAGAAGGCCTGCTGAACCGTTACGACGTCGCGACGCAGCCTAGGTCTGAAGAAGATCGCTTGGTCTTTACCGGGGCGGCGCCAGCGACGCCTTATGAGGCGGGGGTCGTAGAAACCGTTAAAAGTATGATTCCGGCGAAATCGAAACCGGCAGCGGCGGATTAAATCATTACCGCATGAGGGGCGCTCAAATATTGGGCGTTCTTTTTTTGGCTGCATTTGGAATTTGTCGAAACAGACCGGCTCGGCGGGCCGTATTATATACATAGCAGAGCGCATTTTCCCGAGTTTTGACGGAAGATTTCCCCCTTTTCAGCCGTTTCAATGGGTCATCACTGAAATTTACCGTTTTTTGTAGGTATCGTGAATACCCTAATCTATTAAAATAGTGATATACTAGAGTCAGGTTAAAATCGGAAAAGTTGTGTGACGAGGTCGCATCCTGACTGGCGCAGCCCATGCCAGGGGCGACTGCATCTTTTGTTCAAATATTAGCGTGTAAGGACGGTAAAAAATGAGCAACAGACAAACCAAAACAGACGTTATCTTGATTGGTGCCGGTATCATGAGTGCGACCTTGGGGTCACTGCTGAAGGAATTAGTGCCAGACTGGGAAATTAAAGTGTTTGAGCGGCGGGCTAAAGCCGGAGAGGAAAGCTCCAACGAATGGAATAACGCGGGAACGGGTCATTCTTCGTTGTGCGAGCTGAACTACACCGTCGAGAAACCGGACGGATCGATCGATATTAGCAAAGCGATCAAGGTCAATGAAGAATATCAGCTTTCCAAGCAGTTCTGGTCGTATCTGGTCAAAAGCAAACTGATCCGCAATCCGCGGGACTTTATCGTGCCGGTGCCCCATATGAGCTTTGTCCAAGGGGAAAAGGACGTTACGTTTTTGAGAAAACGTTTTGAAGCGCTTTCTAAAAATCCATTGTTCGAAGGCATGGAATTTTCCGACGATCCGGATAAACTGGCGGAGTGGATTCCGCTCATGATGAAGGACCGGAAAGTGAACGGGCCTATCGCGGCGACCCGCATCGAGTCGGGCACGGACGTTAACTTTGGCGCTTTAACGCGCATCCTGTTCGATCATTTAAAAAATAAAAAAGTCGATATCAAGTTCAACCATCAGGTTGACGATGTTAAACGGACGAGCGACGGCTTGTGGGAACTGAAGGTCAAGAATGTCCAAAGCGGCGCCGTCGAACGCCACGCGGCCAAATTCGTCTTTATCGGAGGCGGCGGCGGCAGCCTCCACTTGCTGCAAAAATCCGGCATACCGGAAGGCAAAGGGATCGGAGGCTTTCCGGTTAGCGGGCTCTTTATGGTGTGCAAAAATCCGGACGTCGTCGCGCAGCACCATGCCAAGGTGTACGGTCAAGCTCCGGTCGGCGCTCCGCCGATGTCCGTGCCGCATTTGGACACCAGATTTATCGATAACAAAGAATCGCTGCTGTTCGGACCGTTCGCCGGCTTCTCGCCGAAGTTTTTGAAATTCGGTTCGATGCTGGACTTGGTGACTTCCGTCAAGCCGCATAACTTGACGACGATGCTGGCGGCCGGCGTAAAGAACGCTTCGCTCACAACCTACTTGATCAAGCAAGTGATGTTGTCGAAAGAGCAGCGCATGGAAGCTCTGCGGGAGTTCGTCCCGAACGCCAAGAGCGAGGATTGGGATCTGCTCGTTGCGGGCCAGCGGGTGCAAATTATTAAAGATACGGCAGCCGGCAAAGGGACGCTTCAGTTCGGCACGGAGGTCATTAGCGCCGCCGACGGCTCCATAGCGGCATTGCTGGGCGCTTCTCCGGGCGCTTCCACCGCCGTATCCGTCATGCTGGAAGTCATTCAAAAATGTTTCCCGCAGCATGTGAAAGCGTGGGAGCCGAAGATTAAAGAAATGATTCCTTCTTACGGCGCGTCGTTGTTGAAAAATCCGGAATTGATCCAGGAGATTCACACTTCGGCGGCGAAGACGCTTGGTCTGAACAACGAACATCAGCTGCATCCCGCGATGTAATACGATCCGAGATCACAAAGAAGCATACGGCCTTCGTCCTCCATTCGATGGGACGAAAGGCCGTTTTGCTTTCGGGCGAAGCAGGAGCGGGACGGACGCGGTGAACTTATTTATCGCTCAATCGCATAGCGAAGTTGAACGACTCCATTGCCGAGGGGCTTGCAATCCAGCAATTGAACATGCTTATACCGGTAGTTGTCTTTGTCGATCAATAGATTTAGCCCCTTACCTTCCAATACGGGGGCCACATTGAAAATCGCTTCGTCTACAAGTCCCTGGCCTAGAAACGAATTGTGAATATCCGCGCCCCCGCTAATGAGAGCGGTTCGATAGCCCTTTTGCTGCAAGTAGTTCAAAGCCTCCTGCGGCGATTTTACAACGGTTACGCCCGGAATTTCCGCGGCGTTCTTCGAAACGACGACGATGTCGATCTCTCCGAACGGCCCTCCTCCGCCATTCCCGCGCATCCCTTCGAAAGTACGGCGTCCAACAATGAAATTTCCTGCAGCTTTGGCATGGGTCGCGAAGTCGTCCAACGCTTCTTTTTTCGGCGGGTTATCGGGACTGGATTGCGCATAATTGCCGTTAGCGGTTAATGTGGCCCATAGAATAGTTTTCATAGTCCTATTCCTCCTCTCGATTTACATCATAATGGGTCTGTGATACATTTGAAAAGTAGTTACATTTAAGTGCAATAGTTTCAAAAAATGAACCACGGAGGAAAAAAACGATGATGGACCGATCCTGTCCTGGCACTGTTGAACCGATTCTGGAGCTTCTGGATGGCAAATGGATGCTTCTTCTTTTGTTCGAGCTTTTTAACGGGACCCGGCGTTTCGGAGAATTGCGCCGTAAGCTGCAGCCCATTAGCCCGAAAACGTTGACGGACCGGTTGCGCCTGTTAGAGGAGAAGGGGCTCGTCACACGCACGATTTACCCCGGCGTACCGCTGCATGTCGAATATGAACTTACGGAGTCCGGTCGGGGGCTGCAGCCGATTTTTGCCGCCATGTGGGAGTGGACTCAGCAGTATGGCGCCTATCTGCGGGAAGAAACGAACGGGATGGGGCAAGCAGCGGAAAATACGAAGTGAGATAAGGGCCATCCGACAAGGATGGCCCTAAAACTTTCCATAATAAACAGTGTAGAGCCCTATATGCTGTGAATAAATTCGGAGATGGACAATATAATGAGAATGAATAATTGGATTACGTTCTTCCTGCAAATTGTAATTCGGTAGTTATTCGTCTATAACTCTGATGAATGTAAAAGAATGAATGGAGGATTTGAAGTGACTCTCCCAATATTGACCTCGGAAGAAGATGTACTCGCTATTGTAGAATATCTTAAAACCAAGGCTACCGGGGCTACAATAGAAGAGGCGAAAGCGGTTATGGATAAGAAGCTTCTGGATGGAAATGATAATGTTCAATTATACAATGTTTAACATTCTACAGTTCTATTGTGTTAGTCATGAGGGAAAATAAAGTTCTATAACGTCATTTCAACTAACTCGTTACATACAATGCTTTGGTCTTATCCTCGGGGGAGCGAACGAGCAAGGCGTTGATTTCAACCGATAAGATTGTCATCGGGGAGTGGGCATCTTCGGAAAGTTAATCAGGAAATCAACATCCCCCCTGGCTCCACCAAACGTACGCGTTTGGCGGACTGCCAAGGGGGGAGAAAAAAACGAGATACGGTTATCCGGCGCGGGGAGCCGACAACTTGCAACTGTCCGGTGAAGATAAAGTTTTTTCTCTGGACAGCAACAACTCAGACTAACGTTCTCAATGCTTCTACGGTGAATGGTTTCAGGTCGTCGAAACGTCCCTTCCGAATTTTCATGGCCCACTCCGGGTCTGCCAACAATGAGCGTCCGACGGCTACCAGATCGAATTCATTGCGCTCGAGTCTTTCGATCAATCCATCAATGCGGGTAACTTCCGTCACTTGGCCTGGAGCGAAAGAACGCATGAATTCTTCGTTCAAACCTACGGATCCGACGGTTATGGTCGGTCGACCGGTCAATGATTTGACCCATCCTGCCAAATTCAAGTCCGAACCTTCAAATTCCGGTTCCCAAAATCGCCGAGTCGAGCAGTGATAGATGTCGACGCCTGCTACGGTAATCGGCTCTAAAAAGGATGCCAATTCCTCCGGCGTCTCTACCAGTTTGGCCGTATAGTTCGAGGTTTTCCATTGGGAAATGCGCAGTGAGATCGGAAAGTTCGGACCGACGGCTCCTCTGACGGCGCGAATGATTTCCACAGCGAGGCGCGTGCGTCCCTCCATGCTGTTACCGCCGTATCGATCTGTTCGGCGATTCGTTCGTTTCCAGAAAAATTGATCGACCAAATAGCCGTGCGCTCCGTGGATTTCAACACCGTCGAATCCGAGTAACTTAGCGTCGGCAGCCGCTTGGGAGAATGCCTCAATTACGGAAAGAATATCCGCTTCGCTCATGGGGGCGGTTACCTGATTGCCGGACAGATCGATACCGGACGGTCCTATAGGGAGGGATTCCGGATTCGGAGGATTCCCGACTTTCCGAACCATGCCGACATGCCATAATTGAGGGAAGATGAGACCGCCAGCCGCATGTACTTGCTCGACGACGGAGGACCAGCCTTCCAGAGCAGGACCGTAGAATTGGGGGACGTTCGGATCGTCAGCAGATGAGGGATGGTCAATGACGGTTCCTTCCGTTATGATCAGACCCACCCCGTTCTCGGCTCGGCGTCGGTAATATTGGGCTACATCAGGACCGGGCATGCCGTTCGGCGAAAACGATCTGGTCATAGGCGCCATAACGATTCGATTTGGAAGTGTCAACTTGCCGATCGATAATGGCGTAAATAAAGGTTGTACGGAAGGATGGACGGCGGATGCGTTCCCTTTCGGTTCATTGGACATGATGATCAAAGCCTCCTTGTTCGATCTCCTCTTATTTTTTCAAATTTCAATCTGTGAACTTGTGGCGGCCTGGGATGTTTCGTCAGACCGTTTTTTTATTTTCATCGATCCGACCATCAGAGCCGCGATGGTGCCGATGACGGATAAGCAAAGAAATAGAACAAACCCTTGTGTGATGGCATGATCCATCGCGTGCTTATAGTAGGAAACCAGCTCCGGATCAAATTGATCCTTGTACCGTAACACGGTTTCGGTATCCGGCGGATGATAGGCCGAGTCCGAATCCGGGTTCAGGTTCAACTGGATAACTGCCGTTTTGACTGACATTGCCATTTGTGTATTGACGATAACGGCCATGATCGAAGCGCCCATCACGCCGCCCATACTGCGGAAGAAACCGACGAGCGATGAAGAGACACCGATAAAGCTCTCTTCGACGCTGTATGCGACTGCATTTTGGCTGATGCTGTTCAAAGGGCCGAGCACACCTAGTCCGAGCAAGACTACCATTCCAATGAATTGCCAAAAAGGGACGTCCGGTGAAAGTGTCATAAGCAAGCAAGAAACAACGATTCCGATCGCCATGTTGATCGACATGAAGGTCCGAATTTTGTAGCGAGTTAGAATAAAACCCATCAGAACCGAGCCGATGATCGTGGAAAGCATTAACGGGGTCAACAGCAAATTTAATCTACTTTCGCCGAGTACGTAGTTGGTATAAAGCGGCAGGTATGTCATCGCGGCGAACATAATGGCGCCTTGGCAGAATACGACGACGCTTGTTCCTGTCACCATACGGTTCTTGAAAAGCTTGAGCGGCAATATCGGTTCCTTGGCCCGCCATTCCACAAAGAAGAAACAGATAACTGCCAAACCCGTGACCCCGAATAGGGCAACGATCCTCCAGGAGTTCCACGCATCGTCTTTACCGCCAATTTCAAGTGCAAGCATAGAGCAAACTGTAGCAACGACAATCAATAACGCGCCAAGCACATCGACTTTCGGTTTCCTAACGGACCGGGACTCCTGTAACGTCAAGAGCAGGGCCGCGAACGAGATGATCCCGATCGGCAGATTGATGTAGAAGCACCAACGCCACGACAGTGTTTCCGATATCCATGTGCCGATTTGCGGTCCCGCGATGGAAGACAGACCGAAGACCGCGCCGAAGATCCCGGATAGTTTCGCAGAGTCTTTCGGATCGGTATACAAGGTATAGATCAAGGAGAACGATATCGGGAAAATGCCGCCGGCCCCGATTCCTTGGATGACCCGATAGGTGCTAAGTTGCTCAATCGTGTTGGCCGTTCCGCAGAGCGCTGAGCCGAGCAGGAAGAGGCCGATTGCGATCAAATATAAGGTTTTTCGCCCGAATAGATCGGAGAGCTTGCCGAAAATCAACATCGTGCTGGTTCCGGCCAGTGCGTAGGTTGTATAGATCCAGCTGACTTTATCCAGCCCGCCGATGTCGTCTATGATTTTGTTGACGCTTGCCGATACGATCGTATTATCCAGAGCAGTCAGCACCAAGCCCAAAGCGATGGACATCAGAATGATACCCCTTTTTTGTCGCGTCAAGCCATTCTCCCCCCTTGTTCTTCAAAATTCTGCAGGTCATCAAAATAATTTTGCCGCAAGCGCCGTATTCCGGAGACCTTCCATAATGATTGAGTGACTGCGATCGGGGAATTGGTTATGACCTTCGATCACAATAGTTGTGATATCCCGAATACCAAATACCTGCAAGTGCTTTTTAACAAAATTGACCGCGAATTCCTCATGATCCGCGTACACGCCGCCTCTGGCATTTAATAGTGCGACCTTCTTGTCCGGCAAAAGACCGACCATTCCTTCAGCTGTATATTTAAAGGTTTTACGAGGCTGATGCAGATAGTCCAGGTACGTATGCAGGACAGCGGGAACCGTCAAATTCCAGAGCGGGAAAGCTATGACGACTTTATCGGCTGCAAGAAACTGTTCCAAGTGTTTACGGACAATCCGTTGCTCGGCTTCTTCTTCCGGGGTAAGAGTCATGCCTTGAGCGAATTTGTAATTTCCCGCGATCATCGTGGCCCCCAGATAGGGCAGCTGTTCATGTAATAAATTCACTTCCACAATCGAATCCTGTGGATGCGATTCCTTGTAGCTCGATAAGAAAGCATCGTACATTTTTACACTGACGGAGTGCTCCGCCGAACGATTGTTAGCTTTAATAAATAATGTTGTAGTCATTTTCTATTCCTCCGCTCACGACTTACTTTTGATGTAAAACACTTTATAAAGTTTTAAATTTATAAACCAAATTTATCCTCTTTTTTTGACTTTGTCAAGATTTATCTTTACAATGTGGAAAAAGCGCCATTCGCTCGAAATACACCACATGGGAGTTGGTGAAACGGTGACCAAGAAGAACGAAACGTCTGCAACATCCACCAGAAAAGCAATTGTTACGCTGTTGAAGCAGTATGGTCCCATGGATGCCATTACGTTAGCTTCCAAGCTCTCTTTGACGGGGATGGCTGTGAGGCAACATTTGTATGAATTGCAGAAACAACAGGTTGTTGAATATGAAGAAGAAGCCCGCCCAATGGGCAGGCCCGCAAAAATATGGATGCTGACGGCGATGGCGAACCGTTGGTTTCCGAATGGCTATTTGAAGCTGTCGGTTGATTTGCTCCATTCGATCCGAGCTTCATTCGGTGAAGAAGGATTGGAGAGAATACTAGAGGACTATAAACTTACTCAGAAGAAAACCTACCGAGAGCAAATATCGGATACGAAAAAACTGAAGGACAGGCTTCAAAGTTTGTCCGTGATTCGCATGAACGAGGGGTATTTCGCAGAAGTACAGGAGGAAGAGGACGGAAGCTACTTATTCGTCCAGAAGCATTGTCCGATCATGGAGGCTGCGACTGTTTGCTCCGGTTTTTGCCACAACGAGCTTGAACTCTTTCAATCGGTACTTGGCGATCATGTGACCATCGAACGTGTTGAATATCTTTTGTCAGGCGGACGCCGCTGTGCCTATCGGATTATGGAAGACCAGGGTCTGTCAAGTTAATTACAAGGATCGATTTGGGGCAGTTAAACTAACCAACGTGGGAGAGCGCATCGCTGGCAGCGTTGAAGTCAGGGGTCGCCCCCTCGGTTCAATATTTGGGGGCGGAGCCTAGAATTCGTTCTTAGAGCAGGAAGCCGAGGTGGTCAGGTGGGACCGACCATATGATTTGGAGAAGATGGACTACATGCCAACGACTACAGTATATTATTCGTTGAACTAAACGGGTACGTTTTTTTGACTTAATATTCATAGAACCTTTTGCTTTCTAATCTCCTCTTCCAATAAGTAATCCTCAAACTTTCCATCTTTCCATATCTTTGAGCATTAGTAATTGAAAGACCAAACCCTTCAATAAGGATTTGAGGCCCATAGTTGGCTGCAAAAGAATAAAAGCAATTCATCCGTAAGGTTCTTGGAGTATGGTCTGTCACTAATCTGATTAATTCGGCAATGAAGCCGGTTTTTACTGGTTGATCTTCGTATAAGCCTCTCCCACCGATCTTCCTAACCACTAAATATGTTCTTGTTTCGATAGCTTTTATATTAGATCTCTCTATCAGATATTGTTGTAAAGTCTCTAATTCCTGATCAGACATAAAAACGGGGGGACGTCCCGAAACGGTTATCTTTTTATGATCGATATCAACATCAGTTAATTTGATTTTTGAAATCTGACTAGGGGATAAACCGTGATAAAAAGAAAAACTGCTAAGTGATGCTGCCAATGGCTTTGAGCTTGAGTTTTCTTGAATTAACTTCGCTATTCTTTTTAGTTCCTCGAAAGACAATGCCGGTGTGCTTGGTGGAAGCTCACGAATTGGAGTGTCTATAACGGGTACGTGAGTAATAATTCTTTTCCTTTTTGCTAGATTAAACAAAAGTAGGAGGTTTTTAATGGCTTGTTGCCTTACAGACAGTCTTAGAGATAATAAATAATCTTGTACATGTGTCTCCTGCAACATATCCCAAGAGGAGATATCACAGTTTAGTTTAATCCAATTTATCAGACGGTTAAAAGTTTGAATATCAGACAGTATCGAATTTAAAGTCAAAGGTTTTAAAGCACCCATTTTAATTTGCTTCTCTCGTAATGAGAGCATTTCGTCAAGATATAATTGGATTAGCCGTCTAAAAGGAGCCGGAATACGCTGTATGAGTCTTGTAATCCGCTCTATTTTAATGTCACCTTTGGGCAAGGGTTGAAGGACTTTCTCCTCGACTAGAAAAGGAAAAAAGCTTGCTTTTATTGTATCAACATCTGTTACAATATTAGGATCATTATTTAGCCATTCCGGAGTAATATTTCCGGGGATTAGGAATTGTTTCTCCGCTAGTGATAGAATCCTTATTGCACATAATATATTTCGACGTTTAGTGATAGGGCTAAGATTCCGTTTCTCAAGGAATTTGTTGTACTGCAGCAATAGTTTAGCTGACCAATCCTTTTCAAATATAATTGCTAAATTCTCAGGAGAAAGAAGTCTGGTAATTTGTTTAGCTTGGCGACAAGAGATGCATCTTTTCCGTGATTCTTTTATTTCACTTTTTATTAATTCTCTTCCGCAATTTTCACATGTTTTCTTCACAGAGTACCTCATTTAAATAGGTGGAAGTCGGTCGTTAGCAACCTTTGATTTTACTATTGTAGTTGTATCTTGTCGGTGATTTACAAAAGTTGGTTTGTGTCTCCAGAGATCGCTTGGATTGCAATCTAACGCTGTACAAAGAGCGTCCATCGTGTCCGCCTTTACTTGTTTTGGTGCATTAGATAATAACAAACTGATCGAAGGGGCAGATAAACTATAGCCAGCCTTTTCTTCCATGAGTCGAATTAATTCTGCTCCGGTCCATATTCCTCTTTCAGCCATAACCTGCCTTAATCTCCACTCAAGTGCCATTATTTATTTCCTCCATCTTCCAACAGCATTTGTTTCCATTTATCTTGCGCCATAGTGATTCGTTTCTCAAGATAATTTGAACCTGGGTTTGAATAAGTAAGTGTTGTTGTTATATCAACGTGTCCTAACAAAGTTCTAAGTGTCAATAAGTCAACACCTGCTTCAGTCAAACGGGTTGCAAACGAATGACGTAATTGATGTGGACTGAATATCTCATGGTCCTTGAAACCTAACTCCTCTTGTCTTCTCCGTAAATTGCTTCTGGCTGTGTTTTTTTCTATTCGTTGTCCAGACTCATTCATAAATAATGGTCCGTGATCATCAGTACTGAATTTAGGTCGGATCTCGGTTATATACCATTTAAGAAGTTTATCCAGCCCATCTAACATAGGTACCCACCTACGTTTATAACCAGAACCCTTCGCCCCTTTGCCATATCGAATATAAAGTTTCCCATTATCGCCTAAATCGAACCGGCAATCAGATACGTCCAACATTGTTGCTTCGAACAACCTCATTCCAGATAATTCAATTGCTCGAAAAAAGGTGTAATCCCTAGCGATAGTATAATATTTCCGGGCGTGTTTAATTTTTAACTTCATTCCGTCCCAAAATCTCTCAAGAATTTCAGCCTCAGGAGGATATACTTTGCCCTCAACGTCTCCTTTAAGATGTAAATGTCGGTTAAACCGATCCAGCACTACCGGCACTGACACTCTGTAGTTTTGCCATATTTCATGTCCGTACCTTGAGCGAATAAAGTCCAAAAATGATGATAGGCTTGACTGATATTTACGTCGAGTGGAATAGGCTAATCCTTTACCAACTAACCCCTCATAAAATTTGTCAACATCTAGAGTTGTTATTTCCCAAATAAAATAATTAGTTCCTTTTAGAAATTCTAAGACTTTGGATACATTTAATGCGATTGTAGCATCCGTATAACCAACGACCTTTTGTTGACGTTCCCAGGAGGCAAGTAATTTTGATTGAAATTCTACTGACTCATCATATGTACTTATTTTTGAAGTTTCATTATTAATAAGGGTGAGTGTACTCTTCATTTATCCATACCACTTCCTTAGATGTTGTTTAAAATATTTAGACAGCATCTAATATATCATATTTCATTTAGGAGATAAACATTATATATTCCCGATGGAAGGAAGATTAATGGATATATTGCATGGGGAATTATGACGAAAGAAGGAGACCGAATTAAATTGGATTCGTTAGGGAGGGAACTGTCCAGAGCAAATCCGGAAAGAAGAGTGATATTGTTTTCATCGGCGCTGAAGAGAATTAAAGCTTACCATACCGCTCTTGAATGGATGTTTCATCAGAATATTACATCGCCGACCAATGTCGAAGTAGCCGCACGTTGGTACGAACATAATAAGCCGGAAATCGAAACCGACAATGAGAATACAATTAAAGACATGGCCGTTTGTTTTTTTCGATTGTGTCAAGCGGCTAAGTTAGGCGACCTCATCATTGGCAGACACGGTCAGCCAACTAGATTTGAAGTGAACAGAGAATCGTTAAGCCGGTATATTGCGAAAGATTCGTTACACATTGAGCAAGCCAATGCGGTTTCTGAATCAAGAATGGTTAAAACGTCTGCTTCCTATGCGGAAGGGTCCCCAGCCTCAAGCGAACAAACAGAGCTTGCGGTTTATGATGAAAGCTTTAAACAAGCTGCCCATCCTATGACGGAGATGAATCCGGCACTCCCCGCAAAGATATTTATTTCTCATAGTAAAAACATGGAGATGGTTGAGCAGATCAAAACCATGCTTGAACTCGCAGAATTGGATTATGAAGTAGCGGTTGAGGAGGAAACTTCAGCGATACCGGTTCCCGAGAAAGTTTTTAATGCGATGAGAAGATGCAATGCCGCCGTTATTTGCGTAACGGCAGACGAAAACGAAAAAAGAGGCAACGGTTCGTATGGAATAAACCAGAACGTTCTAATCGAAATCGGTTCTGCTTTTGTCTTGTATGATAAAAAAGTCATTCTTGTTTGGGACAAGCGATTGCCCGTTCCGTCCAACCTTCAAGGATTATATCGCTGTGAATTCTCAGGAGACGAATTATCGTGGAGTACCGGGATGAAACTAATGAAAGCGCTTAGTAATTTTCGGCATAAAACCGCAAATTAAAAAAGCCGAGGCCCCGGCCCTCGGCTTTTATTTTGGTCATTGCTTCAACTGCTCCTGCACAAGCTGGATTTGCCCGATCAGCATCGCTGCAAATTCGGCGTCGATTTTTTTGCCCGATTGGGCTTTCACATGGTTGATCAATGCGTTTAACGCGCCTATCTGAGCCTTTTTGTCCTGGTTTTTCTGGGCGGCTTCGATTTTGCTCGTCAGGCTGTTGTCTTTCTCGACCAAACCGTTCGTAACGCCCCATTGCACGAGCTCGTCCAGATGTTGAAGGTCGATCTGAGCCTGCAGCGTAAATGGCTTGGAAGCCGTATTCCCGACTTTGTCGGTGGCGGTCACGACGAGCTGGTGTTCGCCGTCCCCGAGCGTCATCGGATCCAGCTCGAACGGATTGCTCACCGTTTGGCCGTCCAGTTGAACCGTGAGCTCCTTCAGGCCGCTGCCCGCATCCGTCGCTGTCGCTTCAAAGGTGAACGGCTCGAAGGCATTTACGGCCGATGCGACGTCGGCAGGCTCCGTCTCGATGACGGGAGCGGTAATATCCGTCGATATCCGGCCTTCCGCCTCGTAAGCGATCGGCTCGCCGACGCTCTTCAGGAAATCCACCGTCGCGTCCACGTCGATCGGACCTTGATAGAAGTTGTCGCCGTATAGCTTGAGCAGCTTATATTTGTCCGACGTTTGCTCGTACATATAGTTGTTGACGGCTAAGGAATAGGTTCCGTCCTTGTCGATGGGCTGTCCGTCCGGAAGCCTGATCTGCTTCACTTTCGACGTCGCGGCATCCCAGGTGTACGATGCGCCGGCGATGAAGGAGTCCGGGCCGTAAGCCGGATTGATCATCGCGTTCAGAATCTCTTCGAACTCGGCGCCCGTCACCTCGACGCGCACGACCGTGTTGCCGAACGGCTGGACATTAAACAGCTCGCCCCATGTAATCGGACCGGCATTAATGTTGTCGCGCACGCCGCCGCCGTTCATCAGGGCGAAATCGCTGTCGACGGACCACTTCATGGCGTCCGCAAGGAAATTGCCGAGCCCGGCGTCGCCGAATACCTCTTTTGTCGGATAGCTTTTGAGCATTTCGACGGCCGATTCCCCGACGACCGCGTTCAGCTTCGGCGCGACCAGATCCAGATATTTGTTTAAAATCTCGGAAGCTTGCGGATCCGGCTCGATGCCGGACTGCACGACATCGACGATTTCAGCCTTCTTGCTCAGTACGTCGCCCGTTACCGGGTCGATCGTCAAATCCACGTCGCCGATCGCTTTGCCGTATTCCCACGCTTGGACGATCAATTTCCCGTCCACGATCCCGTTATTTTTCTGATGATTATGCGCCGAGAAAATAACGTCAACTTCATCGTCGACGCCTTCCGCGATTCGCGCCGCATCTCCCGTCACCATATCGCCGGACTGGGAGCCCGGATTGTGGGCAAGGACGACGATCGTCCGAACGCCTTGATCCTTCAGCTCGGATACATACTTGTTAATCGCAGCCATTTCATCCGTGAAGCGAATGTCCTTGATTCCTTCCGGAATGACCATGCTGACCGTTTCCGTCGTCGTAACGCCGATAAAGCCGATTTTCACTCCGCCGACCTCTCGGATCGCATAAGGGTCGAAAACAAGCTCGCCGCTGTCTTTATATTCAATGTTCGCCGCAAGGACAGGGTAATCGATGCCGTCGTAGTTCGGCGTGCCGTTCGGATGCGTACCGCCGTCGATAAGGCGGCGAAGCTCGTTAACGCCTTCGTCGAGCTCATGGTTTCCGATACTGCCGACGTCGAAGCCGACCGCTTCCATAAGCTCCACGGTCGGTTCGTCTTGGAACAGCGCCGATACCGGGGACGATCCGCCCACCATGTCGCCCGCATGGACAATGAGCGTATTCGGGTTGGCCGCTTCGCGCTGCTTCAAATAAGCCGCCGTATAGTCGAAGCGTCCGTACTTGACTCCGTCGATCGTCTCCGTCACGTCGATCTTGCCGTGCAGGTCGTTTACGCTCAGAAGCTGAACGGATACCGGCTCCGCCGCCGCAAGGGCTGTCGGCGCATGGCCCGCCGTCCATGCCGTACCTGCCGCGAACAGGAGCGCAAGGCCGGAGGCCGCCCATCTTCTCGAATTTTTAAACGCTATCACATCATGCACCCTCTTCCTATTTTTCTTCTAAAACAATGCATCTTCAATATACCGGCAATATGTTATCGAAATGCTATCAATCTTTTAAGGATCTATTAATATTTTGAAGGCTTTCGGAAAGATGGCGGTTTGGCTTGCGGCTGAAGCGACAAGGAGATATCCTTAGCAGCAAGGAGGAGGTGCGATACCCGTGCAGGAAACGGAGAAAACGTACAATACGGCGGTGGAAGCGACGCTTGAGGTCATGGGCGGAAAATGGAAGCCGGTCATTTTGTTTCATCTGACGTTTGGCAAGAAACGAAACGGAGAATTTCTAAGGCTGATGCCCGCCATTACGCAGAAAGTGTTGACCGAGCAGCTGCGGGAGCTCGAGCAGGATGGGGTTATTAAACGTACCGTATATAACGAGGTCCCTCCGAAAGTCGAATATGAGCTGACGGCATATGGCTGGACCCTGAAAGACATTCTTCATCTGATGTGCAGATGGGGAGATACGCATGTTGAACGGGTGTACGGCGATAAGGCCAAAGTGCTCCTGGGGACGGAGAAGTTGATGAAAAACGAGATAGAAGAAACCGGTCCCTAAAGCGCGGAACCGGTTTTTTCTTATCCCTGGAGGTTAAGGAATGACTTTGCGCCGACGGAGATCGTCGAAAATACTTATGAACATGGCCTCCGTATCCACAAACTCGTGAAAGCCTAATCGGCGGGCCTTCGTGCCGTCGGCGAAAAAATCGTAATCCCAGGAGAACACAAAGTCCCCGAAGCGCCAGGATGAAACGTCCTTGTAGCTGTTGTTCTCCAAGCCGTGCTTCTGGATCATGGAATTCCACAAGGGCTCCTTGTCTGCCATAACCGTCTCTAAAGACATCGGCAGCGGGGGCGCTGTCTCCAGTTCGAAGTAGTTCGCGATTTTGGGCCAAAGCTCGCTCCAACGGAAGAGGTCGCCGTTGTTGATGTTGAACGCCTGATTGGCGCAGCGGCTGTCGGTCGCCGCCCACACCGTTGCTTTGGACAGCAATTCCGCGTCGGTCATCTCCAGCAGGCTATGGTACGCGCCCGGCTTGCCCGGAAAGCGGAGCGGGAGTCCGAGCTCCTTCGATATGGAAGCATAGATCGCAATGACCATCGCCAGGTTCATCGGATTGCCTAAAGCGAATCCGCAGACGACGGACGGGCGAATCGCCGACCATGTCCAATGTTGTCCCCGCTGCCGCCGTTCAAGGAACTGCTGCTGGTCGATGTTAAACTCCGGCGGCATATGGTAGGCGTCGGTTTCCTTGGCCGGCGTCTTGAAGGGGCCGAGATGAGCGCCGTATACTTTGTAGCCTTGCATGAGACTGATGTGCCGAAGCGAAGCGGCTACCGGCTCAATCGCATTGACGACGTTGACGAGCATGGCAAGATTGGGCGCGACCAATTCAGCCCACGTCGGGCGGTCTTGATAAGCGGCATAGAAGATGTGCGTGACTTCCGTCAGACCGCCCAGCTTCATTCGGGTGTCGGTTTCATCGAGAAGATCGGCGGCCACATACCGAACCCTGTCGGAGGATTCGCCGCCGCGTCTCGATACCCCGATAATGTCCCAGTCCGGAAGCTTCGTTAAATAGTCGATCAGATTGCGACCGATGACGCCGTTGGCGCCAATGACAAGAGCGGTTTTGCGATCGGAGGATTCACGAGGAGAATTAAGCATAACATTTCCTTCCTTCCGTTTTTGTATTTGCTGTCATTGTGCATCATCGGACGGCAAGTGAACAGTACGCACTTTGACGTTACATGGTCACTTGAAAGTAACGATGCGGACCTTTGCCCGTCTGCACTATCCTTTCGATACGCCAGAAGTATACCAAGGGGTACTATCGACGGAGCCGGATGGCTGTCATACTTCTCGTTGGAAGAGATCAACGAAAGGAAGTGTGCATGAATGTCACCGCAGCCTATTTCGGCTTCCGGTCTATCCGGGCTGCCGAAGGATACGTTTGTTGGCGGTTCGCTGAAAGCTTTTCGCGAAGATCCGCTTGTTTTTATGAACGAGCTTCATCGGAGGCATGGCGACTACGCGAGGTTTCGGCTCGGACCGCAAAAATTTTATGCCCTATTCGACCCGGAGATGCTGAAGGAAGCGATGGTGACGAAGGCCGACGCCTTCAGCAAAGCCGGCGCGTTCGACGAGATTAAGCGGCTTACCGGAGAAGGGCTCGTCATGAGCAACGGAGAGCTTCACGACAGGCAGCGCCGCATTCTGCAGCCGAAGTTCACGAGAAAGCATATCCGGCGATACGGGGAACAAATGGCCGAAAGCACGCAAAGGCTCACCGGCGATTGGGTTCACGGCCAACAGCGGAGCCTGACGCATGACTTGTTCGCGATCACATTCGACATCATCGCCCGAACGATGTTTAGTTACGACTCGAGCGAGCAGTTGGACCGAATCGAGAAAGCGTTCGATTCCATTAACCGGATCGCCGTGGAGAAAATGCGGACGCTGGTACGGGTGCCCCTGTTTATCCCGACTGGCCAGAACCGCGAATATTTATCGGCGCTGCAGTCGCTTGACGAGGTCGTATTCGGCATTATCGCCAAAAGGAGGGAGAGCGCGGATTCCGATAGAGGCGATCTGCTATCGGTTCTGATGGACGCAGTGGACGAAACGGATCAAAGCGGCATGTCCGATCGCCAGCTCCGGGATGAGCTGATGACCATGTTCCTCGCCGGACACGAGACGACTGCCCATACGCTGGCTTGGGCTTTCGATTTCGTCATGCGTTATCCCGACGTGGAGAACCGGCTTGTCGAGGAATGGGAGCGGGTGCTCGGGGGGACGCCGCCGGGAGCCGAGCACTTCAACGAGCTTTCCTATACGCAGAACGTGCTGTGGGAGACGCTTCGGCTGCGGCCATCGGGATATTTGACGGGCCGCACGGCCATTAAGGACACGGAATTGGGCGGCTTGCCGATCAAGCGCGGGGAAGCGCTCATGATCAGTCCTTATCCGCTTCATATGAGTTCACGTTATTTCGACGATCCCGAGGCGTTCCGTCCGGAACGATTCGAGAACGATGATGTCAAGACGCTTCCCATGATGGCTTACTTCCCGTTTGGGGCGGGCCCGAGATCCTGCATCGGCAACCATTTCGCAATGCTCGAGATGGTCATTATTTTCGCGTCGATCGGCCAGAAATTCCGTCTCCGCCATATTCCCGGCCATCCGCCCGTCACGTACGAGGCGCTTATGACGTTGACGCCGAAAGGCGGCATTCGCGTAACGGTGGAACGGAGATAAAAGCGCTCCAACAATAAAAGGCACCCCGAATGGGGGTGCCTCTCGCATATCGCTGCGCCGCTTCTATTCGGCCGGAGTGCTTACAGCTTCGTCTGCCGACTCCTCTGTCCCGGTCGCTCCTTCCGTCTTCGCTTTCTCCTGTTCTTCCTGCTCGGCTTTAATGAGCGCCGCCTGTCCTTTCTCTTGCAGCGACTGCAGCGCTTCGTCGAGCGTCTTCGTTCCCTCCTGCACGCCGGTAAGCTCCTGGTTCGCGATTCCGTCGAATTCCATATAGAAATTCGACGGGAGCTTGTCGAACTCGCCGTACGGATTTCTCGTGCTCGGCTTCAAAGCATAGAATGCCGCATAGTTACGGCCCTCCTCGTCCTTGATGTAGTCCGTGCGGATCGGGAAGCCGTTATAGAAGCCGCTTTTCGACGCAACCCGCGCATATTCGTCGCTCGTGACATAGTTGATGAACTGCCAAGCGGCATCGGTGCTCGGAGACTGGGCGTTGATCGCATAAATCGTATTGAACGACATGGCCGAGGAATAGTCGGGGTTTTGCGGGTCGACAGGCACCGTAACGAGATCCCAGTTTTTCACGACTTCGGCCTTATCCTTCAAATAATTTTCCGCTTCCTCGATCTGCTGGCGCATCCAAGGTCCTTCGACCATCATCGCCAATCGGCCCGATATGAACGGATCCGACATCAAATAATCCTCATAGGTTTGAGCATCCTGCTGGTTCTCGCTTTCGAAATAGAGCGTCTTCGAATCGATAGCGTCAAGGGCGGTCTGGAATACGCTCTTCCATCCGTCCGTATTGATGGTGACTTCCTTCTTGTTCGCATTTACGAAGCTTAAACCATTCGTATTGCCGATCGTATTGCCGATTTGGAACAAGCTTTTGTCGTAGCTCATTTTCAGCCCGTATACCCGATCTTTGTCGGAACCGTCCGTCGGGAACATCCGCGCAAGCTGCAGCACGTCGTTCCAGCTCATCCGGTCGGTCGGATACGGGATATTGTATTTGTCGAACAGATCTTTATTATAATAAAGGGCTTGTCCGTAAAAGTCCGGCACCATTCCGTAAAGCTTGCCGCCGCCCTTCTCCTTCAAATAGTCGATCAATCCGGGAACAATGTTTTCCGTATTGTATTTTTCCTGCGACATTCTCGTTTCCAGATCGTACAGCTTTCCTTCGGCGGCCATCTTCTCGTATTGTTCGGAGTCCAGCATCAGGACGTCGGGCTGATTTTCTTCAATGAATTTCATCATTTCGGCTTCCATGTCTTTGCCTTCTTCATAGCGGACGGTTTGCGTCGATACGACCTCGATGTCGATATTCGGATACAACGCCGAGAACAACATGCCGTAATCCCTGAAAAATTGCTGCTCGTCATAATACATGACCTTGATCGAAGCCTGCTCGTTCTTTTTCGGGTCGCTGCTTCCCCCGAAGCTGCAGCCTGCCAGCATCGACACCGTCAGTGCGGCCGGCAGCATCATTTTTAATAACCGTTTCATCAATGGTTCACTCTCCTGAAATTCTGTACGTAATCTGAATACGGGACCCCCTGCCCTCCTTCCGCGTCTCGTTCTGCATGCGCGTATCGCCGTCTATTAACCCCAAGCTATTAGCGTGTTGAAAGAACGCATGAAATCCATAATGTCCCAGTAAATAGACGGGGTGAAAAGGAAAATTGTTTCAAATAAAAAATATCTTCAGCTTTTTTGTGGAAAATATTTATGAGCACGGGCTGGTGGTAAATGATTGGTGTGGAATGGCGTTTAGTCCCATCGCAACGAACAATATCTACAGTTAAGCTGAGCTGAGTGACCGTTTTATATTTTTAAATTTCATATATGATTCGACTCTGAGATTCAAGTTCAATATTTGCGTTAGGCAGATAATGGAAATTTAATTCTAACGGAGATCTTAAAGATTGTTCTATTCACTGTGAGCTTGATTAGGGTCTGTTGGCGTGGACATACGAAACCTTGTTGAACCGGCTGCAACAGATGAAGGTTCGTGGAGAAGCTAATTCAAAAAGCAATGGGGGATCGAACGCAGCTGAAATGATTTGATATAGGTCCTATTAATAGAATATCAGTTACAGAGGTGCGACTATGCGATGTGAAGAAGTCTGAAAGAACTTCCTAGATGAGTAGGTCATCGATGAGATACAGATGGTTATATATAATTTGTGTATGAACTCAAAGCTTTATTTGCTTTATCACTGCACTAGGAACATCTATGCCAATTTATCTATTTGAGGCGTTATGAATGAATAGTACCAACGTACTGAAGTGAGCAAAAAAATTAGTTTTCTTAGCTTATAGACCTTATACCCAACAACGGTAAAGAATGGTATAATTGAACTAAGTATTGTTGTTTTCGATATCAAAAAGGGAGGTAAGGTCTTTGCGTGCACCTGATTTAACTGAAGATCAAGTGAAAGAAATTTGTCCTACCTGCACTGATATTGTATTTCTAGGTAAGGGTGGACAAAAGACGGTTTTTTCTTGTTCAATTAGTGGAGTAAGGTATGCAATCAAATTTTTAGATCTTACAAATATCCAAGATCAACAAGTCCAGCAGTCTCTTGATAGTGACCATTATTCGATTTCTCCAATCGAGGATATTCGAGAAGATGTACTAGCAAGAGCAAAACGAGAAATTGATATTATGAATCGTTGTGAAACCCCAACCTTGGTTAAGTTAGGCCCTATCGGTATGACGTTTGTCGAATACAAGAGTAGAAAGTTGCTATATTTTACAGAAGAATTGGTAAGCGGGGAAGACCTATATACAATAATAAGGCGTGACCGGCAGATTACCCTACAAGAGGGGATTCAACTTGGAATAGATATCGCAACTGCAATTAAGCATTTATGGGATATTAACATGGTACATAGAGATGTGAAGCCTAAGAATATCATGAGAAGAGACAATGGTACCTATGTTTTATTAGATACTGGCCTAGCTTTCGACCTTTCGGATGAGTCACTTACCGCAGCATTCATGACAGTAGGCACACGTATCTATATGTCTCCAGAGCAATTGAAAAACGTACGGCGAGGAATAGATTTTCGGTCAGACCTCTTCCTTTTGGGCATAGTACTTTACGAGTCTCTGACAGGTCAACACCCCTTTTTTACAAGGGGTCTAAATTCAATGCAGTTGGTAGCAAATATAGTTTCCAATCAGGTTGAGAAACCTAGTAACTTGCGTACAGACTTACCACAAAGTCTAAATGCTATAATTATGAGATTACTGGCAAAAGAACCGCACTTGCGTTTTAAGACTTGTGATTCCCTCATAGAGAAACTCGCTCAAGTAAGGGAGGAATTGTTATGAAATTGTTTATCCAGCAGGGATATGGTAAAGGGAATAAAATACATCAGGCACTTTCGAACGGGTCGGGTGATGGTGTTATTTTAAGTCCAAGGGATGATACTGAAGATAATTTAAGGTTGTTCAGGAACGACTTATTGAATGATTACCATACAGCGGAAGTCTTATTGGATCCCCAATTTTATTACACAACTTACATGGATGGGACTACAAAAAATCTTACTGATTATACGTATTATCCAGGGCATCTAACTATGTCGTCCTTCCGATCAATAAGGGATATCCAAAGATATGCTGAGGAGACAATTGACTTTCAAGTATCTATGGGTGTTGATTACATATTATCTCCGACATTGTTAATTAATAGTTTTAGTGATCGACAAACTCAGATTTGCTTAAGTTTAGCAGAAGAAACAAAAAATATAATGCTGATGAAAGAGATAAAAAAACCACTTTTAGCTTCTTTGATATTTACTGAGTCAGCACTTAATGAAACAGATAGGGTTAATGAGTTTCTGAATGAGATATCGGTTTTGGAAGTAGAAGGGTTTTATTTGACAGTTGCCAGAAATAATAAAGATTACAACCAAAATTTTGATAGCGATCATGGGCTATCAAACTTATTGTATTTTATCTATTCGTTATCTGAGATTAATGAATTTAAAGTTGTTATCGGTTATGCAGACATAATTGGTTTATTGTACTTATGTGTTGGGGCATATGGAATTGGAACGGGTTGGCACAATAGTTCAAGAAAATTTACGGTGCAGCAGAGAATCCTCCCTTCGACAGGTGGGAGATTACCACGCGAGAGATATACATCTATTCCACTTCTAAATTCACTTTTAGTATCAGAACTTGATTCTATTGCAGCGAACGCACCACAAAATTTGTTTCAAAGTGTACTCTCCAATACAGGTGAAGACAGAATTATTTATGCCGGTTCTAACCCATCAGATGGTTGGAGTAGGGCATTATCGCATCAGCAGCATTGGTCTGCAATTAAGCAATCAATGGTTGATATTTTTCAAAACAGTATTGATATAACAGCTCGACTCAATTACATGGAAGAAGCGATTTCAAATGCAGAATCGCTGTATACGATGTTAGAGAGGTATGCCGTTCAATTCGAAAGGGCTTCCTCCAAATCCCATTTAAACACTTGGCAATCGGCAATACGGATCTTTAGATCCATAGCAAATGTTTGATAGATTCACACCAATAATGGTTTTTCCAATACCGACTAAGTGAAATGCTTTTTTTCTTGGTCGGTTTTTTCTTGGCTTTAAAATAACAGTATAATTTTTATTTGAAACAGATACTAAACCTATTCCGTTAATTCTAAAGTGTTCAAGATTTTCTAGGGCAGGTTTAATATATCTTTCAGGCATTACAACTGAGGAATATTGCGCAAATCCTAGATAATTAATAGCTTGGTAAAGCGCTCTCTTCCAGTTGTGAAGCTTTGCTTCGTAAGCGTGAAAAGTAATTCGAGGTATGTTCACAAACGGATGTATTGTAAAAGTATCTTGCGCATGTTGTTGAATGAGACCACCTTCAATAAGCTCTTTAAGGTGTCTCCGAACGGTTGTTTCTGATAAACCGGATAGCATTACAATGGTATTTAGTTTTTGTCTTTTCTTTTGATATAACACAGATAAGACTTGAGCTGGACCAAGTCGACTCAATATTTCCTCTGCACCTTCTGGAAGCATCCAGTGAGGAGAAAGGAATGCTGCAACTACATCCGCACGCCCTTGCCAGCAATCTAATTCTCGAAGGATAATTGGTGTTTTCTTTTTAGATCTTTGAATTAGAAAATCTTCAAATGAATTAATTAGTGTGCTTTCTTTCGACTCAAAAGTATCAAGAAGGTCAGCATAATTAATAGCCATAGGCATTCTCCTTTCTCTAGTTTTTAATTCTTCAAACAATGTTCTTTCTATTCAAAGCTAGTTTTCTTTCGCTAAGAACTTTCCAGGTTTCACTAAGATCACCCATACCTAACACTTTATTTTATCATATACATCTAATTTACTCGATAATTTTCTAATGTTTTTATTGGGTATATATTTTACCGAAAAATCCTGCTTTATACATGCCCATTGTTTTCTTCGGGATAA
Source organism: Paenibacillus thailandensis (assembly GCF_042685365.1). Lineage (NCBI taxonomy): Bacteria > Bacillati > Bacillota > Bacilli > Caryophanales > Paenibacillaceae > Paenibacillus > Paenibacillus thailandensis. Next base: position 298,581 of record NZ_JBHUMY010000043.1, on the reverse strand, counting down.
CCTAGGGTTCGAGCTTGAAGCTATTTAATTACGGCCACGTTTTCTATAACATATATTTAAATTTTATTTATTATAACGTGGGAACATGCATTCTTCTGCGTTCAGAAATGCTAAAATAATAAAAAGAAAGACGTCTTAGCCTCAAACAAACTAGGAGGAGACAGCCCAACCGAGCACCCGGTGAATTGGCATCGCAAGCTTGCGCATGGGGAAGGTGATCATCCTCAGCATGGCGAGTGGGATCGGAATTATAGACTGGAATGGTTTTCTGTCATGGTAATCAAATAAGCGATCCGAGGAGCTGAACGACGAATTGTCGCAACTAAGCAAAGCTTTCAGCTTCTACTGTCTCGCCGGCCGATGAAGTTCACCCTCGATTTTAAGTTAATGGAACCGAATAAGAAAGCACAAGTTCAAATTGTCCCTGAAGCGAACATGCCGGGCTTCTGACAAGCTCGCTTGTATATGAACTTACTGGCGATTGGCTGAAAGCAAAATGAAGAGCAAAATGCCGCTACATGACAATCAGATACACGGACAAGCCCAACATGGCAAGCGCATTAATCGCCATATAAGGTTTATGCTTGGCCCGGAACAGATGCGCGTGAATGGCGCCGAGCATCAGAATCGCGAGTAACGCGGCGGCGTATTGCAGCAGCCCGGGGTACCGGAATCCGGCCATTATTCCGATCGCTCCGACGGTCTCCAGAACGGCGGTTGCATCCATTAACCAGAATGGGTAACGATATTGGTTCCAGTGATGAACCATCGATTGCTGCCGAAAAAATTTCGTGGAAGCAGAGAATGCGAACATGAGAATCAGGATAATTTGAACGATTGCGGCAGCCATTTTGCAACAAACACTCTCCTTTATGATCTTGAGCGGGGTCGTCTCTATCTGCAGTACAGTATAAAGCGGGAGTGCCTATATGAATGTAGGGCGGACTACAAAGTCGGCATCAGGAGGGGCTTTGCTTTGGACAAAATCAAATACTTATCCCGTATTCAATTATTTGACGGCTTGGAGCTCGAACAATTGCATAATATCGCTCCCGTCACCCCGGCCAATACGGTTAAACGGAAAACGGTCATCGCTTCCCCCCATATGCCTCAAAAACGTTTGTTTCTTATAAAATCCGGCAAAGTCCGGCTGTACCGGATATTGAAATCGGGAAAAGAACTAACCGTCGATCTGTTAGGTGACGGCCATCTTTTCGGCGAAGCGGGGTCGTTCACGACAGGTTCGGAAAGCCTGTACGCGGAAACGATGGAGGACTCGATCATCTGCACGCTGGACAAGGAGCGCTTCGAAACGATCGTAAAGGCGAACCCGGAGATCGGGCTTAAATTGATCGGCATCGTATCGTCGAGGCTGAAAGAAGTGGAAGAAATGCTTGAGCTCTTGGCCTATGGGAGCGTACGCCGAAGGCTCCTCTACTTGCTCTATAAATTGTCCCGGAAATTCGGGCGGCAAGCGGAATCCGCTCAAGGCTGGGTCCGGTTGGAGATTCAGCTTACGCATCAGGAATTGGCCAGCATGGCGGGGAGCATCCGGGAGACGGTGACGGAACAATTAAGCGGGTTTGTTTCCGAAGGGCTGATCGGCAGGACGGGCGTGCGAAGCCCGTTATCGGTACATCCCGAACGGATTTTGAAGGCGATGGAAACGTGCAATTAAAACGGCATAAGACGATCTAAACAAAAAAACCGGCAGCGAATGCCGGTTTTTTGATTTATCGTATTGCACGCAAAGAAGCGCTGTGGTATGATGAAGAGCGCTATTACAGTTTTCAGTAAAAGGACATAGTGATTGCATTTTATTTACACTTTAATTTTAGCATCAAGGTTTATCGTTTGTCAAATCTTTTTTTAGAATCTATTATTAGAGGGCAAAGGAGCGTTCGGATCGATGATGAACTCTAACGATTGGCAGGCTGAACAGGAACGGCTGGAGCTCGTTACGAAGAAGCTGCAAGCGAGAATCGTCGAGCTGGAGCCCGAGGCGGCCGGGCTGCACGAGCAGGCGACGGACATTCGCAAGCGGTTCTGGGAAGAAGTGACGGTCAATACGAGCACGGAAGAAGATTTTGAAGAGACCTACTTCACGATCAGACAGCAGGCTGCGGTGTTGTCCGAACGGGAACGCCGACACCGCCAGCTGATGCAGCAGTGGAACAGCATGCGCCGGCTGCTGCCTTCTCCTTATTTCGGGCGCATCGACTTTCGGGAGGATGGCGAACGCTCCGCCGAGCAAGTCTATATCGGCGTCTCTTCCTTCGTCGACACGGACGGCATGAGCTTCCTGATCTACGACTGGCGCACGCCGATTGCGAGCTTGTATTACGACCATTCTCCGGGCGCGGCCGCCTATGAGACGCCGGGCGGAACTATAACGGGAACGATGGAGCTGAAGCGGCAATACCAGATTCGCGACGGGCAGCTTCGCCATATGTTCGACGCAAGCGTCACGATCGGCGACGAGCTGCTGCAGCAAGTGCTCGGCAAAGGCGCGGACGCCCAGATGAAGAGCATCGTCGCAACCATTCAAAAGGAGCAAAATGCGATCATCCGCGACGATAAAAGCCGGATGCTTATCGTGCAGGGGGCGGCCGGCAGCGGAAAGACGTCCGCGGCGCTGCAGCGGGCGGCGTATTTGCTCTACAAGCACCGCGACAGGCTGAAGGCCGACCAGATCGTGCTTTTTTCGCCGAATCCGATGTTTAACAGCTATGTATCCACCGTTCTTCCCGAGCTCGGCGAGGAGAATATGCAGCAAACGACGTTTCAGGAATATTTGGAGCATTGGCTTGGATCGGCCTTTCGTCTGGAGGATCCGTTCGAGCAGCTCGAATATATGCTGACGGAACAAGGGGCGCCGGGGTATGAAGCGCGGCTGAACGGGATCCGGTACAAGGCTTCGGAAGCGTTCCTGCAGGCTCTTCAAAGCTATGCCCTTTGGCTCGCGCGCGAGGGGATGCTGTTTCGCGGAATTCGTTTCAGGGACCGGGAGTTGATCTCCGCCGAGGAAATGAAGTCGCAGTTTTACAGCTATGACCCGTCGATTCGTCTGGCGAACCGGGTCGCGCTGCTGCAGGAATGGCTGCTGAAGCGATTGGCGCTTCTGGAGCGCAAGGAACGCGAGGCGGAATGGGTGCAGGAGGAGATTCATTATCTCGACAAGGAGCAATATGCCGAATCGTTTCAAGAGCTGCACCGGGAGCGGGGCGTTTTTGACATGGCCGAGAAGTATGCCCAAGTGAACGAGTTCATAAGCAAGAAGCCGCGGGGGGACGAGAGCGACCTGGACTTTAGCGAGCGGGAGGAAGAGCTGCTGCGCCGAACGGTCGTGAAGGAAAGCTTCAAGCCGCTCAGGAGGAGCGTGAAGCGGCTTGCGTTCGTCGACGCGACCGGGCTGTACGTTCAGTTGTTCGACGAGGAAGATGCTTTCCGGAAGATGGCGAATGCGGCCGAAGTGCCGGAGCTTTGGCCGGAAATTTGCCGGCAAACCAAGAAGAAGCTGAGCCGCGGCGAGCTGTTCTATGAAGACGCGACCCCGTATCTTTATTTAAAAGAGCTGGTCGAGGGCGTTCGGACGAACACGGAGGTACGGCATGTATTCGTCGACGAGGGCCAGGATTATTCGGTGTTTCAATACGAGTTTCTCAAAAAGCTGTTTCCCCGAGCCTGCATGACGGTGCTCGGCGATTTCGGCCAGGCGATTTTCGCCCAGGCCACCGATCTGCACAAGGCGGATTCGCCGCTCATCCGGCTTTACGGCGAGGCCGAAACCCGCTTGATTCGCCTCGTTCGCAGCTATCGATCGACCCGCGAGATCGTGGACTTCACGAAGGCGCTGCTGCCGGACGGCGGGGAGATCGTGCCGTTTGAGCGAAGCGGCGGGAAACCGCTGCTCGTTCGGGCGGGCAGCGGCGAGGAGCGGGCGGCGCGAATGGCGCGGGATATCGCGGCGCTTCAAGCCGAAGGCTTCGGCTCCGTCGCCGTCATCACGAAGACCGCGGCGGAGAGCCGCGGCGCGTACGAGCTTTTGTCCGCTCAAGGCTGCCCGGGACTGCGGCTCATTACGAAGGAAACGAGCCAATTCGAGAAAGGGACGATGGTCATTCCCGCGTATCTCGCCAAGGGCGTCGAGTTCGACGCCGTGCTGATTTACGATGCTTCTTCTGCGGCGTACTGCCGGGAAAGCGAACGCAAGCTGTTTTATACGGCATGTACGCGAGCGATGCATCGCCTGCTGCTTTATGCAATTGGGGAATGGACGCCGTTCCTTAAGACGGCGGATGCGGATTTGTATGAGGCAGAGCAATAGAATAGTGGTCTCGCAGGAAAAGAACGGCTGCCGTCCGTCGGCAGCCATTCTTTTGGTTCGGCGATCGAGCTGTCGGCTCGTGTATCCGAAGCTGCGCCTCGAGTTACAAGTGCGAACCGCCGCTGGCGTCGATCACTTGTCCCGTAATCCACCGGCTGTCCGGGGATGCGAGGAACGCCGCGATATCCGCGATATCCGCCGGCTCCCCCCACCGCCCGAAAATCGAGAAGCCGGCGCCGAACCGGCGGCTTTCGGGATCCTGAAGCATCCCGGCGTTCATATCCGTGGCCACGAAGCCCGGGGCAATCGCATTTATCGTAATTGCTCTCGTGCCAAGCTGATTGGCAAGGGAAAGGGTCAAGGCGTTGATCGCGCCTTTGCTCATCGTGTAGGCCGGGATGGACGGCAAGGATATACGCGTGACGGCGGATGAAAGCTGGATGACGCGCCCGCCGTCCCGAATCCGGGAGATCGCTTCCTGCAGGATAAAGAAAGGCGCCTTCACGTTGACGGCCATCATTGCGTCAAAGGACTCTTCATCCGTTTCCTCTATCGTTCTCACAAGGCCGACCCCCGCATTGTTGACGACAATATCGATGCCGGACGTTCCGAAGCGGGATTCGAGTTCCCGGTCCAAAGCGGCGTAAAAGGATCGGATGCCTTGAACCGATCCAAGATCGGCGCCAAGCGCGAAGGCCGTACCGCCGCCGCGCCGGATCTCCTGGACCGTTTCTTCCGCTCCGTCCCGGTTGGAAGCATAATGCACGGCGACCGATGCTCCTTCGCTTCCAAGTCTCTTTGCGATCGCCCGGCCGATGCCCCGGCTGCCTCCGGTTACGACGGCGATTTTATGGTTCAGCTTACTCATTTCATCATCTCCAGTACACATAATTTCCTTGCAACTCATTTGTACCACAGACGGCATTTTGTAATGTTGCGCTCTCATTGCGCCGTTCGGCGGTTATAGCCCGGAGATCGGGCGGGGACAATGGAGACGTATGAAGACGCGCAATAGGAAGGAGTACGCCATGACCAGAAGCACAGATTCTCCATTCGTGATTTTGCCCGAGGAAGCGGCGCCGCTCCATCTCCGGCATTGCGACCGCTGCGAGCTTTGCGGGCACCGGGCCCGCGTCATTTGGGGAGAAGGCAATCCGAGCGCTCCGCTCTTCTTCATCTTGGACAATCCGGGCGCACGGGAAGACCGGGAAGGAAATCCGTTTCTATGCGGGACCCGCGAAACGCTTCGGCTCGGCATGAGGGAAGCGGGCATAGGGACGGCATCGGTCTACGTCACCTATTTGCTGAAATGCCGGCCGATTCGCGCCTACGATAAGCCGGCGGCCCGTGAAGCGTGCATGCCTCATCTGCAGCTGCAGCTCCGGGAGAAGAAGCCGCTTGTCCTGTTCGGGTTCGGGAACGTTGTGGCGGAAGCTTTATTCCCATGGAAGGAGAATGCCGCCGTGAAGGAATTGAGGGGCCGCTGGCATGAGCTGGAGGGAATCCCGGTCGGATTTACTTATCACCCGCTTGCGGTAAGGAGGCGGCCCAATCTGTTGAAATTTTTCGTAGAGGATTTAACGGCTTTGAAGGAGAAGTGGGAGGAGGTTGGCGGCAAGCAATCGAAGTAAGAACCGTAGGTTCAAACGTTGTTTTGGAACGCGGCTTAAGGACTGCACCTCCACGGAGTTGTTGGTATATACTTCGTTTAAAGCGGAAGGAGTGACTTTATGGCCGTAAAAAACATTTTGCCGTTCGGCGATCCTGTTTTACGGAAAACGGCTAAGCCGGTTGATGCGCTAAATGCGAAAACATTAAAGCTTCTGGACGATATGGCCGAAACGCTGTATGCCGGCGAGGGGAGGGCCGGCCTGGCCGCGCCCCAAGTCGGCATTCTTCGCCGCTTGATCGTGATGGACTGCGGGGATGGACTCATCGAGCTCATTAACCCCGAAATCCTGGAAATGAGCGGCGAACAAAACGGATTGGAAGGCTGCTTATCCTTTCCCGGCTACGTCGGTTATGTGAAGAGAGCCAACCGGGTCAAGGTTCGAACCTTGAATCGGCAAGGGGAGCGGGTCGTTCTGGAGGGCGAGGGCTATCTGGCCCGCTGCATGCAGCACGAAATCGACCATTTGAACGGCGTGCTGTATGTGGATCATGTGCAGGACAGGTGGCTTTATCACGAGCATACGAAACATAAAATCGATATATTGCCGGTCATTCGATTGGCGAATCAAGGCTAGGCGACGCATTCACCGCGGGAAAAAAACGAAACGGACAAACGGCATGCAGCCGCTTGTCCGTTTGCGTTCAGTCCCATTATCCCGCCCGTTACGTCAGGTTCAATACCCGAACCATCAGCTTATAGGGCAAGCCGGGATTGGAGGTTTGATTGACCGTGCCGGTCAAAAACACATCCTTCTTCGGGCAATAATAGGCGAACGCCCCCGATATGCCGGAATGCCCGAGCAGCTCCGGGACGGGCCTGAACGGCGAGAGCGCGGCCGGAAGCTTGAATCTCATCATCCCGACGCCGTATTGCAGCGGGAAGAAGATTTTATTCCAGACATACAACTCGTTCAGATACGCTTTCGGGAATAGTTCGCCTTCGAAAAAAGCGCGCACGAACCGCATCAGCTCCCCGGAAGTGGAGACGATTGCCCCGTCCGGACCGAACGACGCCATGGCGAGAGGCGTATGCAAGGGAGCCGCTTTATAGTAAAAAGGCGCCGGCGACCGGTCGCGGCTATCCGCGTACAAGTACGTGTCGGATAATCCGAGAGGCTCATAAATCAATCGTTCGAACACGTCGTTCAACGGTTGATTTGCGATGTTTTCGATGATTTTGCCGAGCAGCTGGTAGTTGGTGTCGGAGTACAACGCTTTGCCTTTGCGGCCGGGAGGGAAGTGCGGCTTCATCCGTTTCGCGTCCTCGATCACTTGGCCGAACGACCACGCCCGGTCGTTCCCGGCGACGATTTCCTGCATCAGGCTTTTGCCGTTATCTCTCTTGTGCTGAAAATAATCGGGCAAACCCGATGTCTGGGCCATCAATTGCCCGACCGTAATGCCGCGGGAATATTCGATTCCCTGGTACCGGTGGAGGCCGGACAGAATGTCCTCCTCCAAGTAACGGCTGATCGGATCGTTCAGATCGGCTTGCTTCAGCTCTCTAAGCTTCAATACGGACGCCGTAACGAATAGCTTGGTCGTGCTTGCGATATAAAACCGGCTGTCCGGACGCATATAACCGCCCGCCCCCGTCCATGCGAACCGCTTGTCTCCCGATTCGACGCTCAAGACGGCGCCGAATATGCGTTTGCGGTCGACCGCGGATTGGATGAGCCGGTCAAGCCGGTCGTGCGATAGACGATTGATGGTCATCAGCTCCTTTGCAGGCTTATACGCCATTGGAATATACGTTAAGCGACGCGGCATGCGTCGACCTTCACGATGAATGCTTGAACCTGCGGCGATTATGCTATACTGTGTATGTGATATACATTTTCATAGGATGCAGCAATGATGGAGGTCAACATATGGATAACGGCGATCACACGGATGAAATCAATCAGCTGCCGCCGGGAGTGGCACTCAGCTGGGGCATCGTCAAGAAGCCGCGCAGAGGGCCCAAGGGCGAGCTGAGCGTGCAAAAAATCGTCGACGCGGCGATCGAGATCGCCGACCGGGACGGCTTGGCCGCGGTGTCGATGAGCCGGGTCGCGCAGTCGCTCGGGTTCACGACGATGTCGCTGTACCGCTATGTGACGAGCAAAGACGACTTATTGATACTTATGCAGGATACGATATGCAGCATTCCGATTCCGCCCGAGGATCCGGCCAAGCCATGGCGCGAGGAAATAAAAGAATATGTTGACGCATGCGTCGGCATCTTCCGGAAGCATCCCTGGTTCGGCGATATAGGGATAACGGGAGTGCCGCTTACGCCGGGCAATCTTCAAGTTGTCGACTGGATGCTTCGGACGATGCGGGATTTCCCGCTGAACGAGTTCGAGAAAATGTCGTTCATTCTCCTCTTGAGCAGCTATGCGAGAGCTTGCGGCCTGATCGTGCGGGACATGGACCGGGCCATCCGCGAGGGGGCCGACCCGGGGGCGTTCGGCGGCATCGGCTACGGAGCCGCTCTGAGGCAGCTCGTCAAGCCGGACCGGTTCCCGCATTTATACCCGCTCGTCATGTCCGGCGCGTATACCGACGAGGCGGACAATCCGATCGGCGACGATCTCGACTTCGGGCTCGAGCGCATATTGGACGGCCTGGAAGCCTACTTGCGGCTAAAGTCGTAAGACGGCTTCCAATCGGCGCTTTAAGATCATGAGCGTCCGCGTTTGTTCGGAAAAACAGCGTTTCGGCCATGCTGCCGAAACGCTGTTTGTATGTGGGGGGGGCCGGGGTCTCTGCTAATAGCCGCTCTTCCCGGTCCGGCCCGGTGCGGGTGGAGCCGAGCGATCAGCGCCGTCCGCCTTTGCGGCGGAAAGCGAGACTGCACCATGCCAGCGCAATCGCCAGAATGGCCGCGCACCAGCCGACGGCCCACCAGACGTAATCCGTTACCGGTCCGCCGGTCAGCAGTCCGCGGATCGTCTCGATAACCGGCGTGATCGGCTGATGGTTCGCAAAGCCCTGCAGCCATTCCGGCATCGTATTCGTCGGCACGAAGGCGCTCGACAGATACGGCAGGAACAGCAGCACGAAGCCGTAGCCGCTGGCGGCCGACGGGCTGCCTGTGACGAGCCCGATCGCGGCGAACAGCCATGTAAAGGTCAAAATAAACAAGGCGATGACGCCAAGCGCGCCCAGCCATTCGGTCAGGCTTGCGGTCGGCCGGAAGCCGACGAGCAGCGCGACGCCGATGACGATGCCCGTGGCAAGCAGGTTGCGGACGAGACTGGCGGCGACATGGCCGGTCACCGCGCCGATGCTGCTGATGGGCATCGTCCGGAACCGGTCGATAATGCCGTTCGTCATGTCGGTCGCGACGTCGACGGCGGTGCTGGAGGAGCCGAAGCCGGCGCATAACAGGATAATGCCCGGCACGACATAATGGACGTAATCGCCCCCGGGGGCGATGGCTCCTCCGAACACGTACGTGAACAGGAGCATCAGCATAACGGGCAGCATAATCGCCATCAGGAGCGATTCGACGTTGCGCAGGCTGTGCCGGATGCTGCGGCCGATAAATACGGCGTTCGTCGCCGCGAATGAAGCGGGTTTAATCGTCGGTTGAACGTTGTTCATGCGTATGAAACCTCCTGATAGGGGTGTTGTTCCGCCGTTAATGCGAGGAAGACGTCGTCCATGCTCGGCTTGCGGATGACGATCCGGGCGTCGGGAGGGCATTGTTGGGCGAGCTCGTTCAGAAGCCGGCGGACGTCCTGCACGCTGCCGTCGGTCGGCATCGAACGGATCACTTCATCCGCGTTGTTCCGCAGCTCGATAACCTCGCCCCCGACGCGCGCCTTCAGCTCCTCGGCCGTGCCGGCCGCCACGATTCGCCCGCCGTTCAGCACGGCAATCTCGTCGGCCAGCTGATCCGCTTCCTCCAAATATTGCGTCGTCAGAAACACCGTGATCCCTTGCTGCTTCAGACGCAAAATAATATCCCACAAGGAGCGGCGGCTGACCGTATCGAGGCCGGTCGTCGGCTCGTCGAGAAACAGCACCGGCCGGGGGACGGTCAAGCTGACGGCCAAGTCCAGCCTGCGGCGCATGCCGCCCGAGTAGGTTTTGACGCGTTTGTCCGCGGCGGCCTCCAGCTCGAACCGCTTCAGCAGCTCCTCGGTCCGGGAGCGCGATTCCTTGCGGGTCAAGCCGGACAGCCTGCACATCATCATCAGGTTCTCCCGGCCGGTCAGCACCTCGTCGACGGCCGCGAATTGACCGGTCAGGCTGATCGACCGCTGAACCTCATCCTTTGCGGCCGCGACGTCGTGCCCTTCGATCCATGCGTGTCCGCCGTCGGGCTTGATCAGCGTGGACAAGATGTGGATCAGCGTCGTTTTGCCCGCGCCGTTCGGACCGAGCAGGGCGAAGATCGATCCTTTGGGGACCGCCAGGTTTAAGCCGTTCAGCACGGTTTGATGGCCGAAGCTTTTGCGCAAGCCGCTCGCTTCGATGGAATACTTATTCATTAGGCATCACCTCATCGCATAATTGTGTATCATATAAACAATATATTCGATACGCAGTTATATATCCTCATTCTTCAGGCTGATTTTTCCGTCGGTCCGCAGAACAAACGCAAACATCCCTTAAGGAGCCGAAAGGCCCTTAAGGGATGGTTGTTCAAGGGGAAGGGGAGCTGCCCCCTTACGGCAAATAAACCGTAAACGTCGTCGTTTCTCCCGGCACGCTTTTGGCGGAGATTCGCCCTTTGTGCCGCTCGACGATCGACTTGGCGATGGCCAGCCCAAGGCCGTAGCCGCCTTGCTTGCGGGCCCGGGACGCATCCGTCCGGTAGAACCGGTCGAAGATCCGGTTCAGATGCTCCGGCGCGATGCCTTCGCCGGTGTTGGTTACGGAGAGCACGGTCTCGTGGCTCAGCTTCTTGAGCGACAGGGCGATTTTGCCTTCCGGCTTCGTGTATTTGACGGCGTTGTCGAGCAGAATCATTACGACCTGCTTCATCTGTTCGCCGCTGCCGTATACCGTCAGGCCGGGCTCGATCGTATAATCGAGCGCGATCCGCTTCTCGAAGACGACCGCCTCCATCGTCAGCAAAATATTTTCGACGGCTTCGCTCATATCGAAATTCGCGAACAGCATATCGGTTTGGGAATCGTCCAATTGGGTCAGGAACAGCAGGTCGCCGGTCAGCTTGGACATTCGTTCGGTTTCCGACTTAATATAATGCAGCCACTTGGCTTGATTCTGAATCGTGTCTTCGCCGCCCGCAAGCAGAACGTCCGCATTGGTGTTGATGATGGTGAGCGGCGTCTTCAGCTCGTGGGAGGCGTCGGCGATGAACTGCTTTTGTTTCTCGAACGCTTCCTTGATCGGGGCGATCGACCGGTTGGCGAAGTAGCGGCTCGTAAAATAAATGACGATCAGCATCGCCAGCCCGACGGCCGCAAACGTGTAGATCAGGTTGGTCAGGATCGCCTGACGGTCGCTGACGTCCAAATAAACGGCCATATACCCGTCGTACGTTTGCTGGACGGTATAAGCCCACTCGCTCCCGTCCAGCTCGAATTGGCCGCTATCCTTGCCGGCGGCGGAAGTCTCCCGAAGCGCAGCTTCGTAGAAGGCGCCGTCCATCTCGAACCGGGACTCGATGCCCGTCAGCGTCCAATTCGAATCGGCGCGCAGCATGAACGAGACGGCGCGAGCCGGCGGCGGAACGGTCTTGCCGCCGTTTACGGGTACAAACGGGTCTATGGAACCGACGGGATGCTGGTCTTCGAGTCCGCCTTTTTTATGATAGGAATCCATCACTTTCCCGAGCTCCATCCGGATATCGTTCTGCACGTCCCGGTACGTGATCGTGTAGATGGCGGCGAAAGCGACGAACATGATGATCGAGATAATAACGAGATTGACGATCAGAAACCGGTTTCGAAGCTTTGTAAACATTACTCGTTCACCTCTAATACATACCCGAGTCCCCGGATGGTGGCGATACGCACCGAGGCGTTCAGGAACGTCAGCTTTTTCCGCAGGAAGGAGACGTAAACCTCGACGTTGTTATGCTCGGCCTCCGAATCGAAGCCCCACAGCTTCTCGATGATTTGTTCCTTGGAGGTAATGCTTTGCTTTCGCAGCATCAGAAGCTCCAGCAGCTCGCTTTCCTTCAGGTTCAGCTTGATATCCTTGCCGCCTGCGGAAAGCTTCAAGGTCGCGGTATTCAATTCGATATCGCCGAATTTCAGCGCGGTATCCTGCACGACCTCTCCTTTGCGCCGCAGCGCCGCGCGGATGCGGGCCAGCAGCTCGCCCGAAGAGAACGGCTTCGCCACGTAATCGTCGGCGCCGTGGTCGAGCCCGGCGATTTTGTCCTCGACTTCGCCTTTGGCCGTCAGCAGGATGACCGGCGTGGAAATTCCTTTCTTCCGAAGCTTCTTCAGCACGCTGATTCCGTCCATCTCCGGCATCATAATGTCCAGCAGCAGCAAATCGTAAATGCCGCTTAGCGCGTAGTCCAGCCCGGTCACCCCGTCGTGAACGGCGTCTACGGAGTAATGGTTTTTCTTTAGGATTTGGGTAAGCGCTTCGGCCAGGTGCTGCTCGTCTTCCACGATCAATATTCTCATCGCAAGTCATCCTCTATTTATAATGTTGTCCTCATTATAGCAAAGCGGCCTTTAATGAACCTTAACGGAATCGAGTGCGGCGGTCATCCGCGGGGAGCCGGAGCTTTTGTTAAGAAAAAGCAAAAAAAATTGAAAGAAACGGAAAAAGGTTTAAGCTTCGTTAAAGGTTCGGGGGCTAATATACAGACATGCAAGCGAGACATGTTGAAACGAAAGGAATGGAAGCAAGATGGCCATCGAGGTATTTAACCGCTACGAAAGCAAATATCTGATGAACGAAGAAGCTTTTCGTAACATTTATAGCGCCTTGCTCGATTATATGGAGAAGGACGAGTACAACAAAAACGAGTTTTATTCGATCAGCAACCTGTATTTCGACACGGAGCACGATTCGCTGATCCGCGCCAGCATGATGAAGCCGAAATATAAGGAGAAGCTGCGCCTGCGGGCATACGGCGTACCGGACCGGGACGCGAAGGTGTACCTGGAAATCAAGAAAAAGGTAAACGGCCTCGTCAACAAAAGGCGGACGGCGCTGAAGCTGGACGAGGCTTACGAGTTCGTCCGGACGGGAGTCGCTCCCGAGCTGCAAAGCTACATGAACCGTCAGGTCGTAGGGGAAATCGGCTATTTCTTGCGGCTGTACGACCTGCAGCCGAAGCTGTACTTGTCGTATGACCGCAAAGCGCTGTTCAGCAAGGAAAGCCGCGATCTTAGGATCACGTTCGATACGAACATCCGCTGCAGACGGTACGATCTGAAGCTGGAGATGGGCGATTACGGCGAGCAGCTGCTGGAGGAAGGGCAGTGGCTGATGGAAGTGAAAGCGGAGAAGACGGTTCCCGTCTGGTTGTCCAAGCTGCTGTCCGAGCACCGGCTGTACCGGACCAGCTTCTCCAAGTACGGCACCGAATACAAGAAGCTGCTGAAAAACCGGATGGCGGAAAAGGAGCGTGTCCTGTATGCTTGATTCTCTCTTCACGAATGCTTCGCTGACGACGGCCAACCTGACGCTGTCGAACGCGCTGCTTACGATTGTCGTCTCGATCGTGCTCGGCGGCATTATCAGCTGGACTTATATGAAAACGAACGCGAACGGCTACGCGCAAAGCTTTACGTTAACGATGGTGCTGCTGCCGGCGATCGTAGCCATTATTATTTTGCTGATCGGCAGCAATATCGCCAGAGCGTTCAGCTTGGCCGGCGCCTTCTCCATCATCCGGTTCCGCAGCGCGCCCGGCGATCCGAAGGACATCGCGTATGTGCTGTTTACGATGGCGGCGGGTCTTGCCTGCGGGGTCGGCCTGTTCGGCTACGCGGTATTGTTCACTTTGATTCTATGCCTGCTCATGTTCGTGCTGAGCCGCTTTAATTTCGGCGCGAGAAAAACGCTGCAAAAAACGCTTAAGGTGACCGTGCCGGAAAATCTCGGCTACGACGAAGCGTTTGACGAAGTGTTCCGCAAGTTCGGCGTGCAATACGAGCTGAAAAAAATCCGCACGACGGAGCTCGGCAGCTTGTATGAGCTGGTATATGCCGTTACGCTGAACCAGCTGACGAACCAGAAGGAGTTTCTCGACGAAATCCGGGCGAGAAACGGCAACCTGGATCTTTCTTTAACGATGAGCCCTGCTCCGGTTAACGATTATTAAAAATTCGAGGTGTATGAAAGGATGATACCGATATGAAAAAGATACAAAAGCATAAAATCGCGATCGCTTTGCTGAGCATGGCGGTTGTGCTTGGAGCGTGCAGCAACGCCGCCGCGACGGAAAGCGGCGAGACAGCGACAACGGCGGAAACGGTCTCGTACGACAGCGGCGCGGCCGCCGTCGATCCGGCAAGCTTGTCGATGGCCGACCTCGTTACGTTCGACGATGACGATACCGCCGCCGAATGGAGCGCGGACGGTTCCGTCTCCATCGAGCTGAGCGGCACGAGCGCCGCGATAAGCGGCTCCGGGGCTGCGGCCGCGGACGGCTCGGTGACGATTACGGAAGCGGGAACGTACGTCCTCAGCGGCACGTTAAACGACGGACAAATCGTCGTCGACGCCGGAGAAGAGGACATTGTTCGCCTGGTGCTGAACGGCGTAAGCCTCACCGACCAAGACAATGCCCCGATTTATGTCAAAGGGGCGGACAAAACGGTCATTACGCTTGCCGACGGTACGGAAAACACGGTGACGGACGGAACGGAATACACGCTGGAGGACGGGGAAGACGAGCCGAACGCGGCGATCTTCAGCAAGGACGACCTGACCATTAACGGCACCGGCAGCTTAACGGTTAAAGCGAATTACAACGACGGCATCGCCAGCAATGACGATTTGAAAATCGTAAGCGGCAAGATTCAAGTGCAATCCGCGGACGACGGCATGGTCGGGCGCGATCTGCTCGCCGTCCAAGACGGCGAGATTACGATCGACGCCGGCGGCGACGGAATGAAAGCGACCAACGACGAAGAAGCCGACAAAGGCGTTATCGCCATCGCGGCAGGAACGTTCGACGTTGTTGCGGAGAACGACGCGATTCAAGCCGAAACGACGCTGCTGGTCGACGGCGGCGACTATAACCTGGTGACGGGAGGCGGCAGCGCCAACGCCGAGCCGCATGCAGAATCCGGCTTCATGGGCAAAGGCGGAATGGGCGGCGGCCGGCCGATGCCGGGCGGCCAGACCGACGCATCCGGCACGGAAGCGGGCGCCGCGGACGCGGCTTCAGGTACGGCACCGGCCGTGCCTGCGGAGCCGCCGGCAACGCCAGCGGCGGACGACGATACGGCCGATGCGAGCGCGGCGGCGGATGCGGCCGCGACAACGAGCACGGCGGATGGATCCGCCAGCGCCAAAGGCTTGAAAGCCGGCGGAGCGATCGCGGTCAACGACGGCACCTTTACGATCGATTCGGCCGACGACGCGGTTAACGGCAACGCCAACGTGACGATTAGCGGCGGCAAGCTGACGATCGCTTCCGGCGAAGACGCGGTTCACGCCGATGCGACGCTCACGATCGCCGCCGGAACGATCGATATTACGGCCAGCTATGAAGGGCTGGAAGGCGCGGAAATCGCGATGGCCGGCGGCGATGTGCACGTTACGGCTTCCGACGACGGCGTCAACGCGTCCGGCAGCGACACGACGATGACGAATGAAGCCCAGGATACGGCCGAAGCGGCCGAGGATGCCGCTGTAGATGCGACTGCAGATGCCACTGAAGATGCCACTGAAGATACCGCTGCGGATGGGGCGGCCGGGCAGCGGCCGGGCGGATTCGGAGGCGCGTCGAACGGCAAGCTGACGATCAGCGGCGGCTATCTGTACGTGGATGCCGACGGCGACGGCTTGGATGTGAACGGGTCGGCTTCGATGTCGGGCGGCACCGTCATTGTGAACGGCCCGACGAACAGCGGCAACGGTTCGCTTGATTACGACGGTACGTTCGAAGTAAGCGGCGGAGTATTGATCTCGGCGGGAAGCTCCGGCATGGCGCAAGCCCCGTCAACCGATTCCGGCCAGTCTTCGATCGCCATGACGTATCCGGAAACGCAGGCGACAGGCACGATCGTTCGCTTGGAGGACGCAAGCGGCAACGCGATCGCCACCTTTGCCCCATCCAAGGATTACTCGATGATCGTCATCAGCTCGCCGGAACTGAAGCAGGGCGAATCGTACACGCTTTACTCGGGCGGAACGTCGACCGGCACCGCGAAGGACGGCCTGTACACGGACGGCGAATATTCCGGAGGTACGAAAGTCGTCGGGTTCGAGCTTTCCTCGGCCACGACCTGGTTGAACGAATCGGGCGTGACGGAAGCGCAGACCGGCCGCGGCTTCGGCGGCGGCGGACGCCGTCAGCCGTAACGCTCCAATAAACGAATCTTGTGACACGACCCGCAAGCTGGGCGCTTCGAACGAAAGCGATCCGCTTGCGGGTCGTTTTTTCTTTGCGAATTTTTAAGGCGGAGAAGCTCTTCCACTCGACCGTTCCTTCACTTCGCTGCAATCTATGGCCAAATTTTATCCAAAAGTCTCGCACGGAATGAGTAAGAGATGAATAAATTGGTGAAAATATAATAAAAATATTGAACAGAAAACAAACAAGAAAAATGCTTAAAATTTTGTTCGGAATTTTTGACATATTCATTTGCTGATGTTAATATGGAAAGTGAGGCGACCATGTAGCCCATGCCGAGTTCGTATAACGATGGAGATCATAAAGAGTCATCGGTTGATGAAAAACGAAAAAACGAAAAACGTGTACACAGGTCGAATAAGCAAAGTAAAAACAGTGAAAAGTTAGATCATCTCAATAAACATACGGATAATAATAGTTCTATTCACAGTCTAAATAGTGGTAATGGGATCCGTGTTAGAAAGGATACTTTAAAAATGATAACGAAAACGTTTGAACCAAAGGAAATGTTGCCGTTCAGTCAGTTGAGGACGCTCAATCAAAAAGAGCTGCTGCACTCTTTGGAAGAAAACGACAAGCTCGGCATTGTGATCAAAGACCAACTTAAAGTGGCGATGATCGACATGGACAAATATCAAATGATGGTGGATCTCCTGCAAGAGTACGAACGG
Source organism: Paenibacillus thailandensis (assembly GCF_042685365.1). Taxonomy (NCBI): domain Bacteria; kingdom Bacillati; phylum Bacillota; class Bacilli; order Caryophanales; family Paenibacillaceae; genus Paenibacillus; species Paenibacillus thailandensis. The sequence continues at coordinate 281,396 of NZ_JBHUMY010000043.1, read as the reverse complement.
CTGCTAGAATGGATTGAGGAACGCGAAGAGTACGAACGGATTCACCACCGTTTGGATAGCGATCGCGTTGTAGAATACAAAAAAGGCATGTCCCTTTTGGAAATGGCAGGCATTCATCGTCAAGGAGGATGAATGTAGCAATTTATGAGTACGCAGACGCAGATTTTATTGGAGCAAGAAGTCCTCGATCTGGACATTCATGACATCGCCGCGGCATTCGGGAATGACGTAAATGGACTTCAAGAATGTATGGGGTTGATTCAAGAAGAATTGGACCGAATTGGCTTGCATCCGGTCCGTCAAGGCAAGGATTGCGAATATGAGCCGCTTAAATCCGCTGGGTATCGTAAGGTAAAATTATATTCAAGCAAAGCTTTACGAACAACAAAAGGCGAAAAACCCGACCTGCGTATCATTTACAAATATGACGAAGCCGATGATATGGTGAGAGTGGTCTCCATTGGGTTTCGAGCGAAGGAAAAGCCCCGCCCTGACCATGATCCCTACAGCAAGGCAACGAAACGAGAGAAAGAACGGCAACAAGTATAAATAGCAAAAAAGGGCAACGTATAGGCAGGCCTATGCATTGCCTTTTTATTTTGCCGTGAAACGTAAGCTTTGTCCTCAGGACAAACGGCTACAGCTCCTCATGCACCTTTTGTTCGTGTCGCTGCTTGGGGTGTTTATACGGGCTCCAGGGGTGGTATACGATTGGGTTGGGGAGGTGTACCACAAACCGCCGCTTTGCTATACACTGGAAACGATGTGTTTATTATAGAAAATGTGTGGTGACCGAATTGTTCAAAATTATGCTGATCGAAGACGACGTTACGCTGTTCCAGGAAATCAAAGAGCGGCTGCTGCAATGGTCCTACGATGTGTATGGCGTCCGCGATTTCGGCAAAGTGGCGCAGGAGTTTACCGAAATCAACCCGCATCTTGTCCTTATCGACATCCAGCTTCCGAAGTTCGACGGCTTTCATTGGTGCCGGATGATCCGCTCTCATTCCAACGTGCCGATCATCTTCTTGTCTTCGCGGGATCATCCGACCGATATGGTCATGTCCATGCAGCTCGGCGCGGACGATTTCGTCCAGAAGCCGTTTCACTTCGAGGTGCTGATCGCCAAAATTCAAGCGACGCTGCGCCGCGTCTACAATTACGGCGCCGAGCAAGCGGAGCTGCGCGCTTGGCGGGGAGCCGCCGTCGAATATGTCCGCAATATCGTTACGAACGAGGAAGGCTCGGTCGAGCTGACGAAAAACGAGATGTTCATCTTGAAAATGCTCATCGAGCGCAAAAACCAAATCGTCAGCCGGGAGGAGCTGATGAAAAGCTTGTGGGATAACGAGCAGTTCGTCAGCGACAATACGTTGACCGTCAATGTCAACAGGCTGCGCAAGAAGCTGGAGCCGCTTGGGCTTGCGCCCTTCATCGAAACGAAGGTCGGGCAGGGCTACATGGCGACCGAAGAGGCGGGCTCCTTATGATCGGGAAGTTTCTGCGGGAACGGCTGAGCTGGATCGTTTTATTCCTGTTTCTTCAGTTGCTCGTCTTGTTTATGGCCGCTATCGACACTTCGATTCCGTTCGGGTCGCTGCTTTATATTGTCTTCCTGTCGGTTCTTGTATTTGCGGCCTTCCTGTTCGTCCGATACCAGAAGGAGACCCGGTTCTACAAGAGTCTGGAGGCTTGGGACGACACTTATGAATTGGCGTCCATCGCCTATCCTTCCAGCCCGTTCGAGGAAATCGCCATGGACGTGCTGACGCTGCAGACGAAGCGCTATAAACGGGAATCTTCGCTGCGCCAGATGGAGCTTGAGCAGGAGAAGGACGAGCTGCTGAGTTGGATTCACGAGGTGAAGACGCCGCTGACGGCGATGCAGCTTATGATCGAGCGGCTGGACGACGACGCGCTTCGGTCGCGGCTGATGTACGAGTGGCTCCGCATTCACTTGCTGCTGGACCGGCAGCTGCACCAGAAGCGGATTCCTTTTATGGAGAACGATCTGTTTATCGAGGAGACGCAGCTTGAGCCGATCCTTCACGCGGAGATTATGGCGCTGAAGTCCTGGTGCATGCAAAAAGGGATCGGGTTTGACATTACGCTTCCCGCGGCCGAGGCGCTGACGGACGCCAAATGGCTTGGCTTCATTCTCCGGCAGCTGCTGACCAATGCCGTGAAATACAGCGAAGCCTCGGATATTGTCATCGAAAGCGGTACAGCGGAAGAACGGGTATGGCTCCGCATTCGGGATTTCGGGCGCGGCATCGATCCGAAGGATTTGCCCCGGATATTCGACAAAGGGTTTACTTCGACCGTTCAGCACCAGGATGCCGCCGCCACCGGGATGGGGCTGTATCTTGCGCGTAAGGTCGCCGATTCGCTGCACATCCGCATCGACGCGGAATCGGCGCCGGGACAAGGCACGGCCTTTACGTTAACGTTCCCGCGTCCTAACGATTTCGTGCGTTTCACAAGCATGTGACGAACTTGTCACATGCTTGCTTGCTTTGTTCGGCGAATCGAAGGACTGTCGGCGCCGCTCGGGGTTATGATAAGGGCATGAACGATAGGAGTGATCAAGATGACGATATTGGAAGCGAACAAAATTTATAAAAGCTACGGCAACAAATTCAACAAGCAGGAAGTGCTGAAGGGCATCGACCTTCGTGTGGACAAAGGCGAGTTCGTCGGCATCATGGGGGCGTCCGGATCGGGCAAGACGACGCTTCTGAACGTGCTTTCCTCCATCGACAAGGTGAGCCTCGGCAGCATCAAGATCGGCGGGAAGACGTTTACGGAGATGAAGGAGAAGGAGCTTGCGGAATTCCGGAAGCGGCATCTCGGCTTTATTTTCCAGGAATACAACCTGCTGGACACGCTGACGGTCAAGGAGAACGTGCTGCTGCCGCTGTCGATTGCGGACGTGTCGAAGAAGGAAGCCCACCGCAAATTCGAAAGCATCGCGAAGGAGCTCGGCATCTACGAGCTGAAAGACAAATATCCGAACGAAATATCCGGCGGGCAGAAGCAGCGGACATCGGCGGCCCGCGCGTTTATCCACGATCCGAGCATTATTTTCGCGGACGAGCCGACGGGAGCGCTGGATTCGAAATCGGCTTCCGATCTGCTGGGCAAGCTGGGCGAATTGAACCGGAAGATCGAAGCGACCATCGTCATGGTCACGCACGATCCGGTCGCCGCCAGCTACTGCAGCAGAGTCGTCTTCATCAAAGACGGACAGATCTATACGCAGCTGAACAAAGGCGAGGAAACCCGCCAATCGTTCTTTAACGACATCATCAAGACGCAAGGCGTATTGGGCGGTGTTCAGGCATGAGTTTGAGCTCCCTCATATTCCGCAATCTGAAGAAAAACATTAAAAATTATTACTTGTACGTATTCGCTCTTATGTTTAGCGTCGCGCTTTATTTCTCCTTCGTCACGCTGCAATACGATCCGGCCATGGACGAGTACAGCAGCTCGATCAAAGGGGGAGCGGCGCTCCGGGCGGCATCGGTGCTGTTGGTTGCCATCGTGGCCATCTTCCTGCTGTACGCCAACAATATCTTTATTAAACGGCGGGGCAAGGAGATCGGGCTGTTTCAGTTGATCGGCTTGACGAAGGGGAAAATATTCCGGATTTTAAGCAGCGAAAATTTGCTCTTGTATTACGGCTCGATGATCGTCGGCATCTTAATCGGCTTCTCCGTTTCCCGGCTGCTGCTGATGGTTTTGTTCCGGGTCATCGGGGTGGAAGCGCGGGCGGAGCTTAATTTCTCGAGCGAAGCGCTGATTCAGACCGTCATCGTGTTTTCGGCCGTTTACTTGCTCATTATGGCGATGAACTATGCCTTTATTAAAAGACAAAGCATTCTTTCGCTTTTCCGCGTCGTCTCGACCGCGGAGAACCGGGTGAAAAAGATGTCCGTTCTCGAAATGCTCGTCGGATTGCTCGGGATCGGCCTCATTCTGCTGGGATACTTCATATCGACCAAATTGTTCGGCGGCGACTTCGTGGAGATGAAGGAGCTGTTTCTGGCGATGATTGTGATTTTGGCTTCGGTTATTATCGGAACGTATTTGTTTTACAAAGGCTCCGTCAGCTTTCTGTTCAACGTCGTCCGGCGGAGCAAGAGAGGGTACCTGTCGCTGAGCGAGGTGTTGTCGCTTTCGTCCATCATGTTCCGGATGAAATCGAACGCCGTGCTGCTGACGATTATTACGACCGTATCCGCGCTGGCGATCGGTCTGTTGTCTCTCAGCTATATTTCCTATTATTCGGCGGAGCATACGGCGCAGCAAAGCGTCCCGAACGATTTCTCCGTCATGGAGGAAGGCGATATCGCCGCCTTTACCGAAGCGCTGAACAAAGCGGGGATCGGCTATGAGTTGACGCGCCGGGACGTTATTCAAATGAATGCGGACGCATCGGACATTATCGACATGTCGCTGGCCGGAGGGGGCAGCGGAGCGGTTACGTTTCCCGTCGTCAGCGATGCGTCGCTGGAAGGCGTCGACGTCGCTCCGGACGAGGTATTGCTTGACGGCTCCAACGACGCGCTGATGAAGATGCTGTCTCTCCGCGAGACGGGAGAGGTCGTGTTCAAAGGGAAGAAGGAGTCAATTCCGCTCCGTCTGGCCGGCTTAAGCAAACATACGTCCGTATCGCTTTATTATTCCGGCAACTGGCCGTCGGCGATCGTCGACCAATCGGTCTTCGAGCGGCTGGCAAAGGACGCCGATCCGGCTCTTCAACGGGAAAGCTCGGTATATGTCGGCATCGACATTACGGACAGCTCCAAGCAGAACGAAGCGAACGAGCTGTTCCGGGGAATGGGCCTCGGCGATAAAACGGGCGGCTATTCGCAGTACGACATTATGATGAGACAAAAAACGAACATGGGACTGGTCATGTTTATCGTCGCCTTCCTGGGACTGACCTTCCTGATCACCTCGGGCTGTATTTTGTACTTTAAGCAAATGGGCGAAAGCGAAGAGGAGAAACCGAGCTATACCATTTTGCGCAAGCTTGGCTTTACTCCGGGCAATCTGGTCCGCGGCATTCAGTTCAAGCAGCTGTTCAATTTCGGCATTCCGCTGGCCGTCGGGCTTGTTCATAGTTACTTTGCCGTACAATCCGGCTGGTTTTTATTCGGAACCGAGCTGTGGACGCCGATGGTGCTGGTCATGCTGCTGTATACGGCGCTGTACTCCGTCTTCGGGCTGTTGTCGGTACTGTATTACAAACGGGTGATTAAAGAATCGTTGTAACGTCCGGACCTTGCAGCGCTTACGAACCGGGCGCAGCCGCAAGGAGAACGAAGCCGGCCTTCCCGCCATTTTCGCGAGGGGGCCGGTTTTGCTTTGGAAAGGTTGAGTTCGGGCGGCATGAAGATGTAAGCTAGGTAGTATCGAATAGGGCCAAGCATCATCAGGTCAAAAAAACGTACCGAATTTGGAGGCAGACCGATGTCCAAAACGATCGTCGAAAAGCTGAATCTTCATAAATATAAAAAAGCCGCCGTGCTGAATAGGCCGGAAGGCGGCAATCCGCTGGCGGGCCTGGCGCCATACGATACGGAGCTGAAGGACGGCTCCTACGATTTGATCTTTGCGTTTGTGTTCGATATGGAGCAGCTGCGTAAGCTCGTGAACAACGTGATCGTTAGCGGCTCCCTCGAAGAAGGGGGGTATTTGTTTGCCGCCTATCCGAAAAAAGGAAACAAAGTGTACCCGACTTATATCCATCGGGACGAGCTGCTGGAAGGGCTCGGCGCGGACGAGGACGGCTATATCGGGACAAGCGGCATCAAGTTCGCCCGCATGGTCGGCATGGACGACGTGTTTACCGTCGTCGGCTTGAAGGCGGAAGCGCGGAGCGCCGTTAAGAAAGCTTCCAGGCCAAGCGCCCGGGTGGACGATTATGCGGCGATGATCCCGAACGTGGAGCAGGATCTGCAGGACGATCCCGCTTTGCTTGCTTTTTATCAGTCGCTCACCCCGGGCTACCGCAAAGATTGGGCCCGTTACGTCTACAGCGCGGTCCAGGAGGAGACCCGCGCGAAGCGGCGGGAAGAGATGAAGGAAGTGCTGGGAGCCGGCTATAAAAGCATGGACCTGTATCGGCGGAAATAACGGCAGCCAATCGTTCCGGACTCGGGGAATCCGCCCGGAAGCGGTCTATTCCTTCTAAACAACTCTCTTTTAACGGATTGACATCCGCGGCAAAACTCTATAGAATGGTGCAGGCTGCAGCAAAGGGCTGCACCAATCCGTTTTGCCCGGGGGTTAAGTCGGTTGGCATGAAGATAAAAGTCGTGTTTGTTTGTACATATATCATGTTGATTTATTGGTTGTCTTTGCACGTTTCGTTTTTGGACACTTTATTTTTTCCGACGATCGGGGCGTTCAGCTTCCTGTTCGTATCGAGGTCGTTCCGTTACGCGGAGCTTGGCAAAATTACGCTCGGCGCCGTTATTTCGTCGGCGATCGGCACGCTGCTGTATTCCGTTTATCCGAGCCCGGTGTCCCTGTTCGTCAATGTACTGATCACGATCTGGCTCATTACGAAATTCAAGTGGAACGCGCCGCCGATCGTCGCGGTGTCCCTGATTCCGTTTTTCTCGCATTCTTCCCATCATTGGATCATTCCCGCATCGGTATGCGCGGCGCTGCTTGGGCTGATGCTCGTCTTGTTTGCGGCCGAGCGCGCGGAGCGGGGATGGGGCAACGTAACCGCAGTCTGGTTGGGAAGCAAGCGAGTCCCCGAAACCGAGAAGCTGGATGCGGCAAGCCGATAAACGCGCCGCTCCAGCCATTGCTAGCCCCCGTTCCGATGGAGCGGGGGTCTTTTGCGTTTATGGCGAAGCGGCTTCGTCCGCCGGATCCCCCGGCGTTTGATTCCCCGCCGGTGTTAAAAACCGCAAAAATTGCTTCGCCGCCGGCGCCAATTCGCCGAACGAATGAGCTATCACCCCGATCTTACGGGCGATTGCCGGCCGAATTTCCTTGACTGCCAACTCGTGCGTCACGGAAGACAGCGTGAAACTCGAGATGAGTCCGATGCCCAAACGGCTCCGGACCATGCGGACCAGCGTTTCGGCCGTTTGCACCGTCAAGCTCTCCTGCAATTCAATGCCCTGCTCCCGAAGTATGGCCGATACGGCGATCTCGTGACCGCCTTTGCAAAAAATGATTTCAGCCCGGCGCTCCTTCAGGTCGATGACCGCTTCGTCCGCCAACGGATGGTCGTCCGGAACGATGGCGACCATATGATCGCGAGACAAAGTTTCCGATTCATACGGCTCGAAAGGAGTTGTCACGATGCCGAGTTCGATTGTCCGGTTCTCCACCCATTCCTTGATTTGACTCGAAGTTCCTTCGATCAGCTCGATTTTGACCAGCGGATATTCCGACCGAAAGGCTGCGATGGCTTGAGGCAGCAAGATCGCGGACGCGGCGGGAAAGGAGCCGATCTTCAGCTTCCCGCTAAGCAGCCGGTTGGCCTTGCCGGCGATTTGATAAATGCTCGCCTCGATCGCCTTCATTTGACGCGCCAGTACAAGAATTTCCCGCCCCTCCTCGGTCAGGAGCAGCCCGTTATGCTTATCCCTCAGGAACAGACGAATTTGCAGAGAAGCTTCGAGGTTTTGAATCGCCTTGCTGACTGCCGGCTGCGAAATAAACAACGCTTTGGAGGCCTCCGTCATATTCATCTTCTCGGCAACCTGCACGAAAATGCCGAGGTTGTTCAAGTTCACCGGCTTACCTCCTCTCCAAATCATAACCATATCGTTATGGCGTATATTCGAATCATGTATTTCAGTTATCCAAAATTATAACCTATAATGGGGTCCGACACGAATAACCGTGAGCTCTTTAAAGGAGGTAAACGTTATGTCTCCCCTCGCCAAAACGACCGAACGTATCCCGGCTTCCGTTCAAGCGTCAAGCGTCCGGCGAATCTGGACGGCCGCCTGGACGATCACGTCGGTGTTCGTACTCTCCAACTCGGCAACACCGCTTTACGTGCGCTGGCAAGCGGAAATGGGCTTTTCGAGCGGCACGCTGACTTTGATTTTTGCCGCTTATATCGCCGGTTTGCTCGGGACGCTGCTGTTCGCGGGGCGGCTGTCGGACCGGTACGGCCGCAAGCCGGTTTTGTTCCCCGGTCTTGCGGCGGCGGTTATCGCTTGTTTCCTGTTCGTATCGGCTTCCACGGTCGCCGCTTTGCTCCTCGCCCGCCTGCTGTCGGGCATCGCCGTCGGCGTCATCGTTTCGGCCGGCATGGCTTCGGTCATGGATGTCGGAGGCGCAGCCCGGCGAACGACAGCTTCGCTTGCGGCATCGGTCGCCATGGTGCTCGGCGCAGGTCTGGGACCGCTGCTTTCGGGCGTCCTGACCGAGACGCTCGCCGACCCCATCGTTGCAGTCTACGGAGCTCAGCTGGTTATACTGGCGAGCGCGTTCATTGCCGTCGGGTCGCTTCCGCTTCCGCGTTACGCTCCGGCGGGGGACGGCGGCCGCCGATTGCAGCTGCCCAGCGTGCCCGAACGGAACCGCCGGCATCTCGCTTTCGGAATCGCCGTCTTTGCGCCCGGCATTACGGCTACTTCGTTCGTTCTGTCGCTTGGCCCTTCGCTGTTTTCCAAGCTGCTTGGCGCCACCAGCCCGCTTGTATCGGGAGGAACCGCCTGCATCATGTTTCTGACGGCGACGGGTATCCAGTTTGTTCTGAAGAAGCTTCCGGTTCGAACGCTGCTGCTGCTTGGCGCCTTGGCCACGCTCTTATCGATGGCGTGCACGGCGGCCGCGGTTTACGCTTCCGCGGTCGTACCGCTCGTGCTGGCCGCCATGCTGGCCGGCGCGGGCCAAGGCCTGGGGCAGCTCGGGGGCTTGACGCTGATTGGGCTGCACGTCCCGGAGAACCGCAGAGCCGAAGCGAACGCGGTTCTGAACATGGGCGGCTATATTCCGGCGGCGCTGCTGTCCGTAGGCACGGGCTATTTGACGGATTTCGCCGGATTGGCCCCCGGAGCCACGGTTTTCGCTGCCGTGCTGGCCGCGGTATCCGTCGGCGCGATGCTGGCGATAGGAGCGAAAAGAGAATTCGACTGAATTTAGCTAGGGTTCGCTTCAAAAAAATAGTTGTTCCGTCGGAAAGCCGACGTCGGGAAATAACCGGCGCCGGCTTTCCGTTTGTAGCAAGACCGGCTTCGGCCATTAGGAGCGGACTAGTTCCCGGGGCTTTGCCCATGCAATATTATGGGTGCGTTTCCAAGTAAAATAAGCCGGAGAGAAGCTATGGAACTATTGAATTAGTTACAAAATCTGATTTTCTAATTATAGGGTGAAAGGATATTCAAACTATTTGTAGAATCTTGTAGGTTAATATTATTTCAGTCTGACTCTTGATATCGTCGCATTATCCCAGATTGAAGAACGGGTGATGAAATGCTGAAAGAACAAATGAGATATTCGCGGCTCGCCACTTTGACGAAATTGATCAACACGAAGCTGGAGCTGCGCGAGGTGCTGGAGCATGTCACCTCGGCCATATCCGAGGAAATCGTCCAATGCGATTCGGTCGGCATTTATTTGCCGCAGGAGGACGGGACGTTCAAAGGCTATGTGGGCAAGCCGGAGGTCATTAACGGCTGGACGCTGGACATGCACGTTATCGATACGGATGACGACCTGCTAGCCCAAGAGGTCATCGAAACGCGGAAAACGATTTACATCCCCGACACGTCGGCGGACGGCAGACCGGACCCCCGAGCCGTCGACGGCTTCCGAATCCGCTCGCTCCTTGCGCTCCCCATATCGTTTGAGGAAGAATTGTACGGACTTGTTTTTCTATTCAACTACGGCACCCCGATGAACTTGACCGAATCGGAAATTCAGACGGTGGAGGCTTACGTGAATATGGCCGCCGTCGCCATCCGGAACGCCAACAATTTGACCCACAAAACGAATTTGATTGCGGAGAAACAGCTATTGCTCGACGTCACGCGGGATTTATCGATGTGTTCGACGATGCAGGAAAGCTTGGATATATGCTTTTATTATTTGGGCAAGGTGCTGAACAACTTCAACATCGGCGTTCATTTGCTGGACCCGATCACCGAGTCGGTCATGCAGCCGGCGAAGCTGTATAAGGACAGCGACTGGACGGAAGAAGACTGGATGAGGGAGCATCACAAGTTTCGGATCGACGACAACAACGATCTGGTGTTCCAAGAGGTCATCCGGACGAAGAAGGCGATTCTGATTCCGAACGTGTTCGCGGACGATCGTCCGAATCATGAGCTCTGCCGCAATTTCGGCATGAAGGGCTTGTTCATGCTTCCGCTCGTATCCAGAGGCGAAGTGTTGGGCGTCATCCCGGTCGTCAGCCTGAAGGAAGGAGAGCTGAAGTATTCGGAAGCGACGATCCAGCTCGCGCAATCGATTGTGGATGCGACCGCCTCCACCTTGTCGAACCTGCTCTATATGGAGCAGCAGGACATTATTATCCAGGAGAGAACGTCCGAAATCATGGTCAAAAACAAGGAGCTGGAGCGGGTTGTCGCCGAGCTGCGGCAGCTCAGCCGGGAGAAGGAGCTCATCCTGAATTCGGCGGGCGAAGGCATTTTCGGGCTTGATCTCGACCGCAACATTACGTTCTGCAATTCCGCGGGGATTACGATGCTGGGCTACGACTCCGAAGAAGAGCTGATCGGAAAGCCTTCTTCCGTTATTTTCGACGATCCTGCCGCCGACCTTCAGACGGTGCATGACCATTATTTTCAGGAAAACAAGTTTTTCCGCAAGAACCGCTCGGGCTTTCCTGTCGAATACGTCATCTCCTCGATCAAGGAAGGGGACGAAATCGTCGGCGAAGTCGTCACGTTCAAAGACATTACGCAGCGGAAGCAGCTGGAGGAGGAGATCCGCTACCGCGCTTATTTCGACAGTCTGACCGATCTGCCGAACCGCATGCTGCTGAAGGACCGGCTCAGCCAAGGCATTATTTACGCGCAAACGCACGGCGAGAAGCTGGCGGTTCTTTATTTGGATTTGGACCGGTTTAAATTCATCAACGACACCTTGGGGCACAGCTACGGCGACTTATTGCTGCGCGACGTCGCGCAGCGGCTGACGAATTGCGTGACGAAAGGCGTGACGGTTTCCCGCCAGGGCGGGGACGAATTTACGATATTCGTGCCGAACATCTCCAGCGAGGAGGAGGTGCTGGAGGTCGTCCAGCGGATTATCGATTCGTTCGCCGATCCGTTCCGGCTTATGGATCACGAGATTTACATTAAAACGAGCATCGGCATTAGCCTGTATCCCGACAATGGAAGCAGCGTTGATGAACTGATTAAAAACGCGGATACGGCTATGTATAAATCCAAGGAAATATCCGGCAACAGCTATCATTTTTTTAGAGAGGGGATGGATACGCGGACATTCGACAGCGTGAAGCTGGAGAACGAGCTGTATAAGGCGCTGGATCAACAGGAGCTCGTTATTTATTATCAGCCGCAAGTGGACTACGGGACGAGCCGGATCGTAGGGGTGGAGGCATTGCTTCGGTGGAACCACCCGACAAGGGGAATGATCGCGCCGGACCAATTTATTCCGATCGCCGAGGAAACGGCTTTGATCGTGCCGATCGGCGAATGGGTGCTGAAAGAAGCTTGCAAGCAGCTGAAGGCGTGGCAGTCGCAAGGCTTGCCGCTCTACAGCATCTCGGTCAATTTGTCGGTTCGCCAGTTCGAGCAGAACAACCTGTTTGCGACCGTCAAGCATGTCCTGGACGAAGTCGGCCTGTCGCCGGAGTGCCTGCATCTGGAGCTGACGGAAAATCTCATAATCAAAAACACGGAATTAACGCTGATGACGATGAAGCAGCTGAAAGGGCTCGGCGTTAAAATCGCGATAGACGATTTCGGCACGGGGTACTCGTCTTTGGGGTATTTGAAAAATTTGCCGATCGACACGCTCAAAATCGACAAATCGTTTCTGCAGGACATTAGTCCGGACGGCGACAATGCGGCGATCACCAACTCGATCATAATGCTGGCGCAAAATTTGAATCTGAAGGTCATCGCGGAGGGCGTGGAAACGAGCCATCAGGCGGATTTCCTGGCAACGCGAAACTGCCATCTCATGCAAGGCTATTACTTCAGCCGCCCGATGAAGGCGCAAGATCTGACAGAGAAATTGGCCGAAAATTATAATTTGGGAGGAATCATACAGTGAAAGCGGCACGAATGGTATTGGAATTTTTGAAGAAAAACGGCGTTAAGCATCTGTTCGGCATTCCGGCGGGCTCGGTTAACGGATTTTTCGACGCGCTGGTCGAAATGCCGGAGATCGAACCGGTCGTCGCGAAGCATGAAGGCGCGGCTTCGTATATGGCGGCCGCCTACGCGAAATATTCGGGACGGCTGAGCGTGGCCATCGGCTGCAGCGGACCGGGAGGCACGAATCTGATTACGGGTGCGGCCAATGCAATGCGCGAGCACTTGCCGGTGTTGTTCCTGACCGGCGCCGTGCCGGTCAATACGATGGGGCTGAACGCTTCGCAGGAGCTGGATGCCGTTCCGCTGTTTAGCCCGGTTACGAAATACAGCGTTCGGATCGAGAAGGCGGAAGACCTGATGCATGAGCTCGTCAAGGCATGCCAGATCGCAATCTCCGGCGTGCCGGGCCCCGTCCATCTTTCGATACCGATCGACGTGCAGCATACGGAGATCGGCCAAGCGGACATTCCGGAGCTTCCCGCCAGAAAGCCGATGGTGCCGAATCTGGATACGATCATCACGGCGGCCAAAGAGCTGTCCAAGCGGAAGGACGGCTATATTCTCGCCGGGCAAGGCGTGCGGGATTCGGTCGACTCCTTGCTGGAGCTGGCTGAGCTTTTGAACTGGCCGATCGTGACGACCCCGCAAGCCAAAGGCTACATCCCGGAAGAGCATCCGCTTCTGGCGGGCGTCTTCGGCTTCGCCGGCCACGAGGCCGCATCGTCTTTAATTACCGAAGGGAAAGGACAAGCGCTGCTGATCGTCGGCTCCAGTCTGGGCGAAACGGCGACGAACAACTATAACGCCAGCCTCACGAAAGGCCGCTTTACCGTGCAGCTGGACTTCGACAATTCGGTCTTTAACCGGAAGTATCCGATCGACGTGCCGGTGCTGGGGGATATTCGGCTCAGCCTGCTTATGCTGATCGAAGAGCTGAAAGGATTCGGCGTGACCGAGGAAGGCCGGGCCGCAGCGGCGGCCGCGGCGGCGGCGAAAGCGGAGGCGGCCGCAGCAAGCGAGGCCGTGAAGCCTGCGGACGAATACAACACGCAGAACGTGCTGCTCAGCCTGCAGCGCCATCTGCCGGGCAACACGCGTTATACGGTCGATATCGGCGAGTTTATGTCTTATGTCATTCATTATATGAAAGTGCTCGATCATAACACGTACGACATCAACGTTCATTTCGGAGCGATGGGCAGCGGCATCGGCTCCGCCATCGGCGCGAAGCTGGCCGATCCGGACCGTCCCGTCGTGTGCATCACCGGCGACGGCTGCTTCTTCATGCACGGCATGGAAGTGCTGACGGCCAAGGAATACCGGCTGCCGATCCTGTTCGTCGTCGTCAACAACGCGCGGCTCGGGATGGTTTATCACGGCCATGCGCTGCAATTCAAAAGAACCCATCCTTCGTTCGAGCAGGAGCCCGTATCGATTGCCGGCATGGCTGCGGCGATGGGCATCCCGAGCTGCCGGGTGAACGAGCTTTCCGACATTAACGAAGACGCGATCGGCAAGCTGCTTGGCGCCGGAGGACCGGCAATTCTGGAAGTGGCCTTGACCGACAACAACACGCCGCCGATGGGCGACCGGGTGAAATTTTTATCTTCCTTCGGCAAATGATGTGAAAAGCGGCAAGCTAAGACTCGAAGTCTTAGAATGCCGCTTTTTTTGTTGTGCGATCCTCTCTCCATTGGAGGAACAACCGTAAAAAAGGGGAGGTTACCATTCGGCTGTCATACGATTTCGAAAAAAACCGCCGTTTGGACCGTTATCATCGAGTGTAGCTAGCCATACGGCGGTATCCGCTCCTTCGGCGACCGGCAGCGCTTCGCGAGTACATCAAGACGGCCGTACTTTATTTTTACACGCTTCATCAATTGGTCGATGCTATTGCGGCAATTCACATCAACCGCTTCTAAATCAACGTCCACTCCCGACGTGCTTAATTTTTCAATTGCGATTCTGCCCCTTTCCTCGTCCCGGCAGCCGATCAAGACTTTTAAACCTTTCATGGAAAGTTGGCGGGCGATTTCCATTCCGATTCCTCTGTTCCCTCCGGTTACTAACGCAATTCGCTGTCTGTCCGGTTGACTATATTTTTCCACCTCCATAAACTCCTTTCTAATTGCGATTCGGCTTTACGCAAAAATTCGATTTGGATTTTGATTTCGTTTAATTTTCTTTCTCCAACTTCAATAGCATTAGGCAGGCATTGCAGTTTATCTTCATTTTGGAATAAGCAGTCAAAGAAATCGGTTATTTCTTTCGTTGTAAGCCCAAGGTTAAAGTAAAGTTGAATAAACTTCACTTTTTCAATATCCGACTCCGCATAGTCCCGATAGCCATTTTCCAGGCGGGTGGGTTTTAGTAATTTTTTTTCTTCGTAGTACCTTAACGAACGCAAGCTTACACCTGTTTTTTTTGATAACTCGCTAATATGTATCGAAATCCTCTCCCATGATTTGATTAATAACCACACTAAACCATCACATGATGTGAAGGTCAAGAATTTCTAATGAGAAGGGGAAAGATATCTATTTCCGGTAGATAATAAAAAGTGGATAGAATTCAGATCTCTCTGAATCTCTATCCACCTTTATAAATATCAATGGGAGCGGGTTTGACGGATGGCGTCCAAGACGGCTTTCATCGTTTGGCCTTTAAAAGCGTCCGGTACGGCTTCGCCGGTTGGGCTGAGGTAATAGCAGCTTCCCGTTTCCGGTTCGAAGTCGAATCCCAAACGGACGAGCTCGCGAACCAAGTGGTCGGGCAGCTCCTTCGCCCCGGTTTGCCGGACGAAGGAAGGGGCGGGCGATATGCGGACGTCGAGGTCGCCTTCGCCGGTATAAACGATAAACAAATCCGAATCGTCGCGAACAATCCATTGGCCCTTGGAAAACAAGGAGATGCCGGCTCCGTCAAGCGCCGAGATGGCATCCAGATTAATGCCGAACGATTCGTTGATCATCGTCCGGATTTCCGCGCCGGCTGCCTGGCGGCCGCATTGCTCCAGCCAAGCGCCGATGGCCGTACGGGCATCCGTCTTGTCCGCTTCGGCGGAAGCCGCGCCAAGCAGGGGGGCCGACTCCAAATCGATGTTATAAATTTCGTTCACGGCCGCCACGATATCCGGTACGCCGATGCCGGCAGCTTCGGACTTCCGGGCTTCAAGGTACTGGTCCATTCGTTCGGATTTGGTGCGGATTCGGTTATCCGGACCGGTCATCATGGAAACAACCCCTTCTACAAAAGATTAAGATTGAAGCGCCTTGCGCACGATCGGGGCAACCTTGGTGCCGAGCAGCTCGATGGCGCGCAGCACTTCGCGATGCGGTACCGCGCTGACGTCCACATGAAGGAAAAATCGCGTAACGCCAAGATTGCGGCGCAGCAGGACGATTTTCTCCGCGACGTATTCGGGGTCGCCGACGTACAGCGCCCCCCTCAAGCTTCGGGCCGAGTCGAACGAATCGCGCGTGTACGGCGCCCAGCCCCGCTCACGGCCGATCACGTTCATCTGCTCCTGCACGGCGGGAAAAAAAAGGCTGCATGCCTGCTCCTCCGTCTCGGCGATAAAGCCGTGCGAGTGCGTCGCGATTGGCAGCGTATCCGGGTTATGGCCGGCTTTGGCGGCCGCCCGCTTATACAGATCGACTAGCGGCGCGAACCGCTCCGGCATGCCGCCGATGATCGCGAACACGATCGGCAGCCCCAGCATGCCCGCACGGATCGCCGATTCCGGTGTGCCGCCGCTGGCGATCCAGACGGGGAGCGGGTTCTGGACGGAACGCGGATAGACGCCGAGATTGTGGATGGCCGGCCGATGTCCTCCGCGCCACGTCACCTTCTCGGATTCCCTGATCTTCAGCAGCAGCTCCAGCTTCTCCTCGTACAATTCCTCGTAATCGTCCAGCTTGTAACCGAAGAGCGGAAACGATTCGATGAACGAGCCGCGGCCCGCCATAATTTCGGCCCGGCCGTTCGATACGGCGTCCAAGGTGGAGAAAGACTGATAGACGCGAACCGGATCGTCCGAAGACAAGACGGTAACGGCGCTTGTCAGGCGGATCCGCTTGGTGAGGCCGGCAGCGGCCGCCAACACGACGGCGGGCGCGGAGGCCGCGTAATCGGCCCGGTGATGCTCGCCGATGCCGTAGACGTCAAGGCCGACCTGATCGGCGAGAACAATCTCCTCGATCGCTTGCCGCAAACGCTCGTCATGGCTGACGGCTTTGCCGGACGCCGGATTCGGCAATGCTTCCAAAAACGTGCTAATACCTATTTCGATGGTCATAGGGTGACCTCCTGTTTTTTATCGTCCGCAAGCAGAAACGGCTTCGTCGGCCTTGCCCCGGGATGAACCGTATCGTCGAGGCTTGTTTCGGTTTGCTTCCTTCAGTTTACTTAAATTTTTAATGTTTCTCAAGTATCGTAAGTCAAGTAGCGCCGGAAACAACGAAACATGTCGAAATTCCCACTTGCTCCGCCGCGAGAGGGTGGTGTAGTATTAGTTCTATATTTTTCGCTAACTGCTCATATAATTTTGGGAATATGGCCCATAAGTTTCTACCGGATAACCATTGCAATTGTCCGACTATGAGTGAGACCGTGAATGCTCGGCGAAGAAGCGCGAACCCGATTGCCGAATCGGGCCGGGCGGACAAGCCGCATGCAACCGGCGCACTGCATTGGATATAAAATCTGTAGAGACAGGCCTGACTTAAGCGAGTCGCTTAGGAGGTTTGTCTTTTTTTTCATGAAAAAAGGAGCCGTGATGACAGATGAAAGAGTTGGAAGACCGCATTAGACAGGAAGGAGTGATCCTGTCCGACACGGTGCTTAAGGTCGATTCGTTCCTGAACCATCAGGTCGATACGGAGCTGGCGCTGTCGATCGGCCGGGAATTCGGCCGGCTGTTCGCGGACAGAGGCATTACGAAGGTGCTGACCATCGAAGCGAGCGGCATTCAGTTTGCGATGGCCGCGGGCATCGCGCTGAAGGTGCCTTTCGTTTACGCCAAGAAGAAGAAGGCGGTCACGCTTGCCGAGCAAGTCTATTCGGCCTCCGTTCACTCCTTCACCCGCCAGGAGACGTATCAGGTCAGCTTGTCGCGGAATTATTTGGGACCGAACGACAGGGTGCTGATCGTGGACGATTTCCTTGCGACGGGCGCGGCGCTTGTCGGCCTCGTGCAAATCGTCAGGGAAGCGGGCGCGGAGCTGGCCGGCGTCGGCTGCGTGATCGAGAAGGGCTTCCAGGAAGGCCGCAGACTGCTGGAGGATATGGGCGTGCATGTCCATTCGCTGGCGAGAATTTCGTCGATGGCCCCGGGGGAAATCCATTTTGTCGACAATGACGCTCCAATCCATGTAAAGGAGAAAGTATAATTCATGCTAAGCAAGAAAAAGGTTGTAGCGCTGGGCTTCCAGCATGTCCTGGCGATGTACGCGGGCGCCGTTGTCGTGCCGCTGATCGTAGGCGGCGCGTTAAATCTGAATGCGGCGCAGATGGCGTATCTGATTGCCGCCGACCTGTTCACCTGCGGCATCGCCACTCTGCTTCAGGTGATGGGAACCCGCTATTTCGGCAGCCGCCTGCCGGTTATTCTCGGGTGCACGTTTACGGCGGTCGGCCCGATCATCGCCATCGCGTCCGGCTCGAATCTGGCTACCGCTTACGGAGCCATCATTTTATCCGGTTTATTCGTCGTGCTGGCCGCACCGTTGTACGGAAAGCTGCTCCGATTTTTCCCGACGGTCGTCACCGGCTCGGTCGTTACCATTATCGGCTTGTCGCTCATTCCGGTCGCCATGAACAACGTGGCGGGCGGCGACGGCAGCGAAGACTACGGCGACCCGCAAAATTTGCTGCTCGCGCTTGGCACGCTTATCGTCATATTGCTCGTTAACCGGTTCGCCAAAGGCTTCTTGCGCTCGATCTCCGTCTTGATCGGATTGGCGGCGGGAACGCTCGCCGGATACGCGCTTGGCATCGTCAGCTTCGCGTCGGTCGGCGAAGCGTCTTGGTTCAGCATTGCGCAGCCGTTCTATTTCGGCTGGCCGGAGTTCAGCCTGACCGCCGTCGTTACGATGATTATCGTCAACATCGTCAGCATGGTGGAGTCGACGGGCGTCTATCTCGCGGTCGGCAAAGCGACGAACCAGACGGTGGAGAAGCAGCAAATCGTAAACGGCCTTCGATCGGAAGGCGCGGCGATTATGCTGGGCGGCATCTTCAACGCGTTCCCTTATACGGCGTTCTCGCAGAACGTCGGGCTCATTACGCTGAGCGGCGTCAAGACGCGCAACGTCATTGTGGCGGCCGGCGGCATTATGGTCGTTCTCGGCCTCTTGCCGAAGCTTGCCGCGGTAACGACGGTAATCCCGAACGCGGTGCTCGGCGGCGCCATGATCGTCATGTTCGGCTCGGTCGCGGCTTCAGGGATGTCGATCTTGTCGGAAGTGAATTTGCGCGAAGAGCGCAATCTCTTGATCGTGGCGACCAGCATCGCCGTCGGCCTCGGCTCGGCAGCCGTGCCGGCCGTGTTCGATCAGCTGCCGGATTTCGCGAAGATGCTGACGCAAAGCGGCATCGTAACCGGCTCGCTGACGGCTATCGTGCTTAATTTGCTCCTGCGGAGCAAGAAGGACAAGCACGGTCAAACGGCGTCTTCTTCGCCGCAATAGAATTTATAATATCGTTTTTCCCATAACAAAACGCTCCTGTGCCTTGACGGCGCAGGAGCGTTTTGGCGTTTTGCGAGCCTTGACGTTTCAAGATAATGCGAGGTTCTCGATCTATATCAGGATTAGGCCGATGATGCCGTGGATCCGGTACGTGCCGAACCGCTTGGTATCGAGCTGTCGGTCGGGATCGGCGACGATAAAGATGGAACGCCTCCTCCCTTAAGGGGATTTTTTTGAGGATAAACGGCTGCGCCGCTTCAGCTTGAATGTTGCGAACTTATGACGGCGGCCTGCGGGTTCTGTGAAATTTCGGCCCGGCCCGCGATAAAGGCGCATGCCCTGTGGCATAATGGGTTCAAATGAAAGGGGGAGGCCGAAATGGCTCATACGATCTTGATCGCCGACGACGAGCGGAAGATGCTCGATTTCGTCAAGCCGTTTCTGGAGGATGAAGGGTATATCGTATGGACGGCATCGGACGGGCAGGAAACGCTGCGTCTCGTGCGGGAACGGGAGCCGGATCTGGTGGTGCTGGACTGGATGATGCCGGGAAAAAGCGGAATCGAAGTATGCGCCGAGCTGCGGAAAACGAGCCGCGCCGGCATCATTATGGTGACGGCCAGAACGGAAGAAGCGGATAAGCTTGTCGGTCTGGAGGTCGGAGCCGACGATTATATGACCAAACCGTTCTCGCTGCGGGAGCTGGCGGCGCGCATCCGGGCGGTATTGCGCCGGCTCCATCCTCAAGGGAGCGTCCCTTCCGAAGAGCGGCTGGAACGGGGAGAGCTTACGATATCGCCGGCGGAATACCGCGTATGGAAAAACGGGCGGGAGCTATCGTTAACGCCTACGGAATATAAGCTGCTGACGACGCTGGCCGAGAGGCCGGGCGTCGTGTACAGCCGTCTGCAGCTGTTGAGATTGGCCTTGCCCGACGATCTGCTGAACGACGAACGGACGGTCGACGCCCATATAAGCCGCTTGCGCAAAAAGGTGGAGGACGATCCCGCCCGGCCGGTCTATATCCATACCGTCTACGGTTTCGGCTACCGGTTCGCGGACAAGGCAGGCGGCCAGCCATGAGCGTCGCCCGCAAAATTTTTGCCGGATATTCGGTGCTGATTATCCTGATGGGCGTGTTTATGTTTGCGGGGGTCTATACGATGGCGAACCGCCTCGTCAATCATCTCGCGGAAAACCGGCAGGACGAAACGATGGACGCGATAGTCGGCGGGCTTGAAGCCCGTTACGTCCCGTCCTCGGGCTGGAGCGGATTGCCCTCGGAGCTCATTCGCGAGCTGACCGGCGACGGCAACGGGACCTTGATCGTGAAGGACCGGAACGGGAAAACGGCGGCTGTATTCGGAAACGAGGACGATGCGGAGTTTGCCCGAGTCGGGATAACCGAAACGTTCACGACCCCCGACGGCACAACGTGGACAGTCGAATATACCGATCCGACAATCCGGTTCGCCGCCGTATTCCGATATGCGTTCCGCGATTCGCTTGTGCTGGTGCTCGGCGTGCTGATGCTTCTGTTTGCGGCCGCCGGCATTATGTTCTCCTACGGGCTGTCCAAGCAGCTGACCGCTCCGCTCCGCCGCATGATTCCGGTCCTCGACGAGCTTGGCAAGCGGAACTTCGGCGTGAAGGCCGACGCCTCGTCGAACGACGAGTTCGGCATAATCGCCGCCGCCGTTAACGCCATGTCCGCCGAGCTCGAGCGGTCGGAACAGACCAAAAGGAACATGACGGCGGATATCGCGCACGAGCTGCGGACGCCGCTTGCCATCGTGTCCGGGAAGCTCGAATATTTGCAGCATCGAAGCTTGCCCGTACAGCCGGAAGAGCTGCTTCCGCTGCAGGACGAATTGATTCGGCTCGACCGGCTCGTGTCGGATCTGAAGGAGCTGTCGCAAGCGGAGGGAGGCCGGCTTGTGCTGCATATGGAGGAAGTCGATTTAGCCGAGCTGCTGGCCCGCGTGGCGGAACGTGTCGGCGTCGAGGCGGAGGCGAAAGGGATTCAAGTGAAGCAGGCCGAATCCGGACTTCCGGTCCGCGCTTGGGCAGACCGGCATCGGACGGCGCAAATTCTGCTGAACCTCGTCATCAACGGCATTCGATATACGCCTGAAGGCGGGGAAATACGGCTGTCGGCCGGATTCGAAGAAGGGTTCGCCGTCGCCGAAATCGCGGATAACGGCATAGGCATCGAAGAGGAGCATTTGCCGCATCTGTTCGAACGGTTTTACCGGACCGACCGCGCCAGAAGCCGCGACAGCGGCGGTTCCGGGTTGGGCCTTGCGATCGCGGCCGAATACGCGAAAGCGCAAGGAGGCGGCATAACGGTGCAAAGCCGCGCCGGCCAAGGCACGACATTTAAGGTGAAGCTTCACGCGGTGTAAGGCTGGTTCGTCGGGACGGAAACGGGACACTATAAAGGCATCCAAGTGAAACGGGGTGAGCCTAACGTCATGTTGTCCGGTTTAAAACGGTTGCTGATCGGCCGTCCGCTGAAATCGAACGAGCTCTGCGAGCAGAAGCTGAACAAGACGAAAGCGCTGGCGATTTTATCCTCGGACGCCTTGTCCTCCGTCGCTTACGGGCCGGAGCAAATTCTGCTCGTGCTTATGACGGTGGGGGCGGCCGCCTTCTGGTATTCGATACCGATCGGCGTCGGCGTATTGATTCTGCTTCTGGCTCTTATTTTGTCTTACAGGCAAGTGATTTACGCTTACCCGCACGGGGGCGGGGCGTATGTCGTATCCAAAAGCAATCTGGGGGAAAATGCCGGACTTATTGCCGGCGGCTCGCTGCTTGTCGATTATATATTGACGGTGGCGGTCAGCATCTCGGCCGGCACGGACGCCATTACGTCCGCCTTTCCCGTCTTGCATCCGTATCATGTCCTGATTTCCTGCCTGCTGGTCGTTTTTATTACGGTGCTTAATCTTAGAGGCATTACGGAGTCGGCCTCCATACTGGCCTATCCGGTTTATTTGTTCGTGCTCGCTTTGTTTATTCTGATCGGTACCGGGTTATACCAGATCGCGTCCGGGGCGGTGCCGGACCATCTGCATGCGCCCGTCGGAACGCCGGTTGCGGGCATTACGCTGTTTCTGCTGCTGAGGGCTTTCGCCTCCGGCAGCTCGGCGCTGACCGGGGTGGAGGCGATCTCGAACGCCATTCCGAACTTCCGGGAGCCGGCTCCGCGCAATGCGTCCCGTACGCTTGCCGCCATGGGCGTTTTATTGGCGCTGTTGTTCGCGGGCATCGTATACCTCGGTTATTATTACGGGATCGTTCCAAGCGAGAAGGAGACGGTCGTATCGCAAATCGCGTCAACCGCCTTCGGCCGCGGTATCCTGTATTATTTCGTGCAAGCGACGACGGCGATGATTTTGGTGCTGGCCGCCAATACCGGCTATTCGGCCTTCCCGCTGCTTGCGGTCAATTTGGCCAAAGACAAATATATATCCCGCATGTTTACCGTCCGGGGCGACCGGCTAGGGTATTCCAACGGCATCATTTCCTTGGCCATCCTGTCCATCATCCTCATTATCGTGTTTGAAGGCCGGACCGAGCAGCTAATACCGCTTTACGCCGTCGGCGTCTTTATTCCGTTCACGCTGGCGCAGACCGGCATGATGGTAAAGTGGCTTCGGGAAAAGCCGGGCGGCTGGACCGCCAGGTTTATCGTCAATTTGATCGGCGCGGTTATTACTTTCGGCGTCCTGATCGTGTTTTTCGTCACGAAATTCGCCCAAGTATGGTCCGTTCTCGTCTTTCTGCCGCTTATCGTCATCATGTTTCACCGGATCAAAAAGCATTACGACGCCGTCGGCGAGCAGCTGCGGATTACGAACTGCGAACGGGCGCCGCGGGCTCATGGAAATATCGTCATCGTGCCGGTTGCGGGCATTACCCGTGTCGTCGAAAATTCCTTGAATTACGCCAAGTCGCTGCAGCCCGAACAGCTCATCGCGGTTTATGTCGCCTTTGAGCGGGAGCAGGAGAAGCAATTCGAGGAGAAATGGAACAAATGGCAGCCGGACGTCCGCTTGGTGACGCTTCATTCCCAATACCGGAGCATCGTCCAGCCGCTTACGAAATTCATCGATACGATCGAGCATAAAGCGAACGAATTGAATTACCGGGTTACGGTCGTCATCCCGCAATTCATTCCGAAGAAGCGGTGGCACAACGCCCTTCATAACCAGTCCAGCCTGCTCATCCGCGCAAGGCTGCTGTACCGCAAGGACATTATCGTTACGACGGTGCCGTTCCACTTGAAGAAATAACGCGCGCGGCCTAATAGACGAACTTGCGCTGCGACCAATAGCTGAACACGAAGAGTACGCCTTCGGTCAACAGCTTGGCAAGCAGAAGCGGCAGTCCGATCCGCTCGTGAAGAACGGACAACAATTCGTAGTTGAGCAGCAGGATCAGCAGGACGAGCGCGAAATACTTGGGCGCCGAGCGCAGGACGGCGGCGCTTCGATCCTTCCTTTGGAACACGAATTTCCGATTCATGGAGTAATTGAACGCCGAGCTGCATATCCGGGCGCCCGCCACCGCGAGCAGCAGACGGCCGGTCAACCATTGAAGGATGAACAGCAGCGCGAAATCGATAGCCGCCGACAACAGAGAAGAGCCGCTGAATTTCAGAATCGGGGCGTAAATTTTGGCCGAATCGGCCAGCGGCCGGAAATGGGACGATTGATTGTCGTTCAAGTAAACCGTGTCGATCGGGATCTCCACCATCGGGACGCCTTCCTCGTGCGCCGCAAGCAGCATGTTCATCTCGTATTCGAACCGGTCGCCGGGGATGCGGCACAGAAACTCCAGCATCGAGAAGGAGAAGCCCCGCAGTCCCGTTTGCGTATCGTGAAGCCTGATGCCGGTCGTGAAGGCGAACACGCCCCGCGTGACGGCGTTGCCGAATCGGCTGCGCGCCGGCACTTTGCCGGTAAACCGGCGGCCTCCGAGGACGATATGCCCCGGATTCTCCCGGACTTGCTCGGCAATTCGCTTGATGTCTCCCGGCAGATGCTGTCCGTCGCTGTCCGCGCATACGACGCCCTCGCGGACGCCAAGCGTTTGGACGTACCGGAAGCCGGTTTTTAGCGCTTGTCCTTTGCCGCGGTTCGCTTCGTGGGCGAGGACGACGCATCCCGCCGCCCGGGCCTCCTCGAATAGATGGGCGTAGTCGCCGCCGCTGCCGTCGTCGACGAGGACGATGGATAAGTTCGTGTTGTCTTTCAAATCATGCACGAGCCGAATGAGACGTTCGTCCGGCTCGTAAGAAGGGATTAAGCAGATCATGTTCGCTCACTCTCCGATATAAATGATGTCGCTGACGCCGCGTTCCTCGTTTTTGCCGCCTTGCGGCTGGTTGACGACGCGGCCCATGAAATACATGGTGGAGGAGCCTCCTCCGTCCAGGTTGTAAGCTTCCGTTGCGCCCAGCTCCTTGAACAGATTCGCGAATTCGGTCAAGGTCATGCCGCGGCTGTAGCCTTCGTCGCGTCCGTCCACTACGACGAATACGTAGTGGTTCGGAGCGATCATGCCGATGCCGGTGCGCGGATTGGCGCCTTCGATCGACCGGTTGCCGAAGTTGGTGTCGATGCTGACATGGTCCAGATCGCCGGCGACTTGTCCGTCCTGCACGAGAATGGGGCCAAACGACAGCGTGTCTTCTACGCCTTGCTCCAGCAATTCGGAGGAGGAGATCTCCTCTTCGTCGAACGTTTGCAAGGTGCCGTCGGCGAACAGGCCGAGCGCGTCGCGCGCGGGCTCGTCCCGGTACAGCGTGCCGTTCCGAATAATGACGCCGTCGTCGCGGAAGCCGTAGTAGTCGCCGTTAATGGCGAAGATGGCGTTGTTGTTTTCGGCGATGGTCGACGTGTTCTCGATAATGTTCCGGCCGAACGCGTTTTTGGCGAGCGCCGTTTTTAATGCCGAAGCGTCCTGCAGCATGACGTCCGCGACGAAATAGGTGACCGTGTCGTCACCCGAACCGGTTTGATTTTTCGTAATATGGATGGAGACGTCGTCGCTTTCGTAATTCCAATCGTCGTAAGCCGCATTCTGCGGCTCCGTTTCCGCGGAGTCGCCTTGGCCGGCAGTTTCCGCCTCGTTGGCGACGACGGCCTCGACATGTTCGATTAAGTAGCGGTCGGCAAGCTTATATAGAATCGCTCCAACCAGCAGCAGAACAAGGGCGGCGATGAGCGGCCATTTTTTTCTTTTTCGGGTTGCGGATGTATTCATCGTTCTCCAACTCCTTGCGTCGAAAATGTATGCAAGAAGCATAAGCCGGCAAGCTGAAATGAATCTTAACTAAAGCCGGTCTTGTTTTCGCCATAACTTTTTGGGAAAATAAGAAACAGACTTCCGGCTGCGGCTGCGCAGCCTGAAATCAGGCTTGCCAGGGAAGATTCGAAAAGAGGGTAATTCATGACAAAACATTCAATATACGGTTTGACGTTCGACCAGCTGGCGGAATGGCTGCTTGAGCGGGGACATAAGAAATTCCGCGCCTCGCAGGTATGGGAATGGCTGTACCGGAAGCGGGTCCGCTCGTTCGCGGACATGGAGGACGTGAACAAGGAATGCGTGGCGCTGTTGTCCGAGCATTTCGCCATCGAGACGATGGAGGTGCATACGCGGCAGGAATCGTCCGACGGCACGAACAAATTTCTGTTCCGCCTGCAGGACGGGAACCTGATCGAGACCGTGCTGATGCGCCACAAATACGGCTTGTCCGTATGCGTCACGACGCAGGTCGGCTGCAACATCGGCTGCAGCTTCTGCGCCAGCGGGCTGCTGGCCAAAAGCCGCGACCTGACGAGCGGAGAAATCGTGGAGCAGGTTATGAAGGTTCAGCATTTCCTGGACGGAAGAGGGAATGAGGAGAAAGTCAGCCATATCGTCGTGATGGGCATCGGCGAGCCGTTCGACAACTTCGTCCATTTGACGAATTTCTTGCGGATCGTCATTGACCATAAAGGGCTTGCGATCGGTTCCCGCCGGATTACCGTATCGACGAGCGGACTGGCGAAAAAAATCGTCGAGTTCGCGGATACGGACCTGCAAGTGAATCTGGCCATTTCGCTGCACGCGCCGAACAACGACCTTCGGACCCAAATCATGAAGATCAATAAGGCGATTCCGATCGAGAAGCTGATGGAGGCGGTCGATTATTATTTGGAGAAGACGAGACGCCGCATTACGCTCGAGTATATATTGCTCCGCGGCGTGAATGACCGGCCGGAGCACGCGCTGGAGCTGGCGGAGCTGATCGGCGACCGCAGGCCGCTCGTGAACGTGAATCTCATTCCGTACAACCCGGTCGACGAGCACAGCCAATACCAGCGCAGCACGCAGGAAGCCATTACGGGTTTCTACGATACGCTGAAGAAGCAGAACGTCAGCGTCAGCGTCCGGCTGGAGCATGGCGCGGACATCGACGCCGCCTGCGGCCAATTGCGGAGCAAGCAGATGAAGCGCTCCGGGGAAGCGGGCAGCGCCGCCGTTTGATGCGGCAGGTCGTCAATCTGTTAAAACCAAACGCGAAATAGGCGCAAAAAGCCGCCTCTAACGCCATTTTTAGGCGCTGAGGCGGCTTTTTGCGTTTTTTCATGCGTTCGGATTGTCCATTGGAACATTAGAAGTCGAAGTTGTCCGGGTCCGGGCCGATGCGTTGATCCCGGTTCAAGCTGTCGATCCGTTCCATGTCCTCGTCCGACAGCTCGAAGTCGAATACGGAAGCATTCTCCTCGATGCGCTGCGGACGGATCGACTTCGGAATCGTGACGACGCCGTGCTGCAGATCCCAGCGGATAATGACCTGCGCAATAGACTTGCCGTATTTGTCCGCGATCGCTTTCAGCTCCGGGTTGTCCAGCAGCTGGCCTTGCATAAGCGGGGACCACGCTTCGAGCTGAATGCCGTGACGCTTGCAGAACTCGCGCAGCTCCGTCTGCGTCAGGCGGGGATGGAATTCCACCTGGTTGATCATCGGAACGACTTGCGCGTCCTTCATCACATCTTCAAGATGGTGGATTTGGAAGTTGCTAACCCCAATGGCTTTGACGCGCCCGTCGGCGTACAGCTTCTCCAGCGCTCGCCAAGCATCCTTATATTTGCCCTTTACGGGCCAATGAATCAGATACAGGTCGAGATAATCGAGTCCGAGCCGCTCAAGGCTTGCTTCGTATGCGGCAAGCGCCGATTCGTAGCCGAGATCGGCGTTCCATACTTTGCTCGTCACGAACAGGTCTTCCCGCTTGAGGCCGGTTTCGGCAAGCGCCTCGCGGATGCCTGCTCCGACGCTTTTTTCGTTCTTATAAATCGCCGCGGTATCGATGCTTCGGTACCCGAGCTTGACGGCGGCCTTGATCGCTTCGACCAGCTCCTGGCCTTCCTCCACCTGGAATACGCCGAGGCCAAGCCAAGGCATCGCAACCCCGTTGCGCAGCTTTGCCGTATCGTGCAGTTGCAGTTGTGTCATGATCGTATCCTCCTGTTATTGATTTACTTTCCATTTTAATTTGAGCGGCATGTTGCCGCAACGGATCGCGCCAACCCGCCGCGGCGGCGTTCTCCGGTCCGGCCTCGTCGCCGGTCAGGCGGGCTGCCCGTATCCGGACGGCTTCTCCTGCTTCTCGTCGCCGCTTCTGCCGCCGGCTGCGAGCTTCCGGCTCCAGCCGGTCAGGATCACGGCGAGAGCGACCATCGCTGCGCCGGCCCATGGCGTATATAGAAGTCCGACAGAGTCCGTGACCAGTCCGCCTATCCAGGCTCCGACGGCGATGCCGGCGTTAAAGGCGGCGATGTTGACGGCGGATGCGGTGTCGATCGCCTTCGGCGCGTATTTCTCCGCGAGAACGACGACGTACGACTGCAGACCCGGAACGTTCATGAACGCCAGAAGGCCCATAAAGAACACGGTCGTAAGACCGGCAACCCGGTAAGGCGCCGTAAAAAACAATACGACCAGCACCGCCGCCTGAGCGATAAACATATAGAACAAGGCGCGGAGCGGGTTGCGGTTCGCCAGTTTGCCGCCGGCGGCGTTGCCGATCGCGATGGCAATGCCGTACAGCAGCAAAATGAGCGCGACCGACGATTCGGAAAAGCCGGTTACTTCGTGCAGCAGCGGGGACAAATAAGTGTAGACGACGAACGTGCCGCCGTATCCGAGCGCCGTTACGGCAAACAGAAGCAGCAGCCTTTGGTTTCCGAACAGCTTCCCTTGCTCGCGAAGCGGCGTTCGTTGCCCTTTGCGCAGGTTGCCGGGCACCAGCACGGCGTTGGCGGCAAAGGCGACGACGCCGACTGCGGCGATCGCCAGAAACGCGATGCGCCAGCCCCACAGCTGGCCGAGATACGTGCCGAGCGGCACGCCGGTGACGGTGGCGATCGTCAGGCCGGAGAACATGACCGCAATGGCGCTTGATCTGCGGTTCTCGGGCACGAGATCGGCCGCGATCGTCGAGCCGATGGACATAAAGACGCCGTGCGCGAACGCCGACAGCACCCTGGCGGCCAGCAAAACGGCGATGCCGGTAGCCGTAGCGGCCAGCGCGTTGCCCGCGATAAATACAATCATGATCCCGAGCAGCAGCTTTTTGCGGGAGACGCTTGCGGTCAGAGAAGTCAGCACAGGAGCGCCGATCGTTACGCCAAGCGCGTACAGCGTTACCGTCAATCCGGCTGTCGTGACGGATATATGCAAATCATCGGCGATAAGCGGCAGCAAGCCGACGCTGATGAATTCTGTCGTTCCGATGGCGAAAGCGCTGATGGCAAGAGCAAGGAGCGCAAGCGTGCTTCTCTTTTTATCGAATATCATACTTTTCCACTCCTACAGCATGGTATTGCCGGCCGGCAAGTGATATTATGAGGGACAATAGCCGAAGTGAACAGTACGCACTTCTAAGTACCGAAGGCACAAAAAAGTTACTTTTGGAAAGGAGCGCGCCTTGCATGCCTATAACCACGCAGAAAAAGTACAACATTTCCGTCGAAGCGACGCTGGAGGTGATCGGCGGGAAATGGAAGACGGTCATCTTATGCCACCTGACGCATGGGAAAAGACGGACCAGCGACCTGAAACGTATCATGCCCCATATTACGCAGAAAATGCTAACCCAGCAGCTGCGCGAGCTGGAAGCCGACGGCATCGTAAGACGGATCGTCTACAATCAGGTGCCGCCGAAGGTCGAATACGAGCTTACGGAATACGGCTGGAGCTTGAAGCCGATTCTCGATTCCTTGTGCAAGTGGGGGGAAAACCATATTTTGCGGGAGTACGGCGATTTGTCCGGCGTCCTTGAGGATAACGGGCTGAACAACCTGTAAACCCGGGGCAAGAGGGGCAAGGGATGCGGCGGTCTCGGCATTGCGCCATTATGGACGGGAAGCGCAAACGCTTAAACAGCTCTCTCCGGGGTGTCCGGAAGAGAGCTGATCATGAATCGGGGGGCTTAAGCTCCAAGCTCCGCCCAGAGCCGGCGGGCAAGCCGCTGCAGCTCGAGCGACTGCCGCCAGCGGTCGCTTATTTCGCGTCCGTCGCCAGCCGTAATGGCGTAGGGCGGCGGCCCAAGCTCGACGACGAAAGGCAAAGCGTCCGTTCCATGCCCGGACCGCTCCCGCCAGCTTAACATGCCGGCCGACCACCAGCGCGCGAAATGAGCCAGCATCGGGTGGCTGTCTTCCCCGAAGCCCGGATCGATCTGCACCTGCTCGCCGTTCGAGACGCGCGCATGGATGCTCGCCGTATGGGGAAGCAGCTTGCCGAGCCATTCCTCGGCTTGCGGGGTAACCGTATGGAGCTCGCCCGCCACGACGTAATGCGAATAATCGATCGTAAGCCGCAGGGACGGGAGCGCTTGTGCATATTCGACGGTGCGGATCAAGTCCTGGGTAATCGTCCCCCGGTGGGTCTCGACGAAGACGGGAATGCCGGCCTCCCGCGACAGCCGGTCGATGCCGGCCAATAGGCGGACCGCTTCGTCTCCGACGAGGAACGGCTGCATCACCTGCGCGTTGATATAATCGATCGTGCCTTCGTAGCTTTTCGCCTTCTTCAAAAATTCGTCCATGTCGGCAAGCGACGCCGGATAAGCGTTTACGCTGAACGACAAGCCGTAATGCGCCAGCAGGCGCCGCCATTCGGCGGCGTTTTCTTCGGCCGGCAGGAAGCCGTTAATGCCGTCGAAGCCGTGCTCCGCGATCAAACGGCAGCGTTCCCCGGCCGACTCCGCTTCTCCTTCCGTCCCGGCGAGGCTGTTCATTTCCCACCACGACATTTCCACTTTTAAATTTTTGTCCATAGCCGTTTCGCCTTCGCTCCGCTTAGTGCGGGTAAGCGGCGTCGAATTCAATGCCGCAAGGACCGCCGTCCGGATTGATTTCGAGGTCGACCGGCGTTCCGTCGCCGCGGTACAGCGGGCGGTAATGCGTATTGATGCGGGCGGCGGAGGCGTTCGCGTAATGACAGATGAACGCGCGGCGGAAGCGGTCCTTCGTCCGGTTGCGGTACGAGCCGTGAATCAGATTGCCGTTGAAAAAAAGCACGTCCCCCCGGTCCATGACGGCCGGCACGATGCCCCGGTCTTTCGGCGGCTTCACGAAATGCTTCGTGAACGACTCGTTCTCGTCCGCGAGCTCCGGACAGACGATGTCGAAGCCGCTTGTGCGCGGCACGACCAGCAGTCCTCCGTTCTCCTCGTCCGCGGGATCGACGGCCGTCCAGGCGGCGATGCAGTTGCCCGGCTCCACCTGCAAATAGAAATTGTCCTGATGCAGCGCCTGGCCCCGCGAGCCCGGCGGCTTGTAATAGAACATGCTTTGCGCGGCAAGCGCTTCTTCGCCGTACAGATCCTCCAGCACGTCCATGACCGGACGGTGAAGCATGTACTTCATCGCGGTTTCGTTAAACCGGTGCGGGTGCATGACGCGCGGATATCGCTTCAGCGGGTCCTCGCTTCCCCCGCTCAGATCCGGCTCGAAATAGCCGGGAACGGTCGTATGGCTGATCGCCTCGAACGTTCGGTCGATTTCCATCAGGTCGCTTTCGCTGAACAATCCTTTGACGATGAGATACCCTTCGGTATGAAACTGGTCGAGCTGCTCGTCGGTGAGCGCTTTGCGGATCGTGTCCATCGTTTCCTCTCTCCTTTGGTTTGTGCCTTGACTCCAGCTTAGAGCATTGGCTATCGTAGAAGAAGTCGGATTACGGCTGAAAAGTATCGGAATTCTGCTGAACGAGTGGAGGTGCGCTTCCTGTGCCCGCATATCCGCAAGATCCCGAGTATAAAGAAACCCCTTACGGCACGATGCTGGCGGGCCATTTCGACCAAGACGACGGATACGGCCACAGCCGGCCGAAAGGAATGGGCGACTGGCTGATTACGTA
This sequence comes from Paenibacillus thailandensis, assembly GCF_042685365.1. Lineage (NCBI taxonomy): Bacteria > Bacillati > Bacillota > Bacilli > Caryophanales > Paenibacillaceae > Paenibacillus > Paenibacillus thailandensis. The sequence goes on along the minus strand of NZ_JBHUMY010000043.1, from coordinate 249,978 downwards.
TACGATCGAAGGCGCCGGTTATTTCCGGACGCCTGCGGGGGAGCGGCGCTGCGGAGCGGGCCAGGTCGCTTTGCTGCGCTCGGGCGTTCCTCACGTATACGGCACGGTAAGCGGCGAACGGTGGAACTTTTATTGGGCGCATTTTGCCGCGCTGCCGGAAACCGGCTGCCTGCCGGACGAAGAGGTGCTGGTGCAGACGATGCCGGAAGGGTTCCACCGCGAACGGACCGTACAGGCTTTCCAGAGCATTCTGCATTACTCGAGGGAACGGTCCGCCCATTGGTACGCCTTATGCGAGAACGCGGTCCGGGAGCTGGTGCTCCTGCTCGCGCAGCGGCTGGACAAAAAGCGCGATCCGCGCGTGGATCAAGCTTTGAAATGGCTTGCGCTTCGCATGAAAGAGGAGGTCCGAGTGGAAGAGCTGGCGAAGGAGATCGGTTTGTCGGCCTCCCGTCTATCCCATCTGTTCAAGGAAGAGACGGGCGAGGGCGTCATCGAGCATTTGAACGGCATGCGGCTGCGCCAGGCGGCTTTGTATATGGAGCATATGGGGCGCACCGCGACCGAAGCTTCGCAGGACGTCGGATTCAATCACTATAATCACTTTGCGGATTTGTTCCGCAAACGGTACGGCGTAAGCCCGAGAGCTTACGCGAAGCAGGCGAAAGGCCGGCGGGACGGGAATTAGCCGCGTGACGGGCCGTTCGCCGGTTGAGGAGGGTATTGGATGCAGCCATTTACGGAACGGGTAATCGGCATTATTCGAAGCATACCCGAGGGCAAGGTGATGACGTACGGCCAAGTGGCCGCCCATGCCGGGAGCCCGCGGGCGGCAAGGCAGGTCGTGCGGATCTTGCACGCCATGAGCGCCGCGCATAAGCTGCCGTGGCATCGGGTCGTCAACGCGCGCGGAGAAATCGCGATCCGCGACGGGGATTCGCGCACGCAGCAGATGCTGTACTTGAGCGGCGAAGGCGTCGAAGTCGGCGACGAAGGCGCCGTCGACCTTTCCCGATACGGGTACGTTCCGGGAGAACCGGAACCGGCTGAATTTTTTTGAATTCGCGTCTTGACTCTCACGTAACGTGAGCCCTTAAAGTGATCCTTGAAGGAGGGATGAAGGCATGGCGATGATGGTGAAGGAGGTTGCGGAATTGACGGGGGTCAGCGTGCGCACGCTGCACCATTACGACGAGATCGGCCTGCTCGTGCCCGACGAGGTGACGGAGGCCGGATACCGGCTGTATTCCGACCGCAATCTGGAAATGCTTCAGCAGATTTTGTTTTTCCGAGCGCTCGAATTTCCGCTGAAGCAGATCAAGGAAATCGTCAGCCGGCCCGATTTCGACCGGCTGGAGGCGCTGGAGCTGCATCACAAGCTGCTGCTGGAGAAGCGAAGCCGCCTCGACCGGATGATCGCGACGCTTGAACAAACGAAGCGTCATATGAAAGGGGAAATTCGGATGACGAACGAAGAAAAATTCCAAGGCTTTGATTTCAGCAAAAATCCTTACGAGAAGGAAGCCCGCGAGAAATGGGGCGACCAAGCGGTCGACGGCATGAAAGCGAAGCTGGTCGACATGGGCGAAGCGGGGCAGGAGAAGCTCGGCGCCGAAATGAACGCCATCTATGCGAAGCTCGCGGAGCTGCGCGGCGGAGCGCCGGATTCGGACGAGGCGCAGGAGGCGATCGGCGAATGGTATTCGTTCCTGAACCGCCTCGGCAGCTACACGCCGGAGGCGTTCCGGGGACTGGGCCAGCTGTACGTCGACGATACGCGCTTTACGAACAACATCGACAAGTTCGGCGAAGGGTTGGCGCTGTTCATGCGGGACGCGATGGCCGTTTACGCGGACCGTCTGGCAGGACGGTAGGACAAAACGCTAAGGCCTAGGGCCGATGAAGACGGGTGGAGCGGCCGCCGGATAAGTTAGCGGGCAAGGGATAGCCGGTTACGCGAGTGGCGTAACCGGCTTTTTTTGATCTATAGGAAAGCTCGTTTGGGTCAATCGTTCCAAGCATGCGAGTTCCTCCCTTTACTTCCGATATGCGCCCCCGTATACTTTCTAAAAAGACGAACAAAAAGAGAACAGGGGCGGGATTCGCTTTCGCCTTTTAACGAGCAAAGCTGGCTCATACAGCCGAAGTCGATTTTTGCCTGAAGACGACCAAGAAGCGAAGCCTATTACAAAAGGAGGATGGCATGGACGCAATTGCGTATTACGATCGTTTGAAAAATCAATACGCCTCCGTTCCCGAAGGCGAGCCGTTTGCGCTGCCGATCGAGGAGCTTGCCGAGGCGCTTGGGTGTACGCGAAGGAACGCCCAGCTCGTGCTGAAGAAGCTGGAGGCGGAAGGCTATGTCGAGTGGCGCCCCGGACGGGGGAGAGGGCATCAATCCCGGCTGGCGTTTCTCGTCTCCGACAGGGAGCTTTTGCTGCGCAAAGCAAAGACGCTTGTTATGCGCGAGAGCCTCGGCGAAGCTTGGAAGGTGCTCGGACAGCTTCGCGCGGACGACAGCCTTAACGGGCAGTTCGAGGAATGGCTTGCCGGTCTGTTTGGCGTCCGGCAGGACGCGGAGCGGCAGGACGTGCTTCGCTTCCCGTTTTACCGGCCGGTTCCGGCTCTCGATCCGGCGAGTGTGGTGAGCCGGGCCGAAGCCCATTGGGTGATGCAAATGATGAACACGCTCGTAGCTTGGTCCGGCAAGGAGCGGCGAATCGTACCGCAGCTTGCCCATGCTTGGGAATCCAACGACAGCTGTACGGAGTGGACGTTTTATTTGCGCAAGGGCGTACGGTTTCACAACGGCAAACTGCTGACCCCGGAGGATGTGATTCATTCGTTCGGACGGGCGTTAAACGGGCCGGTATGCCGTTGGATGGGAAAGGTTATCGCGTCCATGCGCCCCGCGGGAAAGCACGGCGTTTCGTTTAGCTTGAACGAGCCGGTCTCATCTTTTCCCCATTTTATATGCACAGAGCATTACTCCATTGTTCCCGTGGGATGGAACGGCGAAAACCCCGGAATGCCGATCGGTACCGGACCGTTCCGCATCGTCAAAAATAACGAGTCGATGCTGGCGGTCGAGGCGCACGAGCACTATTACGAAGGACGTCCGCATTTGGACCGGATCGAAATGTGGGTATGGCCCAACTATCAAGGCGAACTGGACCGCCATATCGATGAACGCGACATGCAGCTGCTTTATTCCGAGGGCCAATTAAATAGGGGAGGTTATACCCGTCCGGTTCTCAAACAATTGGAGCAGGGCAGCACTTATTTGACGTTTAAATTGAATAAGCCCGGACCTCTCCGGGACGAGCGGTTGAGGCGGGCGCTGCATTACGGCCTCGACCGGAGGCGGATGGTTCATGAGCTCGGGGGAATCAGGGAGCGTCCCGCAGCTGGATTTTTTATTCCTTCGGCAGAGGAGAGCGCCGATTTGGAAGAGGAAGGCGGATACGATTACGACCCGGAGCGGGCCCGGGAGCTAGTGGCTGCGTCATCGTACGAAGGCGAGACGCTTAGCCTGTACACTTATGAAATGAGCATAGAGGATGCCGAATGGATGATCCGGGAATACGGCCGATTGGGCATTCGGATGCGCATGGTCAAGCTGCCGGTCGAACAACCTTCATCCCCGGCCGTGCTGGCCCAAGCGGATATGGTTTTATCGGGCGAAGTGCTGGGCGAGCAGCCGGATATATCCATGATCGAAACGTACAGCCGGGACAACGGTTTCGTGCGCAATCATTTGAGCCCCGCCGAGCGGCAGGCGCTTGATCGGCTCATTTCGGCTTGCCTGCGGGCGGAGGACGCCTCTTCCCGGCTTTTATTGCTGACCGAATGGCAAGAAACGATGAAAAGGGCCTGTAACGTCTTGTTCTTGTACCATTCCGTACAGGTGGCGGGCCATCACCGCTCGCTGGGCGGCGTCGCCATGAACGCATGGGGCAAAATCAATTACAAGGACATATGGGTTCGGCCATGAGCGGCGGCTTCGGCTCGCGCTGACTGTGTAAGAAAGACGCTCCATTAAGGCATGGGGTGTCTTTTTTGTATTTGGAGTGCCGCTTCGCCGCTATTGTAAAATATTTACTGAGTGAAGAGCGCGGACCTCCGGCGATAAATAAATGTAAAAAACATCCAGTCTTTTAAAGGAATAAATTTACAACCCCATTCTCTCTCCCTCACCCTTCTTAACGGTAACATGCGGCTTCCGGGGCGCAAAATCGGCCTCTTTTTGGCAAATTTCCTCTTATTATCGCATTTGAAAGGCCGATCCGGCTCGAATAAGTGGAGGTTTCGTCGTTGTCGATGCGTTTGGGGACGGTCATGGCCATCGCCGAAGGAAATAAGAAGCAGGAAACAAAGGGGTGCAACGATCGAAGCGGGAAGCATGGTATCGGGCTCGCTGCATCATACTAATACGGACCTTTGAGACGATAGGAGATGACGGCGAATGAAGGAATGGAACGAAAAGGAGCTGCTGGACTTTGTGGCGAAGGAGACCGGGCTCCACGAAAAGGATGTCGCGCTTGTTCTAAAGCATGAACAGTCGTACATCGATAAAGCCGAGGTGAATGCGGAAGGCGAGGCCGAGATCGACGGCGACGAGCTTGTCGATTACATTATGAGCCGGCCCGACGTACAACTGAACGAGCTTGAAATCGAATCCGTCCTGGATACGGAGATGGATTATTTGGCCGATAAAGGGCTGGCCGGGCCAGTCGGCTAATCCTTGTTTGTCCAAGGCCCCGGCTATTACTGGGTTTGGGAATATTTAACTGAGGGCCGGAGCGGCATGGCGAAGCCTTCTCAAATGTAAATATTATACATGAAACGATTGGATAAAATTTACATACAAGAGATTGCTCCCTCACCCTTTTGGACGGTCTTATGCGGCTTCCGGGGCCTAAAACCGACCTCATTTTACCAAAAACGCCGAAAATCGCAGCCTTTGCATCGCGGATGTTCTCGGTCCGTCGGTTATTTTGCCGAATCGAAATGCCGAACGGACAACAAATGGTTCTGGGGAAGCCGGCTCGATCTAAAGCAGCCGCTTGACGGCTCACCGGTAATGGTCCGGGGGAGAGGTGTATGCCTGTCTAACGTTCCGACGAGGACTAGCAGGAAGCAAGTCCAATAACGATTGGTTTGACACGGGTACGGGCAGACTTTGGCTGTAAATCGCTTAGCCTTTCGTACATACGGGCGCTTTATCGCCTGCGTCCTCGCGCAAAAAAACGGTCGCAAAAGGTTGAAAATCGATAAAAATCGTAAAGATTCGAAAAGGGGATAAATGCGAAAAAACCGCCTTTCTGAAAGGCGGTTTCACAATTTGTCGGTTTATCGCGATTGGGTGATTATCGTTATTTGTTCTTTTTCAAGAAGCGCGTCTTGATAAACCAGCCTGCGGCGGCAAGCGCAATAACGGCGATCAACGCGTAAGCGACGTTAGAATAGACGTCCATATATTCGACGATCGTTTCCCACGAATCTCCCAGGACGGAGCCCAAATACACGAGAATCGTGTTCCATATAACGGATCCGAGGACGGTCAACAGAAGAAAAGGAACGATCTTCATCCGCGACATCCCGGCCGGAATCGAAATGAGGCTTCGAATGAGCGGGATCAACCGGCAGAAGAACACGGTCCATATCCCGTATTTGTCGAACCAGGCATCGGCCTTGCGAATATCTTCTTTTTTCAGCCGCAAAATATGGCCCCATCGTTCGACTATGCGCTCCAGACGGGTGACGTCCAGCAGCCGTCCGACCGCATAGAGCGCCAAAGCCCCGATGACCGAACCGAGCGTGGCCGCGATAATGACCCCGATGACGGTAAGGTCGGAATTCGTCGTCATAAAGCCCGCGAACGTAAGAATAACCTCGGAAGGGATGGGCGGAAACAGGTTTTCCAATCCGATCAGGAGGAATACGCCCAAATAGCCGAAATCGCTCATAACTTCCGTAATCCATTGTTCCATACGGTCTCTCCTTATTCTCTTTATATTTTTTAAAGTGTCGTACCTGCGGCGAATTCGTCTGCGCCGATCGTCAAGCTGAAATTGATAATCTTCTGAATCAGGGCATGCGCAGCGGATTCTTTCTTCTTTCTGCTTTTACTATAGGCGGTTTGCGAGCTTCCAACCATCTAGGCAGCCGAAAGAGAAGTGACATTTTCGTCACTTGGGCAATGCCGCTTGCGGACGTGCTCCGAACACTTACGTTCGAGCGGCCGCGAGGTTTCATGATTTAGGGTAAAGAACAATGGAGGAGAAGGGGAAAACCGCCATTGAGCCGAGGGCCGATTTGTTATATGATGAAAGCTGCGCGAGTGGGCGGATCGCCCGTATCCGCGCAAGGTTCCATTATCAACTTCAAGCGAGGTAAGCTATGTATCCTAGAGATCTTTCTTATAAAATGCCGCCCGAATGGGCGCCGCATACCCGTTCTTTTATTTCGTGGCCGGTTAAGGCGTCGATGGTGCACCCGGACAATTACGAAACCGTCTGCGCCGGTTATGCCGCCACGATTCGCGCCATGGCCGAATTCGAGCCGGTTACGGTCATCGTGAACGAAGAAGACAAAGCGAAGGTTGAAGCTTTGTTTGCCGGCAACGATCGCGTAGATTGCCTCGTCGTTGAGCATAATGATGCATGGCTGCGCGATAACGGGCCGACGTTCGTCGTGAACGACCAAGGCGATGTCGCGGGGGTGAACTGGAAGTTCAACGCCTGGGGCGGCAAATATTCGCCGTGGGATCTGGACGATGCGGTTGCGCCGCAAATTATCGAGCACTACGGGAAGCGCCGGTTCGACGCTCCGCTTGTTATGGAAGGCGGCTCCCTGCATGTCGACGGCGAAGGCACGCTGCTGACGACGGAAGAATGCTTGCTTAATCCGAACCGCAATCCGGAGCTGAGCCGGGAACAGATCGAGGAATACTTGAAGCGGTACTTGTCGGTGGAGAAGATTATATGGCTGAACCGGGGCCTAAGCGGCGACGAAACGGACGGCCATGTCGACAACGTGGCGTGCTTTGCCGCGCCGGGCAAAGTCATTATCCAGGTGTGCAACGATCCGTCGGACGACAACTATGCGATTTCGCAGGAAAATTTGCGGATATTGCGCGAAGCGACCGACGCGAAAGGCCGCAAGCTTGAAATTATAGAAATCGAGCAGCCGCCGTACCGCGAGTATGACGGCGACCGCTTGACGCTTAGCTACTTGAATTTTTATTTTGTGAACGGCGGCATCGTGCTGCCGGTGTTCGGCGGGGACGCGGAGGAGACCGACCGCAAGGCGGTTGAGGCGCTTCAAGCGGCGTTCCCCGACCGCGTCATCCGTACGGTAGACGGAATGGCGGTTATCGCCGAAGGCGGCAACGTGCATTGCACCACGCAGCAAATGCCTTAACCATGTTTCGGCAAAGCGCGATGCTTTCGAAGCAAAATTAACCTTTAGGAGGGAATAAGCATGAGAAACGTAACGGTAGCGGCAACTCAAATGAGCTGCTCTTGGAATATCGAAGACAATATCCGCAAAGCGGACAAGCTTGTCCGCGACGCGGCGTCGCAAGGCGCGCAGATCATTCTGCTGCAGGAGCTGTTCGAGACGCCTTACTTCTGCCAGAAGGAGAAGGCGGATTATTACCGCTACGCGACGGAACTGACCGACAACAAAGCGATCAATCATTTCCGCCAGCTGGCGAAGGAGCTGCAGGTCGTGCTCCCGATCAGCTTCTACGAGAAGCATAACTATGCGCGCTACAATTCCCTTGCGGTGATCGACGCCGACGGCGAGGTGCTGGGCCTGTACCGCAAGAGCCATATTCCCGACGGCCCGGGATACGAGGAGAAATTTTATTTCAACCCCGGCGACACGGGCTTTAAAGTATGGAATACGCGTTATGCCAAAATCGGCGTAGGCGTCTGCTGGGACCAATGGTATCCCGAAGCCGCCCGCGCGATGGCGCTGATGGGAGCGGAGCTGCTGTTCTATCCGACGGCGATCGGCTCCGAGCCGCAGGACAGCACCATCGATTCCAAGGATCATTGGCAGACGTGCATGCTGGGACATGCGGCGGCGAACCTGATGCCGGTTATCGCTTCGAACCGGATCGGCACGGAGACGGACGAGGATATGAGCATCACGTTCTACGGATCTTCCTTTATCGCGGGTCCGCAAGGCAATAAAATCGTAGACGCCGGACGTACCGAGGAGTCGGTGATCGTCGCCGAGTTCGATCTCGACCAGCTGGAGAACCAGCGCCTCGAATGGGGCATCTTCCGCGACCGCAGGCCGGATCTGTACGACATTATCGGCACGTACGACGGATCCACACGCTTTAAAAAATAAACTAAACCGAAGGGGATGCCTCCGTCGCTTCGCTTATGCGAGCGGGAGACATCCCCTTTTTTCGTTAGTTTATTGCCGCCGCCTACCGGCATTGATCCGGTTGGGACAGTCAGGCGTGAGGCGTTTATGGTTAGAAGCCTAACCCGGCTTTTGGCCTCGGATCAGGAAGCTTGCTCCTCGAACAGCCGCGCGATTTCGACGATGACCTGCACCGCTTTTTCCATCGATTGAACGGATATATATTCGTATTTGCCGTGGAAGTTTTCGCCCCCGGCGAAAATATTCGGCGTCGGCAGTCCCATGTAGGACAGCTGGGAGCCGTCGGTGCCGCCGCGGATCGGCTGAACGATCGGCTCGACGCCGACGTTTCTCATCGCCTGCTTGGCGATGTCGACGATGATCTTCACCGGCTCGATTTTGTCCCTCATGTTGTAATACTGGTCGTACATATCAAGCGCAATGTTCTTTTCCCCGTATTGGGCCTGAAGCTCTTGCACGATAGCGCGCATATTCGCCTTCCGTTCCTCGAACCGGTTCCGGTCGAAATCGCGGATAATGTAGTACATGCGGGACTTCTCGACGTCGCCCTCGAGCGACAGCAAATGATAGAAGCCTTCGCGGCCGTCCGTATATTCCGGCGCTTCTTCCCGCGGAAGGCGGGCGTTCAGCTCCATGGCGATTTTGACGGAGTTGACCATCTTTCCTTTGGCCGTACCGGGATGGACATTGGCGCCGGTTATCGCAATTTTGGCCGCGGCGGCGTTAAAGCTTTCGTACTGCAGCTCGCCGAGCGGGCCGCCGTCGATCGTATAGGCGTATTTGGCGCCGAAGGCGGCGACGTCGAATTTGTGCGGGCCGCGCCCGATTTCCTCGTCCGGCGTAAACGCGACGCGAATGGCGCCGTGCTTGATTTCGGGATGCTGCGCCAAGTAGCGCATGGCGGTCATAATTTCGGCGATCCCCGCTTTGTCGTCCGCGCCGAGCAGCGTCGTGCCGTCCGTCGTGATCAGCGTTTGTCCTTTGTAGGCCGCCAGCTCGGGGAAGCTATTCGGCGACAGAACGACGTTCAGCTCCTTGTTCAATACAATGTCTCCGCCGTCGTAGTTTTCGACGATTTGCGGATTGACGCCCGCGCCGGTAAAGTCGGTCGCCGTATCGAGATGGGCGAGAAATCCGATGACCGGTACCCGTTTGTCCGTATTGGCGGGAAGGGTAGCCATCAGGTAGCCGTTCTTGTCGAGGGATATATCCGTGAGGCCGATGGCCTTCAGTTCGTCCGCCAATTGCTTGGCTAGGACAAGTTGGCCGGGAGTGGAAGGGCAAACGTCGTTATCCTCGTTCGACTGGGTATCCAGCCGGGCATATGACGTAAACCGTTCGATCAGTTCGTCGCGTATCGATGACATGGCTATCGGTCCTTTCGTTTCCAATCATTTGATCTTATCTCATCATACCATGTCCGTTAGCCTGGATGAAGGGAGACGATTCTGTGCGGCCGGTCGAAAATCGTCAGGACCGGGAAAGCGGCAAATAAACGCCCGCTTAAAGGGGAACGGTAATAAGCAAGCCGCGTTGGTTAGTGGCATCGAAGTGCACGAGGAGGTGAGCGTATGGGCAGAAGGAGCAACAGAAGGCTGCTTGTGCCGGAAGCGCGGAGCGGCATGGAAACCTTCAAGGCGCAAGTGATGCGAAGCGAAGGCTATGCCGTTGATCCAAGCCGCCCGGAGGAAGTGAAATACGAGGTTGCGTCCTCGCTGGGCATACCGCTGCAGCATGGCGATAACGGCGAGCTCACGACGGAGTCGGCCGGCAAGATCGGCGGCAAAATCGGGGGAACGATGGTCCGCGAGATGATTCGCCTGGCGCAGGAGCAGCTGAACCGGGACAAGCAATAGAAGGCGAGGCTTCCGCGCGGCGGCGGACGGTTCGTTCGGGCCGCGCGGAACGCTTCACACTTCAGGTTTTAACCGCAGACGCGCCACAAGTAAAACGTCGCGTACGCTTCCCATCCCGACCAGCCGGCCGCGAGCCGCATAATTTCCGATTTCGACGGCTTCGCCTCCGAGCCGATGACCGTTTTGATCGCGTTGTGCAGCCCGACGTCGTCGATCGGAAAAGCCGCCTTCAGCCGCAAGCATCTCATCATGACGTAGTTGGCCGTCCAAGGGCCGATGCCTCTTAAGCCGACGAGGCTTTTTTCGATTTCGGCAACGCTCCCTTTCGCCAGAAGCGATTGCTTGTCCAGCCGTCCTTCGGCCATCAGCCTTGCAACGCCGATCAGATACTCCGACTTCCGCGCCGTCAGCTGGAGCGGGGTCAAGTCGCCGACCTCAAGCTCCGCGATGCGCTGCGGCTCCGGAAACATCCACAACGTATGCCCCTCCGTCTCCGCGCTTTGTCCGAACGTTTGGACGAAACGTTTTTTGAGCGTATAAGCAAAAGCCAAATTGATCTGCTGCCCGATAATCCCCCAGCATAACGCTTCGAACAAATCCGGTATGCCCATCAGCCTAAGTCCGCGAAACCGGCCGGCCGCGCCCTGCAGCAAAGGATCGGCGTCCGCCATCGCATAAAAGGGCTGCAGCTCATGGTCCAGATCGAACCATTCCCGTACGTAACGGGCCGCTTCGTCCTTATAATCGATCCGCGCGGCGTCCGCCTCCGCCGGATTGAATGCCGCCTCGGCTTCGCCGAGCGTCTCGATCCGGACGTCGAGCCCGGGTTCGACGTCCTCCGCTTCCCGTATTTCCAGCAGAACGGGCCGATCTCCCAGCCGGACGGCGCGATGGATGACGCCGCCGTCCGCGATCCGGTACAAGCATTCGTCGGGCGATCGCCGCAAATAATCCAGGTTATGCGCGTAGCTGAACGGCTCCGCCGCGGACAATCGAATAAATTCGCCGTTAGGGCGTTGAAGGGTCATAACTCGTCTCTCCCCGCTTTTGTCGTGTTGTATTAGTTTTACCATAACCCGGCGGCGAATGCTGTTGAAATGTTGCGCTCTCACTCTCGCCCGCTATCTATCCGCCAAGCCGCTTTGGTATAGTGGAGAAGGAGGTGCATGACGCGATGAAACCGTCCTTGGAGCTGAACGATGAATTATGGCTGGCCATCGTGGAGAACAATGAGGCGTACAACGGAAAATTTTTTTACGGGGTGGAAACGACGGGGATCTTCTGCCGGCCGTCCTGCGTTTCCCGGCAGCCTAACCGCAGCCATGTCAAAGTGTTCGTCTCGCCCGGCGAAGCGCTTGAAGCGGGATTCCGCCCTTGCAAACGATGCGAGCCGACCGCGGCGGCGCTGCCGGAGGAAAGCTGGGTCGATTCCGCCGCCTTCTGGCTCGAGACGCATTACGCGGAAGCGTTGACGCTGAATGTTCTGGCGGAAGCGATGCACCTAAGCCCCTATTATTTGCAGCGGACGTTCAAACGGGTAAAGGGCGTTTCGCCGACCGAATATTTGCAGGAAATCCGCATTAAGCAAGCGAAGCGTTTCCTCGCCGAAAGCGGCGGAACCGTCGCCGATATCGGCCTTGCGGTCGGCATGCGGAACCCGGCTTATTTCGCCGCCGTCTTTCATAAGCAAACGGGCATGACGCCTACGGAATATCGTGCGCTGGCGCAAAAAGCCAAGCGGAAAGGAGATGAGCCGCGATGAACGGACGGAAGGAGAAGATGGCAAGCTTGGCTGAGAACGTCTATTGGGACGAGCTGCAAGCCGGAGATTGGCGGATCTATATCGCCTGTACGGAGAGAGGCTTGTGTTATGTGGGCACGCCAAACGATTCGTTCGAGACGCTGTCGGCTTGGGTTCAGGCCAAAATGCCGCAAGCGAAGCTGGAACGCAGGGAAGAGAAGGTCGCCGGCCTGAAAAACGGGTTAGCCGCTTATTTGCGCGGCGAAGCCGCCGATTGGCGTTGTCCGCTCGATCTGCGGGGAACGGACTTCCAGCGCTCCGTCTGGAACGCCTTGATGGCCGTCCGACCCGGCGAAACGGTGTCCTATTCGGACATTGCGGGACAGCTCGGAAGGGCGGAAGCCGTCCGCGCGGTCGCTTCGGCCATCGGCGCCAATCCGGCGCTTGTCGCCGTGCCGTGCCACCGGATCATCGGCAAGAACGGCGCCTTGACGGGCTACAGGGGCGGCTTGCCGATGAAGGAGCGGCTGCTTCGGCTGGAGCGGGAGGGGGTTGCAGCGTCAGGCGCAGCGGCGCTCGCCGCGGGCGATCGCGTTGCGCCGGCGCGTTAGCCGGAGAGAAAGCATGGCGCAGCGTGGCGCGGCGTAGTGTGGCGTGGTGCGCCCAGCGCGCCACGCGCCCCGGAAGCTTGCGGATGCCGGGCACTCTTGAAAGCTCGCAGGCATTTGGTACGGCCTATCCTCCGGCGATCGCCGAATGCAGACGGGCACTCGGATGACGCATTCAGCCCGCCGTGCCGTCCGGAAGCTCGCGAAGGCTGCGCGCATCCGCCATATGGGCCACGCCTTCCTCGCATAATCCGTACGGCTGCCAGCGGCAATCGCGGCACAGCACGCGAATATCGGCCGGCCGCAGCGATTGGCCGACGGCCGCGCAGACGTCCTTCCAGCGGAAGCTGTCCCCTGCCTTTACGCCGAGCCTCGCCGCGATTTCGCGGTCCTTCCTGTAGACGCTTGCGTTCTCGCAATGCGAAGGCTGGTCCTTCGGGAATGCGGCGCATATGTCGTCGGGCCCTTCGATGAGCTCGATCAACGTGTCCGGGTCCGTTCTTAACGTTTCGTAGACGGCGGTCATATTGGCGCAGAAGCCGTCGGAATAGCCTTTGCCGCGATAACCCATTAGACAAAGCAGATGATGCCCTCTTAATCGAACCGCCACTTTCGTCACGCCTTTCTATTGTCAACTATTCTCAATTGGTTACAGGTTAACATATGGGGAGTTGTCCCATCAATGCCGCAAATTAAAAACAACCGGAGAAAACGGGTTTCTCCGATTGTTTTTTTGCTTTTATCCGTAATAGGAAGGACTCCGTTACTGCGGCTGCAAAGCTCCTTGCCTCTTAAAGCGGCGCTGGATGTACAGCAGCCTGACGGCAAATCCGGCGGCCGCGCCGGTCAAGCCGATCGTAATGCCGACCCAGAAGCCGAACGGGCCGAAGCTTGTCCAAGCCGACAGCGCGTAACCGGCCGGCAGGCCGACTCCCCAATAGGCGGCTAAAGCGATGATAAACGGGACGGCGGTATCCTTATAGCCGCGAAGCACGCCTTGCAGCGAAGCTTGGGCGGCGTCGGACAGTTGGTAGAACACCCCGAACACCAGAAATTGCATCATCATCCCGATGACTTCCGGGTCTTGCGAGTACATCCTCGCAATTTGCCCGCGGAACAAATACAGGAAGACGGAAGTGAAGCCGAGCAGCCCGATCGCTGACCCCACTCCCAGACGGCTGTAGGCCCGCGCATTCTGAAGACGGTCCGAGCCGACTTCGAAGGCGACCAGAATCGTTAGGGCCGATGCGATGCTAAGCGGGATCATGAACAGCAAGGACGTAAAGTTGATGCTCGATTGATGGGCCGCAACCGTCGCCGTATCGTACATCGACCCCATCAGCAACGTCACGATGGAGAAGATGCTCGCCTCGAAAAAAATCGACAGACCCATCGGCACGCCGAGGCCAAGCTGCTCCTTCCACGCTTTCCAGGACGGCTTGAACCATTGCTTGAACAGCCTGAACGAACGCACCGCTTCGATGCGGAACGTCATGAAGACGCTCAGCGCCAGAATGAACCAATACGTAATGCCGGTCGCATAGCCCGCGCCGACGCCGCCAAGACGCGGAAACCCCCAGTTGCCGAAGATCAGCAAGTAGTTCAGCAGCACGTTCACGGGGACGGCAATGACGGTAATCGTCATCGTAACGCGGGTATAGCCTTGCGCGTCAAAAAAATACCGGATGACATTCGAAGCGAACAACGGCACGATGCCCGTACACAACCCGATTAAATAATGGAAGGCGATGTCCTGCACATTGCGCTCCAGATTCATGGCTGTCAGAACCGGCTGCAGCACCAAGCCGCCGATGAGCAGCACCGCCAGCGCCAATAGGACGGACAAGTATAACGCCTGCGCGACGGTGCGGGAAATTTGCCGCCGGTCCTGACGGCCCAGCAATTGGGCGATCATCGGGGTTATCGCCATCAGAATGCCGTTCAATCCGACGGATACCGGCATCCATAGGCTTGCTCCGATGGCGACGCCGGCCAGATCGGCCGTCCCGGCGCGGCCGGACATCATCGTATCGAACATCGTCATCAAGTTGTAGCTGACTTGCGTCACAAGTATAGGCAGCAGTATCGTCAAAAACAAGCCGATCCGCTGTTTCCAGGTTGTTGCGTGATACATGTCTGAAAACTCTCCAATCTGCCGGACAAGCGCCGTCCACCAGGCCGCTCTTGCCCGAGTAAAAGGTAATAGGCCGTTTTTCGTTTCTTCAAAAAAACCGCAATTTTTTTATTATACATGAATTTGGAGGGGGACGCGAGAATGGACACGCGCGGATTTTGAGCCTGTTGGATTGATTCTGCCTTGGATGCCTGTTATAATTTTCCTTAATAAAGGTCCGTAGCTCAGCCGGCAGAGCAGGTGACTCTTAATCATCAGGTCGTGGGTTCGATCCCCACCGGGCCTATATCCTGGCAGCATGACGATAACCGTCGTGCTGCTTTTTTTGTGTCCCGCGCCGTCGCCCATCCGGCCGGGCAAGCCGTGATCTTTTCAAGCCGGACGGGGAATGTTACCCTTAGATTATCAACAATAAAGCGCATTCAAATGAGGTTATGGAATGAGATGGAAATGGTTAATCGTCCTGCCGCTATGCTGCCTGTTGACCTCTTGCGCGGCGTTCGGCGGCGGTCCGACATACGAAATCGTTTATGAACTGAAAGGCGAAACCGCCGGCTCGACTCCAACGTCCGGCTCCGCCGAGCCGGGAGGGGATCGGTATACGATTGCCCTCGTCCCCAAGTCGACGGACAATCCTTATTTCAAGGTCGCGAACGACGGGGCGCAGGAAGCGGGGGACGATCTTGGCGTCGAGGTGTTGTATCAAGGGCCCCGGACGGCCGACGCGGCCGGGCAGGCGAAGACGATCGAGGCGCTTGCGGATGCGGGCGTCGATCTGATCGCCGTCTCGGCGAACGATCCCGATCTGCTGGCTCCGGCCCTTAGGCGCGCGCGGGAGAAGGGGATAAAGGTCGTGACGTGGGATTCCGACGCCAGCGCGAATGCGAGGGATTTTTTTATCAATATGGCGGACCCGGAGACGCTTGGACGTCATCTGATGGACACGCTTGCTTCGCATACGGGGCAGAGCGGCGAGTTCGCCGTGCTGACTGGGGCGCTATCCGCGGCCAATCTGAACGAGTGGATCAAATGGATTCGCGTCCAGCGGGAGCAGTATTATCCGGGCATGAAGCTGGCGGAGGTCGCGCCGACCGACGACGACCCGCAGAAAGCTTACGCCGCCGCCAAGCAGCTGCTGGAGGAGCACCCGAATCTGGCGGGCATTATCGGCAACTCCTCTATTGCGACCCCGGCGGCCGCGCAGGCGGTGCAGGAAGCGGGGAAAGCGGGGGAGATCAAGGTCGTGGGCTTGTCGACGCCGGTTCTGATCGGCCCGTATTTGCGGGACGGCTCGGCGCAGATGGCGACCTTGTGGAGTCCGAAGCGGCTCGGTTACTTAACGGTAGCTTTGGCGAAGCAATATTTGGACGGGACGCTCCCCGAGAACGGCCAATACGTGCGGAACGTCGGCAGCATCCGGGTGAACGGCGACACGGTCATTATGGGAGAACCGCTCGATTTCACGAAGGAGAACGTGGGGCAATATGATTTTTAAAAGCAAGAAGCGGATTCGCCCGGAAATCCGCAAGACGCTAAGCGGAGCGGGGCTTGCCCGGCGCATATGGCCGCTTGGGGACGCCCGGCTCAGCACGAAGCTGATCGTCGCTTATTTGCTGCTGACCGTCGTGCCGATGTCGCTGCTCGGTTTAATCTCCTACCGTCAGTACATGCAGTCGATCGAGGAGCAGAACGGCGAATATATGCCGAAGCTGCTCCGGCAGGCCGGATTGGGGATCGAGAGCCGGATGGACGAGCTGGCCGCGCTGCCGGAGCAGCTCGCCTCTTCCGAGGCGGTCATGACCATTTTGCGCAAGGAATCGGAAGGAAGCCGGGCGGATGCGAACCGCGACCGGTTTACGGTGAACAGCTTTTTGGCCAGAACGTATTTGGAGGGCGGCAATCCGGACGTGCTCGGCGTGTTCGCCGTTTCGGGAGGGCGGTTGTTCGCCAGCTCGAGGACGCCGTATGCCGGGCTTGACGGAGACCGGGCCCAATGGCTGCAAGAGTTGAACCCGGAGCTTGGCCGGCATGCCCGGATTCTGCTTCCCGGCGACGCCGGCTTGACGTTCGGGGACGGCGAGCCTTATGTGCTGCTCGTTCGGCAGCTTCACGACGCGGACAACCAGCGGGCGCTCGGCACGATGCTTATTGCCGCGGACCTGTCGTTTATGGACGAAGCGGCCAGCCATTTGAACTTAACCGGCGATGCCGTGCTCCGGCTGCAGACGGCGGAGGGAGCGATCGTTTACGACAGCGGCGCGGCACGCATCGGCACGGTCGATCCGGAAGCGGCCCGTTACCCGACCCGCAACGGCAGCTTTGTTCGGACGGACGGGAGCGAAGCGGCCCTTGTCAGCGTAAGCGAATCGGAAACGTACGGCTGGCTGCTGTCGTACAGCGTGCCGATGAAGGCGCTGACCGAACGCACCGACCTGATTCGGGACGTGACGATCGCTTTGTTTATCGGCTTCGCGGCCGTGACGACCGTGATCTCGATCGCGTTCGCCCTGAATGTGACGCGTCCGCTCAAACGGCTCAGCGGGTTGATGCGGGAAACGGAGCTTGGCCGGCTTCGCCGGGCGGACGAGCGGGAGCTGAAGGGCGCCGAGGTCGGGATGCTGGCGCGAAGCTTCAACGCGATGGTGTCGACGATCGAAGAGCTGATCGACAAGAACGTACGGATCGAAACGAGCCAGAAGGAAGCGGAGCTGTACGCGCTCCAGTCGCAGATTAACCCGCATTTTATATACAACACGCTGGAGACGATCGGGATGGCGGTCGAAGAAGGAGAGCGGGAGTCCGCGGTCGAGATGGTCACGCTGCTCGGCCGCATGCTCCGTTTCTCGGTCGGCAACCGCTCGAAGTTCGTGACGGTGGAGGAGGAGCTGAGGAACGTGAAGGACTATCTCGCCATACAACGGTTCCGGTTCGAGGACCGGCTCGATTATGCGATCGAAGAGGACGGCGCTTCCGGTCTGGATCGGATCTTCACGCCGAAATTCGTTTTGCAGCCGATCGTCGAAAATGCGGTCAAGCACGGACTCGAAGCGCGAAGGCGCCTCGCGGTAACGATCCGGGCGGAGCTGATTCGCTTGCCGGAAACCGGAGAGGAGCGGCTTGTGTTTACCGTCATGGACAACGGACCGGGCATTCCGGAGGACAAGCTTGCGGAGCTGCGCGCGCAGCTGTCCGGCGGGGAACGGCTGAAGAAGGCCGATTCCGGGCTTGGTCTGGCGAATGTCCACGCCCGCATCCGGCTTATGCTGGGAACGGATTACGGACTGAGCCTCGAAAGCGGGACGAAGGTGGCCTTGCGGCTGCCGGCCTTGCTCGGCCCGCAGCCGGAACACCGATTGACTGGGGAGGGGGATCGCTGAATGAGCGCGATTAAAGTGATGATCGTCGACGACGAGCCGCGCATCCGGCGCGGCGTCGAACGGCTTGTCGCCTCCTGCGGCGGCGGGTGGGAAGTGGTGGCGGCGCTTGGCGACGGAGCCGAAGCGCTCGAATATATGCGGAACCATGACGGGGGCGTGGATTTGCTCATTACCGACATCAAAATGCCGGAGATGGACGGGCTTGCCCTGATCAAAGAAGGACGGAAATCGTACGGATTCAGCCCGCTGCTGCTGACCGGCTATGACGATTTCGAATATATGCAGACCGCCTTGCGGGAAGGGGC
The DNA here is from genome assembly GCF_042685365.1 of Paenibacillus thailandensis. NCBI lineage: Bacteria > Bacillati > Bacillota > Bacilli > Caryophanales > Paenibacillaceae > Paenibacillus > Paenibacillus thailandensis. Next base: position 231,551 of record NZ_JBHUMY010000043.1, on the reverse strand, counting down.
GATCGATTATTTGCTGAAGCCGATCGACCGGGAGCAGTTCCGTGAGCGGCTCGCCGCCTTGAAGGAGCGGATCGAGCGGGAACGGCTGAGCAGGCAGCGCTGGGCGGAGCTTAACCGCAAGGCGGGCCAGCTGGAGGAGATGCAGCGCAAGCAGGCGCTCGCTTATATTACGTCGTCGGCCGGCGAGGATTTGTCGCATCTCGGCTTCTGGACCGACGATTTTCCGCGCGGTTTCTATGCGCTCCTGTACGTCGGCTTGGACGTCATGCCGGTCAAAACGCGCGCCTATACGGAGAAGGATTGGCAAGCCTTCTATTACGCGCTCGACAACATCATCGACGAGATCGTATCGGGGCCGTCCGCCCGAACGCCGATGACCGGCGCGGAAGCGGGAACGGGCGGCCGGCGCGCCGTATCGTCGGAGGAAGATACGGCCCGGCCGGGGAACGGCGGCGGTTCCGGCGGACAACGTCCGGCCGGGGAGGAGCGCGGCGCGTTCGGCGAGGCGGAGGATGAAGGGCTGTCCGAGCCTGGTGAAGGATACGCATTCTGGGATGCCGTAATGCCGCCTGCCGGTTCCCGCGGCTGGTCGTGGCGCGGCCGGGCGTCGGATTTCTGGGTGCTGCTTTATTGTCCCGCGAACACGGGCGGGGATGCGCTCGACGGCTATGCGGAAGCGGCGGCAGACGCTATCCGTGCGGCCGTCCGCGCGTATACGCCTTTTACGGTGTCGGTCGCTTACGGCGATTGGCTGGAGGATTTGTACTTGCTCCCCGGCGCGAAGCGGGAGGCGCAATCGCTTATCCATTACAGGCTGCTGCAGGGCGGCAACCGCAATTTCACCCCCAAGTCGGCGGCAGCGCAAAAAAACGGAGCTTCCTCCGGCAAGCCGGAGGCGGAAACGAAGCTGCCCGAGCAGCTGAAGCAGGCGATCGGCCAAGGCAGGCCGGACGAAGCCGCTTCGCTTGTCCGGTCGCTGCTCGAGACGTTGGAGCGGATGGGCTCGCCCGCCGAGATTCAGAGCGTCGTGCAGAACGCCATCGTGCTGCTCCACTCGGTAGGCATCGAAAGCTGCGGCCAAGCCTGCTTTTCCGTCGAGGAAGCGCTGGAAGCGGCGAAGCGGGCCGTCCGGCTTCAAGATTTGCGGGCGGTGCTGGAAGGGCTGATCGAAGCTTCGCTGCGCCAGATCGAGGCGAAGCGCGAGAAGAACAGCATGCTGCCGGTCGAGCAGGCCAAAGCTTTCATCGAAGAGCATCTGGCAGGAGACATTACGATTCGGCGTATCGCGGAGCATGTCTACATGAACCCGAATTATTTCTGCCAATATTTCAAGCTGCAGACCGGCGAGACGGTGCTCGATTACGTGACGCGCCGCCGCATGGAGCTCGCCGCGAAGCTGCTGGGCGACCCCGGAATCAAGCTGCAGGAGCTGAGCGAACGGGTCGGATACCAGAATCCGAAATATTTTGCCCGGCTGTTTAAAGCGTGGAGCGGCGTCACCCCGTCCAAGTTCCGGGAGCGTCTTCTGCAAGGAGAATGAACATTCTGAATATTGTGCCCCTCATCTGAGAATCGTAGCCTTTGTGGCGGTCCGGCGTTCCCTTATCATAAAGGTATGAAAGAGCTTACATTGGTTCTTTGACCAAGCGAGGGGGAAGCGCAAATGGCATTCGCACCAGGCAGCAAAAAGACGACCGGCATGAAAGCTACGGCGTCGGTCGCCATGTCGAACTATATCGAGGCCGGTTCCATCGTGGCCGGCGCAGGCGGATTGTCGTTATGGACGGAATATTTGAACTTAAACGATTTTTCGGTGGGACTGCTCGGCGCGGTCAGCGCCAACGCTCTCGGCGCCGCGATCGGCGCTTTGGTCGGCGGGCATCTGTGCGATAAATACGGGCGCAAATTCATCTACACGTACGATCTGCTCGTCTATATGCTCGGGATGCTGCTGATCGTCTTTTCCTTTAACTTCCCGATGCTGCTGATCGGCTACATTATCGTCGGTCTGGCGGTTGGCGCCGGGGTGCCGGCGTCCTGGACGTATATCGCCGAAGAAGCTCCCGCCGAGCAGCGGGCGAAGCATACGGGCGCGGCCCAGCTGGCATGGTCGATGGGTCCGGTTATCGCGCTGCTGCTGTCGGTGGCGCTCGCGCCGATGGGGCTGCTGGGCAGCCGGCTTATTTTCGCCCATCTGTTCGTCGTTGCGTTCATTACGTGGTACATTCGTCAAGGCTTGTCGGAGTCGAAGGCGTGGAAGGAAGACAAAGCGAAGCTTCAAGCGGGAAATGAGCAGGAGAGAGTCTCCCGCCAGTCGATCAAGGAGTTTTTCAAGCATAAGGCCAACCGGAGCTCGCTCCTTATATTGCTCGGCGTTTATCTGTTCTGGAACTTGACGGCGGGCGCGATGGGTTTTTTTATGCCGTACATTTACGAGACGGTCGGCGGCATTTCGGCCGATCACGCGAACCTGCTGCAGGCGGTGCTGTGGATCTTTACGGTATTGTCCAGCTACTTCGTCTTCATGAAGATGGGCGACAAGCATAACCGCCGGATGCTGTTCGCGGTGTCCGCCGTTATGGGCATCGTCGCGTGGCTGCTGCTTACCTATATCAACATGAGCATGCCGGTATTGTTCGCCTTCGTGCTGCTCTGGGGCCTTGCGGCCGGATTCGGGGCGCAGGCGTTCTACGGGCTGTGGGCCGGCGAGCTGTTCCCGACCCGGTATCGGGCCCGGGCGCAGGGCATCATGTTCTTTTTCGCCCGGCTTGCCGTGGCGGTCTGGAGCCTCATTATGCCGACGCTGATTACGAAGCTGGGCTTCGCGACGGCCGGCACGATCATGATCGTGTTCCTGCTCGTCTCCGCAGTCATCGGCATCGCGTTTGCGCCGAACACGCAAGGCAAAACGCTGGCGCAAATCGAACGCGAGCGTTACGGCGAGCTTGGGGCCGGAACGGGTTTCGGCGGAGCAGGCAAAGATACGGTTGCGACGGCGGCCGGACGGCCGGTTAACGGTTGAGGATAGCCGCCGGCCGCGTGCCGAACGAGAAGGCGCCCCGAATGGGGCGCTTTTTATTTTCGGGGCTTGTCCCGAGAGGTGCAGAAGTGCACCGCACGGCTGCGAATAAGGCGCCGAAGCGCCCCATGAGGTGCAGAAGTGCACCACACGGCCGCAGAAAAGGCGCCGAAGCGCCCCATGAGGTGCAGAAGTGCACCGCACGGCTGCGAAAAAGGCGCCGAAGCGCCCCATGAGGTGCAGAAGTGCACCACACGGCCGCAGAAAAGGCGCCGAAGCGCCCCATGAGGTGCAGAAGTGCACCACACGGCCGTGGAAAAGGCGCCGAAGCGCCTGATGAGGTGCAAAAGTGCACCTCATGTGCGCCTGCCCGCCGAGTGGCGGAAGCTAGGCGTTTTCCCGGTACTCGGTAGGCGTCATGCCCGTTATTTTTTTGAACACTTGCGTAAAATATTTCGGGTCCTGGTAGCCGACGAGAGGAGCCAGCTGATACACCTTAACGTCCGTATTTTTCAGGATATACTTGGCTTTCTCCATCCGGCAATGGGTGACGTATTCCAGAAACGTGTAGCCGGTTATCTGCTTAAACAGCGTGCAGAAATGGCCGGCGCTCAAGCCGACGAACTCCGACACCTCGTCGATGCCGAGGTCGTTATGGTACCGGTTGTCGATATAGTTGCGCGCTTTCTCGATTGCCGCGGCCGCGTCTTCATGCCGATTGCCCGCTACGACCTCTTCGATCCATCCGGCAAGCGCGCCGCCAAGCTCGCCAATGGCCATGCGGAATGTAGACGCATCCTCCAGGCGCTGCAGCAGGTCGTCGGCCGAATGCTCGATCTTCAAGTTCAGATGCTCGAATTCGCGGCGGGCGACGACCGCCATTTCGACGATAAACCGCCGGACCAGCTCTTTGGGGGCGGCCATCGCCTCCAGCTCGGTCCGCATCTCGTCCAGCACCGCATGCGTGCGCGGAATGTCCAGCGTCCGGATGCATTCGATCAGGCTTTGCTCGAACCGTTTCAGCCGCGGCCGGGAGCCGCCGTCTCCGTCTCCGTCATGTCCGGGCGTTGCCGGCCCTTCGTCCAGAAACGCGCCTTCCTGACCGGAATAAAACCGCTGATAAAACGCCGCGCATGCGCTCTGGTAGGCGTCGTTGAGCCGATCGATGCCTTGAACGCCGCGGCTGATGCCCACGGAGCAGGACAGCTTGGAGTACCGTTTAATCAAATAAACGATGTCTTCCCCCAGCTGCCGCTTGGCGGCCGCCGCCGCGTCCGGAAACAGGACGATCCACTCTCCGCTATGGAACGGGAAGGCGGCGAGGCCGTCGTGAGTGGCGGACCATTCCTCGAGAATGTTGCGGACGGCAAACAGCCACAACCGCTTCTCCTCCGGCGTCCATTGCTTGTTCATGGCGCTGTAGTGGTCGAGCCGCACGACCGCCATGTAATAGGGCTGCTCCAGCATGCCGCTTTCCAGCCAGCGCAAATGCTGCAGCGGCCGCTGGTTCCCTTCGATCAGCTCCGCGAACATCCGCTCGCGGGCGAGCAGCGACAGCGCCTGCACCGAATGCATCAGCTTCTCGGTTTCTTCCTTCGCTTGCCGATCCTTGTCCAGCCGCCGTACCGCCTTGCGGATCATCTCGGTCAGCTCGTCATGGTCGATCGGCTTGAGCAAATAATCGAACGCGCCCTGACGGATCGCCTCGCGGGCGTAATCGAATTCCCCGTACCCGCTTATGACGATAAAAATCAGGTTCGGCCGGGACTTCATCACTTCGCCCATGAGCGCTATCCCGTCAATAGACGGCATGCGGATATCGCTCACGACGATGTCCGGCTTCGCTTCGCGGAACAGCTTGAGCGCCTCCTCGCCGTTCCGCGCTTGGCCGGCGATGTCGATGCCCAGCTCCCGCCACGGAATGGCGGCCTCCAGGCTGCGGAGAATGATCGGCTCGTCGTCGACGAGGACCGCTTTATAGTTCGGACGGTTCATTCGTCCAATGCCTCCTTTAAGAGCTGCGCCTCAGCTTCCAATAAGCCTCCGAAGCTTTGTCGAGCTGCATTAACGCTTCCTCGCCGGATATTGCATTCGACAGCAGCTTGTCGAGCACGGACAGGAACGACTTTTTGACTTCCGGCGACAGCACGTTGTCGTAAGCGACGAAGCTTGATTCGCTTTCCTGCATGAACTTGGCGACTTGGTTGAAAACGGGGCCGGTCTTTACCGGATCGTAGTCGATCGTCATGGAAGGAATCCGCGCCGCTTCATAAACGAGGCGGGCTTGCGCTTCTTCCGTATAGACCGCCTTCAGAAACTCCAGCGCCGCCTCCCGCTGCGCTTCGGTCAGGTTGGAAGACAAGCCGATTCCGATGGTGTAGCCTCCGGCTATCGAACGGGCTTCTCCCGCCTCAAGCGACGGAAACGGCATGACCCCGATGTCGCGCTCGAAGCCGTCCGGCGCGCTGTCCGATCGGAACAGCGTAATGTCCCAGCTGCCGCCTACATACATCGCCGCTTCCCCGTGCGTAAACATCCGGATCGCTTCCTCCGTCGACGCGCTCCCCGGGCTGCCGCCGAGCGCGCCTTCCTTCGACCACTGCTGCAGCAGATCGAACGCTTTCAAATAGCCGCCGTTCCGGAAGGAGGCGCCTTCTTCGCCCCGGACGAGCTTCTCGATAAGCTCCGGTCCGGCAAAGCGGTCCATCAAATAATGGGCGTAAACGCCGGCGGGCCATTGCTCCTCGTTGCCGAGGGCAAACGGGGTATAGCCGCTTGCGCGCAGCTTGCGGACGGCCGCGTTCAGATCATCCAGCGTCTCCGGCGGCTCGATCCCAAGCTTGCCGAAGATGCGGCGGTTGTAATAGAGCGGCTCGGCATGTCCTTCGAACGGAAGCCCGTACACCCCCTGGCCGTCCTCGCCCTTCCACAGATGGAGATCCTGAAAGGACAGCTGATTCTGCTCGACGAAGCCGGACAGGTCCATCAGCCGGTTGGAGCGGATATACGGCTCCATCTCCGCTCCCGCGAACAGAACGAACATTTCGGGCGGCGTTCCCGTCACCATCTCGCTTTTCAGCTTCTGCTCGCGGTGCACCGTCTGGTCGATCCCTTCGAAATTTACCTTGACGTTCGGATGCGTCCGCTCATATTCGTTCACGATATCTTGAAAAATCCGCAATACGGGCAGGTCATGCTCCTTTGTCCAGAAATGCCGGAACGTCAGCGTTACCTTGTCCGGCTCCTGCGGCTTGACCGGCTCGCCCGTTCCTTTAAAGCTATAGATAATGACGGCCGACAAAGCGATGCCGTACAGGACGATCCATCCGTATCTTTTGTAATGGCCCATTGCGAGTGCTCCTTTCCGGCCTGTTAAGCAACATTGCGTTATGTGCGGGAGGTCGGCCGTCACGGGTCGATTCTGGGGACGCGGATCCGGATCGTCGAGCCGAGGCCGGGGGAGGAGCAGACCGTCATGCCGTACGGGCTGCCGAAGCGGATGCGCACCCGCTCGTGCACGTTGCGGAGCCCGACGCCGCTGTCCTTGTATTTCTTGCCGCTTGCGCCGCTTCTCGTCCACAGCTCCGCCAGGACGGCTTCGTCAAAGCCGGGGCCGTTGTCGGTGATGTCGATCCATATTTCCTGCACGCCGGCGGATGCCCGGACGTGAATCGTTCCTTGCCGCTGCATCGGCTCGATGGCATGGTAGAGCGCATTCTCGACGATCGGCTGGACGATCAGCTTCTGGGTCATGCAGCCGCGCAGCTCGTCCGGAAGCTCCAGCGAATATTCGAACTGATCCTCGAAGCGGAACTTTTGAATATTGAGGTAATGCTTGACGTGCTCGAATTCCATCCACAGCGGGATCAATTCCTGGTTTTCGCTGATGCTGATGCGCAGCAGCCGCCCGAGCGACACGACCATGCGGCTAATATCCTTGTTGCCCTGCAGTACCGCCATCGAATTGATCGATTCCAGCGAGTTGTATATAAAATGCGGATTGATCTGCGACACGAGCGCCTGCAGCTCGGCTTCCTTCTTCATCGCCTGCTCGGCTTCCACTTGCCGCAGCAAATCCTGGATCTGGCCGCTCATCCGGTTGAAGCCGTCCACCAGCATGCGGGATTCGTCGTTCGTGCGCTCGATTCCTTCCGGAATGCGCGTAAAGACGCGCCGCTCCACGCGCCGCATCCCGTTCACCGTGCTAATGATGCTGCGCACGAGCCGCGTGACGAAGAAACGGTCGAACAGCAGCGCGGAAATAAGGGAGAAAACCGCGAGCAGGACGGCCGTATTGCGCAGCGGGACGGATTCGGCCTGCAGCACGGTCGTCGGCGTAATCGCGGTTAAGTACCAGTCCGGATTATGCGACGGCAGGAAGGTGATAAGCGACTTCGCGCCGTTGTATTTGTCGATGTAGTAGCCTTTGTCGTTCCGGTAGTCCGGCGACAGAAACGGGAACGAAGCCTTCTCCCCGATATGCTCGCCCGACTTGCCGAACACGATCGAGCCTTCGCGGTTGACGAGCAGCATGTCGCCCTTCTCCAGCGTGGCGGCGTCCCAGAACACTTGATCGAGAATGTCGGGCTTGATGTAGAGCACGATGCAGCCGATGTCCTCCAGCGAGTAGTAATCTTTGACGACGCGGGCCTGGATCAGGACGGGGCGTCCCGCCGCGGCGGAGCCGTTCTCCCCCGGACCGGACCAGACGGGCCGGCCTTCGGCCGCGACCATATCGGCATACCAGGGCTGCGCCTTAAGCCCCGATGCCGGAATCGGGGAGTCGCCGCCGTAGATCAGTTTGTCTCTGGAATATAACGCGAACGAGACAATCATGGGATGGTTGACGAGCAGGTTGTTGAGTTCTTGCTTCGTATCGTAGCCGAGAACGGTGCTTGGCGGGTTTTTTAACGCTTGCTGAAGTACGGGCTGGGTAATGGCCGAATTGGAGATCGTCGTAATTTCGCCGAGCGCGAATTTCAGCTTCCGGTCGGTCTCGAGCAGGGAGATCCAGTAGAAGTTGCTGGATTTCGTCTCGATCGCGTTCGAGAAGCTGAAATAGGAGATTGCGCCCATCGCGATAACGGGTATAAAGACGAGCAGGACGTTGGCAAGCAAAATTTTGCGGCGCAGCTTCAGGCGGTTTCACCTCTTCTCGAAAGCGTCTTCTTAATCTGTTTACTCCAACGTCCGAAGGTTGTCAATAAGAAGTTCCGCGAAAGCTAAAAGCTAGCTTTTCACCGCGCCCGAAGTAAGCCCGGCGATGAACCAGCGGCTGAACAGCAGGAAGACGACGAGCAGCGGGATCGTCGCCATGCTCGTTGCGGACATGATCATGCCGTAGTCGAGGCCGTCGCGCGTCGTAAACAGCTGCTGCAGGGCGATTTGCACCGTATAGTGGCTTCGGTCCTTCAGCACGACGAACGGCCAGAAGAAGTCGTTCCATGTATTCATGAACGTAAAAATGCCGAGCGTGGCGATGGCCGGCGTAATGATCGGAACGACGATCGTCCCGAAAATGCGCAAATGGCCGGCGCCGTCGATCCGGCCCGCCTCGATCAGCTCCGCGTGGACCGCGCTCGCGATATATTGGCGCATCCAGAAGATGCCGAAGGCGTTCGCCATGGCGGGCACGATAAGCGCCTTGTACGAATCGATCCATTGCAGCTTCGCCATGATGACATACGTCGGCAGCACGCTCAGCTGCTGCGGGACGAACAGCGTGCACAGCACGAAGAAGAACAGAAAGTTTTTGTATTTGAATTCGTATTTCGCGAAAGCGTAGCCGGCCAGCGAGCAGAAGAACAGCACGGATACGGTCGTCATGGCCGAGACGAACAGCGAATTGCCGAGCGAGGTCCAGAATTCGGTTTTTTCCAGAGCGCGGTTAAAATTGGCCACGAACTGATCGCCGAACGTGACGAGAGGCGGAACGTGAAAGGCGCCGCCGCGGTCGTTCGTCGCCACGACGAACATCCAGTAGAACGGGAAGACGGAGACGAAAGCTCCGGCAATCAGAAAAATATAATAGATCGTCGTCGAAGCGAGGCCGGGACGATCGCCTTTGGCGAGGGTCGATCTCATACTGCACCTCCGTCCGTATCTCCGCCCATGCGGCGGGAAGCCCACATGTTGAACATCGAGAAAATGACGGTGAATAGAAGCAAAATAACGGCCGTCGCCGCGGCGGTTCCGAAGAAGCTGTTGCCGAACGCTTCGGAATAGAGGTAGTTCACCATCGTAATGCCCTCTTCGCGCAACGATCCGGTTCCGGTCTGGCCGAGGAAGACGTAAGGCTCGGTGAACAGCTGCAGCGAGCCGATCGTCGACATCAGCACCGTAAACACGATAAACGGCTGAAGGAGCGGGAGGGTGATTTGCGTCAGCTGCTGGAACCGGTTCGCCCCGTCGATGCGCGCGGCTTCGTAAATGTCCGTCGGAATGCTCTGCAGGCCGGACAAATAAATGATCGTGTTATAGCCCGTCCATCTCCACATGACCATAGTGGCGATAGCGATTTTGACGCCCCACCAGCCCGAGTTCCAGGCGACCGGATCGCCGCCGAACAGGCCGAGAAACCAGTTCGCCATGCCGTTATTGCCGAAGATCGCGCTGAATACGAGCGTCACGGCCACGATGGACGTAATGTTCGGCATGAAATAAAGGACGCGGAACGTCTTCTTGAACTTCGTGATGGACGAGTTCAGGAAGACGGCGATCAGCAGCGCCAGCATCAGCTGCGGCACGGTGCCGAGCACGCCGATCAGCAGCGTGTTCATGAACGAGGTCCAGAAGAGCGGGTCCTCGGTTACGAACTGAAAGTTCTCCATCCCGACGAATTCCATCGGGCCAAGCGCGTCCCATTTAAAGAACGACAGATAGAACGTGAACAGGATCGGGTATAGCCCGAATATGGCGAATAAAATAAAAAACGGCGATATAAACAGATAAGCCGTCAGGCTGCTCCGTCTGCGCTCCGTCAGCCAGCTTGCTTTGGTCCGGGCGCCGGCCGCCGTTTGCACGGTTTGCGGCATAATGCACCTCCATAAAAGTTCAATGCTTCGAGTTCGCTCAGGAAGCTCCCCGGCGAACTCGAAGGCTTGACGATTCGGTTGTAAGCGGCTGTTTAGCCCGTTAGCTGCGTTTCTCGAGCTGCTTCGTTTTCTCGATCGCCGCGTTCCACTCCGCCGTCGGGTCGGCGCCTTTCTCCTGCACGTTCTGCAGCGCTTCCTTCATGAAGGCGTCCGTCTGGTCGTGCAGCGGGCCGTAATAGACCGGCTTGACGCGTTCCGCCGATTTGCCGAATTCGACCGCGGACGCTTGCCCGCCGAGGAATTCGTCCTGGAAGCCGGTGAAAGCCGGATCCTCGTACAGCGCCGGAATGGAAGGCATAAGGCCGCTGACCTTGAACGATTCAAGCTGGTTCTCCTTGTTGACCAGCCATTTGGCGAATGCGAACGCTTCCTCCGGATGCTTGCCTTGCTTCGGCAGCGAAATGAACGAGCCGCCCCAGTTGCCGGCGCCTTCCGGAAGCTGCGCGATTTTCCACTTGCCGCTCGAATCCGGGCCGTTGCTCTTAATGTTGCCGAGCATCCATGCCGGGCCGAGCATAACGCCGAAGTCGCCGTTGTTCGTCGCTTGGCCCCACTCCGGAGACCACAAGGCGTAGTTGGCGACCCAGCCTTCCTGGATGCCCTTCACGGTGAAGTCGTACGCTTTTTTCACCTGCGGATTTTGGTCGCCGATGAACTTGCCGTCTTCCTTGTTGAAGTAGATTTGGCCGTCGGACTGGTCGCGCAGCGCGTTGTAGATCAAGTCGCGGGAGTCGACGAACGGCTTGCCGGTTTTTTCTTTGAACGCTTTAGCGACCTGCGCGAATTTGTCCCACGTGTCGATGGCCGCCGTGAAGCCTTCCGGATCGGTCGGCAGGCCGGCTTGCTCGGCAAGGTCGACGCGGTAATAAGCGACGGTAGGGCCGATGTCCGTCGGCAGGCCGATCTGGAACGAGCCGTCGACCGAGGAGGCTTGCTGCCATTTCCAGTCGAGGTAATCGCCTTTAACGTCCGCTGCGCCAAGGTCGTTCAAATTGTAGAACTTGTCTTGGGCATTGATGAACCGTTCCATGAAACCGATTTCCAATTGGAAAAGGTCGGGCGCCCCGGAGCCGGCGGATAACGCCGTCGTCAGGTTGTTATGGTGAGCGGTCTGGTCGCCGGTGTTTTGAATTTTGATCGAAATGTTCGGATGCTCGGCCATATATTGGTTGGCCAGATCCTCGTAGTTCAGGTTACCCAGCGTCCAGAAGGACAGCTCGATTTTTTCCCCGGTATCGGCCGAAGGCGCGGACGACTCCGTGCCGGTCCCGGCGCTTGGGCTCGGCGAATTGCCGCTCGTAGCGCCGTTGCCGCCCCCGCTGCAAGCCGACAGGGAGAACGCCGTAACTGCCGACAGCGCCAGCATGAGCAATGATTTCTTTTTAAACATGGATCTTAAAACCCCTCTCTTTCCTGGTATTGGTTGCTTCACGAATAACTGTAAAGGATTTCAAACGGAAAGATGAGGAGGCAATCTTGCGATTCATGGTTCAAATTCGTTCGGAGGGATGATAGGGGAAAGCGTTCGGGAACGCCGTGGCGGGGATAAACATCGGAAATCGATTTATGTGGCCGATGCAAGCAATAAGAAGATGAAACAAAAGGTCTTTTAAATCAAGGGGGGCCGGGATTGAAACCTAAGGATAAAGAAAAGCATAAGATCATGCAGGAAATAGAAAAAATAATCCAACCACTCCTCTCCAAGCGCTTGGTTCCCCCAGTAAGCCACCCGCAAAAAGCCCAATCGAACCGGCGCTTCTCGGTTCGATTGGGCTTTTTGCTTCGCGCCGTGGGCATCCGCAGCAGAGAGGAAGTATTCCCGCTCCCAGGCAACTCAGCCGCTGGACGGCATGCCTCAAGGTTCCCCCCGGCCGCCGGCTTCGCGGAACAGCTCGATGAAGCGCCTCGCGCCCCGGGACAAGTAGCGGTTCTTCAGCCATACGACGCCGACCTCCGACAGAAAGCTGGCATCGGATATTTCCAGCATCGCGATGGCCGACAGCGGGAACGAATCCATAACGGACTTCGGAAAGACGGTTACGCCGATCCCTTGCGCCACCATCGCCATGATGATGGCGACGCTGGAGCATTCGCATATAATGTGGGGAGTATGGCCGTGCTCGCGGAACTCTTTGACGACCCTTTCGTGCATGCCTGTCGTTTTGTCCGTCTTGAGCGTCAGAAACGGGAACGCCGCCAGCTCTCCCATCGTTATGGATTTTTGCTCCGCATCGGACTTCCACTGGCTTGGTATGACCGCCACGTACGGATCGGAGGGGAGTCGCAGCTCTTCGTACCGGCCTTCCTCGTCGGCGGCCTCGAACGGCAGCCGGGCGACGATCAGCTCGATGTTGCGCTTCTCCAGCTGGTCGCCGAGCAGGAAGTGGTCGCCTTCGGCGATCTTGAACGTCATGAGCGGATATTTCTCGCGGAAGCTTTTAATATGAGGAGGAAGCAGCGAGATGCAGGAGACGACGGAGCCGATCGCCAGCTCGCCCGTGATCCCTTCATTCACTTCTTTTACGGCTTGCACCGTTTCCCCGAGCTCGCGGAGCAGGCGCTCGGCGCGCTCCCGGAGCAGTTCTCCGGCGGACGTCAGCTGCAGCCGTTTGCCGTTGCGGTCGAACAGCGTGACGTTCAGCTCCTCCTCCATCAGCTTTAATTGACGGCTAAGAGGCGGCTGCTCCATGTTTAAATTTTTGGCGGCGCGCGTAATTTGCCCGGTTTGGGCGATCTCCAGAAAATACCTGAGCTGGCGAATGTCCATGCGGTATCTTCTCCTTATATAATAAAGGTATGATAATCTTATAAAACCGATATTTTAAATATATTACACGATATGATACGATTTAACTAGCAAATAAGCGGTGAAAAGATAAGCCCAATGCAGGCGTGAGGAGATGGATAGTCGATGTCGTTTGGAATCTCGATAGAAGCAAGCACGAACAAGAAACAGAAGCCGGATCCAAAAAATTTGGTTTTTGGCCATCATTTTACGGATCATATGTTCATTATGGATTACGATGCCGGCCAAGGCTGGCATAACCCGCGGATCGTGCCGTACCAGCCGATTGCGCTGGACCCGGCGGCCAAGGTGTTCCACTACGGGCAAACGATATTCGAAGGGCTGAAGGCGTTCAAAAAAGCCGACGGCACGGTCATTACCTTCCGCCCGGACAAAAACTTCGAGCGTCTCAACCGCTCCAACGAGCGTCTTAGCGTTCCGGCGATCGACGAGAAGCTTGGGCTGGAAGCGCTGCGTCAGCTGCTGCTGATCGATCAGGACTGGATTCCCGAGGAAGAAGGCACGTCGCTCTACATCCGCCCGTTCGTTATCGCGACGGAGGCGGCCCTGGGCGTCAACCCTTCGCAAAAATACTTGTTCATGATCATCATGTCGCCGGTCGGCTCCTATTACAAGGAAGGCATCAATCCGGTCAAAATTTTCGTGGAATCGCATTATGTACGCGCCGTAAGAGGCGGCGTGGGCGACGCAAAGACGGCGGGCAACTACGCGGCGAGCTTGAAAGCGCAGGAGGAAGCGCACGAACGGGGCTATTCGCAGGTGCTTTGGCTGGACGGCGTACACCGCAAATATATCGAGGAAGTCGGCAGCATGAACATCTTCTTCCGCATCGGCGGCAAAGTCGTGACGCCGGCGCTGAGCGGAAGCATTCTGGACGGCATTACCCGCCGTTCGATTATCGAGCTGCTGCGGCATTGGGGCGAGCCGGTCGAGGAGCGCCAAATCTCGATCGACGAGGTCATCGAGGCGCACCGGAACGGAACGCTGCAGGAGTGCTTCGGCACCGGCACCGCGGCCGTCATTTCGCCGGTCGGCGAGCTGTCGTTTAACGGGGAGAAATACACGATCCAGGACGGCAGCACGGGCGAATTGTCCAAAAAGCTGTACGACACGCTGACGGGCATTCAGCGCGGCATCGTCGAGGATTCGCTTGGCTGGATGATCGAAATCAAATAAGCGGACGGACTTTGGAAAATGCGGCTGAACAAGGCGAAAGCTTTTGTTCAGCCGTTTTTTTGTTTTCAATGACGGAAAGAACGGAGGAGCTCCGCGCTGCCGCTGAACAGCAGGAGGGCGATGACCGGGTGCAGCGCCGACAAAACCCCGATTCGTGAAGAAAGGATGGCGGTTAGAAACAGGCCGATGACCATCCCCAATAATCCGGCGCTTCTCCACAGCCATCTGGCCGGCAGCCGGCCGCTCCATGCCAGGATAAGCATGAGTAACGGCAACAACGCAACATATCTGGCAAAGCTGGCGTGGACCATCCAGCTGGCCGGATCGACAAACAAGGCTGCTCCCGCCAATAAAACCTGCAGCCCGACGAATAGGGTGAAGAGCCAAGCAAAGGCGATGAAAAAGATCCGCATTGTCCGATTGCAGGGCCGGTCATGCATAGCGACCGTACACTCCTCCGCCCGCCGGATTCATGTTTGGCGGATCGCCATGGACAATAGCATGGGAGATACGCAGCGGATCGGTTTCGTCAATGGCGTAGATTTGCGGCGGTTTAGGGAGGCGCAAGCGGGTATGGTCGTGAAAAATCCGGGTCACGAGCGTTCCGAGCGGCTTTTCGTTCGCCCCGTGAAGCACGCTCCAAAACCGCCGTTCCCGTTCTTCCCAAGGCCCCCAATGCTCTTCCGATTGCGGGAAGGTGCCCGGAAAAACAGGACGGGGAGTTAATCCTTCGCTGACCATTTCGGCCTCCAAAGGATGAAAAAGCTTCAGGCAAAAGAAGCCGTAAGCCGAATCCCCGCCTTTCTCGTAGATTCGCTCGATTTCCGGCAAGTTCTCTTCCCATACACGCTCCCATTCGCGATCGATATAATGTTGAGCGTAAGTTGTCAGTGCGTCCATCGTCGTTCTTCTGATCATTTCGTTTAATCCGCTCATTATCCGGCCTCCCATGACATGATTTTTATTAAACCCGTTCGTGATCGGCTCTCCATGACAAGATGGAGCGCTTGAGACTGTCGGGCGTTGCTTGTTCGTTCACCGCTTTCTCGCACAAAGACGGCAGCTCGTCATCCGAGGCGAATCGGAGCGCCGTAATTTGGCCCATGGTCAGACGGGGATCGAGCAGCCTGCCGGTTAATACGTAATGCCGCAAATTCTCCTCGGCGCGTATCGCGCGGTCTTGGACTTTGCATGCAAATCTTCTGACCATAAACAGGGTCATCGCGGAAATAAAGGACAAGGAAATAAATAGCGCCGAGGCCAATACGGATTCCGTCGTCCAATTGGCGACAAACAAATATACGATAGCGGCGCTTAACGCAATAAATCCGAGAGGCACCAGAAAAAAATGAAACGCGGGATTCCATCTTACGTGGTTCCTGTAATTTTGCTGCTTCAATAGGGAGCACCTCCTTTCCATTTTCTGAGTGAGTGCACACTCATATGACGGCATACACGCGACCCTGTTAAATGAATCGCTCCGCTCGACGATGACATGGCATTGTAAAGCTTGACATTGAGTGAGTGCACACTCATAATAAAAGCATAACGAGCCGATTCATTCATGTCAATAGGAGAGTGTGTAAAAAATTGGACTTAAAATCTAGAATCGCCGAAGCGGCTGAACGCGTGCTGTTGACGAACGGACTGGCGAAGACGACGACCAAGGAGATCGCCAAAGCCGCCGGCTGCTCTGAAGGATCGTTGTATAATCATTTCAAGAGCAAGGAAGATCTATTCCTTCACGTGCTGCGGAATCAATTGAAAAATTTAATGGCGGCTTTAACGTCGCTGCAGAGCCTTGCCGGCACAAGCCCGGTGCGGGACAACCTTAAGCGGGTAGCGCTTGCCGCGCTTGGGGATTTCAACGCGTCCATGTCTTTGATCTGCTCCATTTTTTCGGATCCGAATATATTGTACCGCCATCGGGAAGGATTTACGGAACGGAATGAAGGGCCGCACCGGGCGAACGAGGCGGTCGAGGCCTATTTGTTGAAGGAGAAGCAGCTCGGCCGAATCGGCGATCGGGTCGATGCAAGGGCGGCAGCCGATTTATTGCTGGGAAGCTGTTTTCAACATGCGTTTCAGCTGAATTTTTTGGGCCGAGAGGAGTCTTTGGAAGAACAGGCGCAATTTGCGGACCGTGTTTTGGACCTGTTATCGCCCGGACTCGAATAGCGCAGATCCGGCCGGCGAATAGGCTGAAGAGCGCTTTTCGACAAAAATCTTCGTTTTGAAAAAAATTCTTTTTTAATTTTGTGACCAAAAGGTGTACAATAGAACCAAAGGTTAGAAGAACGAATGAGTCATGTCCGCGAAACGGTGTCATTTCCTTGGAGGCGGGGAGCGTTCCGCTGCGGCTGCAGCAGCCTATTGACGACTCCTATGTGAAAAATGTTACAATGTCCGGGAAACGGCACGGTTTCGTGTGCTTGACTCGTTAGGGTTCAGGCAACCGAAACTACGCAAAGGAGGACTTTCTCTTATGTCACAAACATCTGCTCCTCAAGAAACGGCAGTTGTCGAGGAACAAAAAACGCTTGATGTGCTCGACCAGCTGATGAAGCCGGAAGTTCAACAATCTCTTACCGTATTGGTGGACGCGCTGCCCAAGCTCGCCGAAATCGTTACGCTGGCTACGAAAGCTTACGATTTCGCCCAGCTCGTTGCGACGGACAAAGTGCTGATTAACGATCTCTCGCACGGTCTCGCCGAGTTCGTTAAGCCTGTACAAGAGAAAGCCAAAGGAATCGCATCGGCGGCCATCGAAGCCGGCGAACGCGCGCAAGCGGACGCAGGCACGACGGTCGGCCTGTTCGGCCTGCTCAGAATGTTGAAAGATCCAGAAGTTCAAAAAACGCTTCGTTTCGCTCAAGCTTTCCTTGCCGTGATCGCAGAGCGCAAGCAACAACACTAGGACAGGAGGAGGACGGAAGATGACGAAACAAATTCTTATTCTCGGCGGCGGCTACGGCGGCGTTCTGTCGGCGCTGACCGCGCGCAAATATTTGTCGGCGGCGGAAGCCAACATCACCATCATTAACCGTTACCCGACGCACCAAATCATTACCGAGCTGCACCGTCTGGCGGGCGGCACGATCGACGAGAAAGCCGTTGCGCTTCCGCTCGGCAAGCTGGTCGGTTCGAAGGACGTCAACGTTGTCGTCGACACGGTTAAAGAAATCAAGCCGGACGACAAGCAGGTCGTGCTCGAAAGCGGCACGGTTTACAAATACGACGCGCTTGTCGTCGCCCTCGGCAGCGAAACGAACTACTTCGGCATCCCTGGTCTGGAAGAGAACAGCATGGTGCTGAAATCGGCGGCGGACGCGAACAAAATCCGCGCTCACGTCGAAGCTCGCCTGGACGCTTACAAGCAATCCGGCAACAAAGCCGACGCGACGATCGTCGTTGGCGGCGGCGGCCTGACCGGCGTCGAGCTGGTCGGCGAATTCGCGGACAAACTGCCTGAAATTTGCCGCGCGAAAGGCATCGACTTCAACGACATCACGATCTACTGCGTGGAAGCGGGTCCTTCGATCATCCCAATGTTCCCGAAAGTGCTGATCGAGCGCGCGGTCGAAAGCTTGACGAAACGCGGCGTTACGTTCCTGCAAGGCGTTGCCATCACGGAAGCGACCAAAAACACCGTTTCGCTCAAAAACGGCCAAACGATCGAATCGAACACGATCATCTGGACGGGCGGCGTCAAAGGCCATCCGATCGTCGGCTCGTGCGGCCTGGCCGAAGACCGCGGACGTTCGACGGTTACCCCGACGCTGCAATCGACTTCGCACCCGGACGTATTCGTGGCGGGCGACTGCGCCGTCGTATTCCCGGAAGGCGGCGAGCGTCCTTATCCTCCGACCGCTCAGCTCGCATGGCAAATGGGCGAAACGATCGGCTACAACCTGTCCGTGCTCGTTAAAGGCGGCGTCATGGACAAATTCACGCCGGTCTTCTCCGGTACGCTTGCAAGCCTTGGCCGCAAGGACGGCATCGGCTTCATCGGCGGCAACAACATCGAATTGAAAGGCTTGCCGGCATCGCTTATGAAGGAAGCGAGCAACATTCGCTACCTGTCGCATATTCAAGGCCTGTTCGCGCTGGCTTATTAATAGCCGCCAGCCGGCCCCGGCGAATAGCTTCAAGTCAAAGGACTGTCCCAATGGGACGGTCCTTTTTTTATGCCAATGGAAGCCGGTGCGGTTGTAGGTTTGCGTAGGTTGGCCATGCCTCCTTTACGCGATGTTAAAAATCGGCTTGTAGGATGGCATAGGATTTCGTAGGAGAGGTGGAAAATCGGCTTATCCGGATTTTTTAAAAATTCTGAAAACAGACGGGGTGATCCATTGATTGAGTTCCGGCAGGTGGAGAAGCACTACGGTGACTTTCACGTCCTCCAAGGCATCAATCTTCGCGTAGAGCAGGGAGAGGTCGTCGTGGTCGTCGGACCGTCCGGCTCGGGCAAAAGCACGCTTCTTCGCTGCATTAACCGGCTGGAGTCGATCACGAGCGGCGAACTGGTTGTAGGCGGGGCCAAAATTCACGATTCCCGGACGGACATCAACAAGGTCCGGCGCAAAATCGGCATGGTGTTCCAGCATTTCAATCTGTATCCGCACAAGAAAGTGATCGAAAACATTACCCTCGCGCCCATTAAAGCGCTTGGCGTATCCAAGCGGGAAGCCGAGGAGACGGCCATGTTGTATCTGGAGAAGGTCGGCATTGCCGACAAGGCGCACAGCTACCCGTCTCAGCTGTCCGGAGGCCAGCAG
Organism: Paenibacillus thailandensis; assembly: GCF_042685365.1. Classification (NCBI taxonomy): domain Bacteria; kingdom Bacillati; phylum Bacillota; class Bacilli; order Caryophanales; family Paenibacillaceae; genus Paenibacillus; species Paenibacillus thailandensis. The sequence continues at coordinate 212,678 of NZ_JBHUMY010000043.1, read as the reverse complement.
CAGCGCGTGGCGATCGCCCGAGGGCTCGCCATGAAGCCCGATATTATGCTGTTCGACGAGCCGACCTCCGCGCTTGACCCGGAGATGGTCGGCGAGGTGCTTGACGTCATGCGGGCGCTCGCGCGGGAAGGAATGACGATGGTCGTCGTGACGCATGAGATGGGTTTCGCCCGCGACGTGGCGGACCGCGTCGTCTTTATGGACAAAGGGCGGATCGTCGAGGAAAGCGTGCCGGAAGCGTTTTTTACCGAGCCGCGCGAGGAGAGGGCGAAGCTGTTTTTGCAGCGCGTCTTGAATCATTAAGAACGAATATACGGGGGAGGAACAAAGATGAGAAAGTGGACGAGTTTAAGCGTTGCGCTTGTATGTATGTTGATGCTGGTGCTGGCGGGCTGCGGAGCCGGCGGAAGCAATGGGGAGAGCGGGGCCAATGGCGGCGGAGCCAGCGGGACGCCAAGCGAAAGCCCTTCGGCCGAAGCGCCGGCGTCGGGGCTCGATAAGATCAAAAGCCGCGATAAGCTGATCGTGGGCGTCAAATACGATACGAAGCTGTTCGGGCTCAAAAACCCGACCACCGGCGAAGTCGAAGGCTTCGACGTCGACATCGCGAAGGCGCTCGCCAAGCATATTCTCGGCGACGAAACGAAGGTGGAGCTGGTCGAGGTGACGTCGAAGACGCGGATTCAAATGCTGGACAACGGCGATATCGACATGATCGTGGCTACGATGACGATAACCGAAGAGCGGAAGAACCAGGTGGAGTTTTCCGACGTGTATTTCAAGGCGGGCCAATCGCTTCTCGTGAAGAAAGGAAGCCCGATCAAAGGGCTTGAGGACGTGAAGAAGGGGACGAAGGTATTGGCCGTCAAAGGCTCGACCTCGGTCAACAACATTAAGGAGAAAGCGCCGGACGCGACCGTGCTCGAATTCGACAACTATCAGGATGCGTTCAGCGCCCTGAAGGCGGGCCAAGGCGATACATTGACGACGGACAACGCGATTTTGTACGGCATGGCGGCTCAGGACAGCAACTATGAGGTCGTGGGCGAGCCGTTCACCGACGAGCCTTACGGCATCGCCGTCAAGAAAGGCGACACGACGCTGGCCGCCGCCGTCAACGAAGGCTTGAAGGCGATGAAGGAAGACGGCAGCTACAATAAAATTTACGAGCAGTGGATCGGAGAACCGCCGGCTGAATAACGGACGGGGGCAGGGCCGTTGCCGTTCCTCCCCGGAACGGCAACGGCGCTATCGCCGGGAAAGGAGACAGCGTCATGGGGGATTGGGACATCGTCATCCGTTATTTCGACAGTTATATGCGCGGCTTGGGCTATACGGTTCTCGCCAGCGTCTTGGCGCTAGTCGGCAGCTTTGTCCTCGGCACGGTCATCGCGGTCTTCCGCATTACGCCAAGCCGGGCGCTGCGGGCGGCCGGCACCGCTTATGTCGAGTTTATCCGCAATATTCCGGTGCTGCTTGTCGTGTACGCGTTTTATTGGGGGCTGCCGCTGCTTGGCGTTACGCTGGACGGATTTACGTGCGGCACGATCGGACTAACGGTCTATACTGCGGCTTTTATCGCGGAGGCGATTCGCGCCGGCATCCTCTCCGTCCCGAAAGGGCAGCGGGAGGCGGCGGAAGCTTCCGGGCTGACCTACGTCCAGACGATGCGTTACGTCATCCTGCCGCAAGCGGTCCGCATCGTGATCCCGCCGCTAAGCAACCAATTTATCAACCTGGTCAAAAATTCGTCCATCCTTAGCGTCTTTGCCGGATTTGACCTGATGTATTTCGGCGATCAGATCGCATACGAGACGTATGCCACTGTAGAAACCTATATTTATGTCGCCGTGTTTTACCTGCTGCTGACGCTTCCGCTAAGCTATATGTCGAATCGGCTTGAGCGCAGGCTAAGCAAAGCGGGTTGACGCCGATGAAGGAGGGATGCCGTTTTGGACATCTGGGGCGCGTTCTCGGAGGCTAACGTCCGATTTATATTCGAAGGATTTTACGTCACTCTTCGAGTGGCGTTCTTCTCCATTATTTTCAGTTTTCTGATCGGCACGGTCGTAGGGGCCGTCCGTTACATGAAGCTTCCGGTCATCAAGCCGATTTTGGCTTCTTTAGTTGAACTCATTCGCAATTTGCCGCTATTATTAATTATACTTTTTACTTTCCTGGCGATGCCGGAACTGGGAATGAAGCTGGGAGCGGAGCGTTCGGCCATCTTGGCGCTCAGCCTGTTCGAGGGCGCCATGATCTCGGAAGTGGTGCGCGGCGGTCTTCTGTCCGTGGACAAAGGGCAGATCGAAGCGGCCCGCTCTTCGGGGCTTGGATACCTGCAGACTTTGTGGCATATCGTGCTGCCGCAAGGACTGCGCCGGATGGTGCCGCCGATCGTCAGCCAATTTATTTCGCTGTTGAAGGATACGTCGCTCGCGACCGTCATTACGCTGCCGGAGCTGATGCACCATGCCAAAATCGTCGTCGCCCAGAACCTGGGCTATACGATTCCGGTGCTCGTCTTCGTGGCGCTGCTCTACTTCTGCACGAATTATTTGCTGTCCCTGCTTTCGCGCCGCCTGGAACACAAATGGGTTTAACTAAAGGGGAATGTCGCCATTGGAGCAGCTTAGCCTGGAAATGTTAATGTTTGTATTGGCGGGGGGATTCTTCGCCGCGTACGTGGATGCGGTTGTCGGCGGAGGCGGCTTGATCGCCGTCCCGGTGCTGCTCGCGACGGGGATGCCGCCGGCGCTTGTGCTCGGCACGAACAAGCTGGCGGGCACGATGGGATCTTTGACCAGCACGATATCGTTTATCCGTTCGGGGCATGTGGAGCTGAAGACGGGACTCCGGCTGTTTCCGCTGTCGCTGATCGGAGCGGTAGCCGGAACGTTCGTGCTGCAGCAGATCCCTTCCGATTTTTTGCGGCCGCTTGTCGTTTTTATGCTGATCGGGATCACCGTCTATACGATATTCCGCCGCAGCTGGGGGAGCCGTTCCTCCTTTGCGGGCTTTACCCGCAAGTCCGCCGTTTTGATCGGCGCAGCCGCGCTGGCGCTTGGCTTTTACGACGGCTTTTTCGGTCCGGGAACGGGATCGTTCCTGCTGTTCGCCTTTTTGCTGCTCGGCTTTGATTTCGTCCGGGCGGCGGGCAATGCGAAGGTGCTGAACTTCGGCAGCAATCTGGCGAGCCTCGCCACGTTCATCGCGCTGGGCTCCGTTCATTACGGCATCGGCCTTTCGATGGGGGCGGCTATGATCCTGGGCTCGTGGCTTGGCTCGCGCATGGCGATCCGGAAGGGATCCGTTTATGTCCGGCCGCTCTTCTTGACGGTGTGCGCGCTGCTCATCGGCAAGCAGCTGTGGGAGCTGTTTCAATCGTTCGTGGGACCGTAAAAAATCGGGCAAGCTTTGCATATGATTTAACGGATAAGGTTATTCCGGCACTTCTATCTTAAGATCTTACAGCGCGGGAAACGGCGGCTGTAGGCACCGATTCCGCAGGCTAACGACAACGGAGGGGTGCGAAGATGGACAAATGGATGAGGGGGCAGCCGGCGCAGCTGCTGCTCTGCGCCCTTATTACGGCTTTAGCCGGACAGCTGCGGATCACGCCGTTCAGCGGAGAAGGCTTCCGCATCGGGCTTGGCACAAGCGCCTTTCTGCTCTGTCTGCTGCTGTTCCGGAAGCTTCCCTTTGTGCGGGCCGGCCTTGTGACCGGCCTGACCGTTTTATTGTTCCGTACCGCGCTTGATCTGGCCTTGGCGATGAGCTTGGAGAATGCGGGAGATCGTCTGCTTGCCCATTGCCCGGCCGGAGTGTACTATGTCGCGTTTGCTTTTATGATGAGCCGTATCCGGCATCGCTGGCGGGATTTCCCTCCGCTGCTCCTGGGCGCTTATATCGCCGGCGTCGATTTTATATCCAACGAAGCGGAGCTGCTCGCCCGCAGTTTCATTTACCGGATGCCGGTTATGTCCTGGCAGAAGGAGTGGCTGCTGCTTGCCGGTACGGCCGTCATCCGCAGCTATTTCGTCATCGGCGTATACAGCAGCATGACGATCAGCCGGATGAAGGTGCTTCACCAGGAGCAGCAGAAGCGGATGGAGCAGATGCTGAACATCGGGAGCGGGCTTTACGGGGAAGTTTTTTATTTGCGCAAGTCGATGAATACGATCGAATCGATCACCGCGAGAAGCCATGAGCTGTACACCCGGCTGACCGAAGCGGGCTTGCGCGACGTTAGCCGATCCGTGCTGGAGCTGACGCAGCAAATCCACGAGGTCAAGAAAGATTCGCAGCGCATCCTCGCCGGGCTGCTTAAGCTGTTCGACCGGGAGACGGCTTCGGAGATGCGGATGGACGAAATCGTCGATTTCGTCATCAAATCGAACTACGAATACATGATGATGCTGGGCAAAGCGATCGTCCTCGAGAAAGAAGTATGGGTGCATTACATAACGGAACGCTATATTCCTCTTATTACGGTGTTGAACAATCTGGTGTCCAATGCGGTGGAAGCGATTGAAGCGGCAGGCGTGATCAAGGTCGAAGTCGAGACCCGGGGAGGCCGTACGGTGTTGACCGTAACCGATAACGGGCCGGGCATTATGGATCAGGACCGGGAGATGATCTTCGAGCCGGGCTTTACGACCAAGTTCAGCCAGACCGGCTATGCCGCCACCGGCATCGGTCTTTCGCATGTGAGGGAGATCGTGGGGTCGCTTGGCGGCGGCATCCGCTTGTTCTCGGAGCCGGGACGCACAAGCTTTGTGGTGGAAATTCCGACGGAACGCCTGAAGGAGGGAGTGTAACTATGCCATCCTATTGTATTGTGGACGACGATGCGGTCAGCCGCAGAATGCTGCAGACGATCATCGAGCGCGGCGGGTTCGGCGAAGTGATCGGAATGGCGGGCGGCGGCTGCGAAGGCGAGCGGATGATTCTGCAGCGCAATCCGGACATTGTGCTGATCGATCTGCTGATGCCCGACCAGGACGGCATCGAGACGATCAACCGGCTGAAGAATCGGGTATACCAGGGCAAATACGTCATGATCTCCCAGATCGAGAACAAGGATATGATCGGTAAAGCGTATCAGGCGGGCATCGAGTTTTACATTCAGAAGCCGATCAACAAGGTGGAAGTGGAAGCCGTTCTCTCCCGAATCAACGAGCAGTGGTGGATTCGGCATTATTTGAAGGAAATTACCGATTCGTTGTCCAAAATCGGCACGAGAGTGCAGGAGCCCAGCGTCAAGAGCCAGAGTCCCACGACCGCTCAAATGACGCAAATGATTCTGATGGATCTCGGCATCGCCACCGAAAGCGGAAGCCGCGACATTGCCGTCATTATCGATTATTTGATGGAGCGGCAAGAGCGGGAGCTGCCGCCGCTGAAGCTGTTGTACGACGCGGCGGCCCGGGAGGCGAGGCCCGAGGATCCGGAGAAGGAGAGCAAGGCCGTCGAGCAGCGGATCCGCAGAGCGGTGCAGGCGGCGCTCACCCATATCGCCGGGCTTGGCCTCATGGATTACGGCCATCCGAAGTTCGAGCATTACGCGCCGCTTTATTTCGATTTTCAGGACATCCGGCTGAAGATGCAGGAGCTTGAGGACAAGCGGCTGACGGAGCGCTGCAAGGTGAATTGCAAGAAGTTTCTGCAAGTTCTTTATTTGGAGCTGCTGGAGAAAAAGATGAAAGCGTAAGTGGGGCGGGAGGGAAGTTTAAGCGGAACGCGCCTATTGGCCGTCAGGCAGCCGGGTGTCGTACTCATCGATAATCGGTTGCGTATAAATCGAACGTCCCGAATAAAGCGATAGAACCTTCGATCCATCGGAGACCGAAGGTTCTTTTGTGCATGCAATCGATCAGGAACGGGTAATCAACCTTAGCAGCATATCGACTTGACGGCAATATATAACGAATGTAAGATTAAAGCACACTAAATAGTTAAGTGATCTTAATTATCGATAGGTGAAACGGATGAATGAGCAGCTTTATCGGATCGTAAAGGAAATGAATGACGCTGAATACGCATGCAATCTCATGCTCCTTGAGGTTTACAAGGACTTGTTGGACAGTCCTCTTACTGCTTCCCAGACGATACTGCTGGAGTATTTGCACCAACAGCGTCAGCAAACGGTAAAGGAACTCGCTGAAAAATTGAAGATGACTTCAAGCGCAGTCAGCCAGCAAATTACCAAACTGGAGCAAGAAGGCTATGTCAAACGCCATATTAACCCGCAAAACAGACGAGAGATTCTTGTCGAGCTTGGAGAACAGGGACATCGCTATTTCATGCGGCAGGCAGAAGTGGAGAAAAGCATTGCAGAACGCTTTTACGCCAAACTTGAACCCGAAGAGCTGCTTGCTATGCGGGATCTTGTATTCAAGCTAAAGGGAATTGTCGAGGCGGAATTAACGAAGGAAAGCGGCATTTAAGAAGGTTTAAATGCCGCTATTTTCGGCCTTTAGTTAAGTATGCTTAAATGTTTAGAGCGATAAATTATCGTATCATGAAGGAGGAAGCCGGATATGAAAGAAGCGAAGCAAATGGAGGAGTTACTTGAGTCAGCTGCAGACAAAGGAATGTTCAATGGTGTCATGTTAATCGCGAGAGGCCGGCAAATACTGTACCAAGGAGCACATGGCTGGGCGGATTGCGATAGCGGCCGGATGCTTAATCCGGATACAGTCTTCGAGTTAGCCTCCCTTTCGAAGCCTTTCACGGCCGCCGGCATCATGCTGCTAGAGCAGCAAGGCCGTCTCGGCTATGACGACCCGATTGAGGACTGGCTTGAGGATATTCCGTATTCGGGGATGACGATTCGACACTTGCTTCATCATACATCCGGCCTACCGGATTACATGCTGCTTTTCCTCGAGCATTGGGACCGTAGCCGGATCGCCGTCAACGACGATGTGCTGTCGATGCTGAAGCGCTATCGGCCGCCAGTGTTGTTCGCACCGAATGAACGATGGATGTACAGTAATACCGGTTATGTGCTGTTAGCCATTTTGATTGAGCGCATATCCGGTCTCTCCTTTGCTGAATTTATGAAGCAAGAACTGTTTCACCCGCTTGGGATGCACCGGACATGCGTGTTCAACCGAAGGCTCGCGGGAAGGAAGCTGACCAACGATGCCATCGGTTATTCGTACGATTGGAAGCGCCATGATTATCGTCTGCCGGAAGAGCTGGAGGATCAGGATTTCGTCGTTTATTTGGACGGCATTCAAGGGGACGGCACGGTCCAGTCGACGATTGAAGACCTGTACCGCTTCGATCGGGCCATCGAAGCAGGGGAACTGATAACGAAGACAGCCTGGATGGAGGCCTTTACGCCCGGACGGCTTAATAATGGAGAAGCATTCGATTACGGATTCGGCTGGATCATTTCGGAAGACGATTCAAAGGGCAAGTCGGTCTCCCACAGCGGAGGCTGGCCAGGTTATTATACGATGATGACCCGATATCTGGATAACGATCAGACCCTCATCTATCTCAGCAATACGGACCGCGATATCGAGTCCCAGCAAGCGGTCATTCAAGCTGCCGAAAGTATCCTGTTTGGACAGCCTGTCCCTATTCCTGAGCCGAAGGCGCAGCCAGAGGCGATCCCGCTCGATCCGGCAGTTTATGCCGGCTATGAGGGCGATTACGTCTTGGAGGACGGTCAGCACCTGAAAGTTAAGATTGTTCAGGATTGCCTCGTACTCCTCTTGCCTGGACAGCCTTCATATGAGCTGTATCCGCTTAGCTCAACGCTATTTTTCATCATAGTACCCGAGGTGCGGGTTGAATTCGCTGCGGATGAATACGGGCGGGCCGAGGAGCTAATCATCCACCAGTTGGGTCAACATAGAGCCGTACGCGTTTAACGACTAAACGAACGGAAGACTTTGGCTCAACGCATAACGGAGCGGCTTGGGCTATACTCATCCCAATTTATGCAATACGATTTAATCTAAAGTAAAGCGCATATAGCCCAAGTAAAATGAACAGCCGGTAAACAATAACAAGGATGATCGGAAACAGCTGCATCATCAAAGTGGAACTATGCATGTTCTACCTCCTATAATCGGCCAAAGAGCGGTTTGCGACGCAAACCTTGTCTAAGGTTTGGCTGTTTCGTTACTTGCATACCAATCGGTTGCCCGTTTATCGATTTTTTCAACAAATTTTGCTTTACCTTTGATATACGCGGTTATGTCATGAGGGAATTGCGAGGCCAGCTTCGTTTTCAATTCGCCATATTCTCTCGCTGCGTCGGGATGGGCTCTCAGATAGTCCCGGAATGCAAGGTGCCTTTGGATTTGCGGATTTCCGGCATCATAAATATGGATATGATGAGATCGGTTATGGCCCCCCTTTACAAAGTATCGTCTTCCCGGGATGCCGTTCTCGCCTTTCGGTTCGTATCCGTTCGAAATCATGCATTCTTTGTACTGATCGATAAGATGAATATTCTGGACGATAGGCATAACGTCGATGATCGGCTTAGCGGCCAGTCCGGATACGGACGTACTTCCGATGTGATGAATCTCGACTAATTCCGGACCTAAAATTTGGCGAAGCCGATTCGCTTCCTCTTGGAATTGTTGAACCCACTGTTTGTTATAGGGTATAACTTCAACGATTCTCATTTTCTTTTCTCTCACCTTTCATCGCGAATCGCTCGTCACATCCCGAGTTCTTTTCCGTTTCTTTGGCCATAACCAAACGGAAGCCGGGCTTCCCGAATCCAAATATAAGCATGATAAGCGCCGCAGCTCTGCAGAAGGATGAAGACGGGAATCAAATCCAAACGGTAACGGGACTGAATCTCGATGAGCAAATGAGCCGCTGCGTATAGCAATAACACAACCAAGCCAAATACAGCTTCCGATTGCCTTCCGGATCTCCATAACATGATCATGCTCACCGTTCCGAAAGCGCACATCAGGACGTAGAACGGTTGTTCCCATTTGCTCAGCAGGCTTTCTAAATCTTGTCTGTTAATGCCCTGCAAGCTCCAATAAGGGGACGAATCCGGGGATCCCCACAGCAAAGTCAGTTTCCTGCCCATCAATGCGAGCAGCTCCGGCTTGTTCTCCAGCCGCTCCTTAATCTTGATCAGTTCAGCCCGATGACGTTCTTCTCCGAAAGCATACCGGTTCGCGTAACGGGAGTCCTCCATATTCCAGCTGCCGTTCGTTTCCGCATTCAGACCAACCATAAACTTCCAATATTTATCGCCTCCGGATAAGGGCTGCCCGGCAATCCCGGACGAAACAAGCAGAAAGCTGGCGGAAAGCTGTACAAGAACATACACCGCGATTGCTCCTGCCAGTTTTGCGGCATTAATCGCCGTTTGCCGTTTAAAGGCTGTCCGCCATAAGCGCCACGATACGGGAACGAAAAAAAATAGCATCCCGGCCAAATAAACAACCCCGATCGGACGCATCAAATTTCCGAGCCCCAAAGCCAGTCCGGCGAGCAGCCAGCGAACGGCCGAATCGCCGCGTTGAAGCAGCAGCAAGCAGCCGAGCAGAAACAGGAAAACGGAAATATGCTGATTCGTCAGCACGGAACACATCGTAATATTAGGCAGATAAAACAGATAGAACAGCATGGCGATCCTGCCGCTGGTCTCGTTAAACGCCTTTGAAGCGAACAGATAGACGACAAGCGCGGTACCTGTGCTAAATAAGACATTCAAGAGCTTGAGAACAAACAGATGATGATTTCCAAACAGCCCGATGATCAAAGCTTCGTACATGGTAAAGCCGAACTGATAAGGGAAGCTCGTATAATAAGGAGATTCGCCGAAGGAAAAGTCGCCGGCAGCCGCGTGAAGAGCGGCGTTGTACATAAATAGGAAATCGGATGCCGGAGGTGCCGGATTCCATAAGATCCAGGCGATCCGGAGACCGAACCCCAAAGACAGGATAAGGATAAGAAACTTTATCTTACTCATGCGGCTGCATGTCCAGTGGATGATAAGCAGCGCCGGGATGAAGGCTGCGACAAGCGCGGCAATCGCCAACCATGCGGATCCGAATTGGCCCACAGTATTCACAAAGGAAGAAATGAAAACGGTCAGAAAAAAACCTCCGCCTGTTACGCAGAGGATTCGGTTAATAAAAGACATATTTACTCCAATCCAGCGGTTAACTTGTATGATTTATATCTCTAACGTTTCCACTCGCTGGAAAGTTGCAGAAACCGACTATATAGCATTTTTTCGTTTCCATTCCTCGTGCAGCTTCCAAGCTTTTTTCCATAACTCATCGCGTTCCTGACCGCTGTAGCTAACCAAATGTTCATCGAAAACGTCGCCCAAGATTTCCAGCCATTGCGATTTCGATTGAATTTCCGATTTCACGATATCGCGCCCTTCCCGTTTAATCCAGACGCAGCCTCGAAGTTCGTTGCTTCCGGCTGCATGCCTGTGCCGAACCAGAAACAAGTTCATCCAGGGAGAATCCGCCGAACGGCTGTAAATTTCGTGTTTCGGTTTAAACTCCTCCAGATCATGGACCACATCCGGTGCATAATCGGCGCCGGCAAACGAAGCCTGAGGATCATGCTCCAACCGCCAACCGCCTTTCGTCACGCCGGACTCCATGACCTTATACATCAAGGGACCTTGTTGATAAATTCCCGGACGAAGAGGCAGCGGCTCATACGGCATATCGCCCAGACCGGCATCGACGATCCATCTCTCATCCGCTTCTTGTTCGTTCTTGAAGCAGACCGTCATTCCAAGATGAAAAGAATTGACGCGAGGCTCTTCACCAAGCGGCTGAACGCCGGCCCTGTGCCATGAAACCTGATAACCTAAGGCGCGCAATAACTCGCCGAATGCCCCGTTCAGATGGAAGCAATAGCCGCTTCTTCGGTTCACCATCAGTTGTACGGACGCTTTAATATCGATGGGGACCGGCTTTCCGGCAAAAATATCGACGGTTTCCCATGGAATCCGCTCTACATGGGCTTTATGGAGTTCAAATAAAAAGGATCGGGTCGGCGGCTGAATCTCGCGAATTCCGAGTCTGGCCAAATAGTTTATCATTTCCTCGTTCGTCAGCATAGACAAGTTCCCTCCGTTCAGAAAAATTCGTTCTTATTCTCCTCTTAACCCTCGCCGCTGCGGCTTCGGGCATCGTCGGCGGCTTTGCGTCCCCTGTAAAACAAGGCGCTCTCCGGCTGATCGTTTTCCTTGGCGGTTATCGTATGGGGGACGAGCTTCATGACGACCGTCCGGCTGCCGAGCGACGAGCGGTACTTGTCGAGATGGCTTGCCGCAAGCGGCTGGTTGAAGTAGCCCGGCACATATTTGTCCAGCATGGCCTGCATCGCCTCCACCGCTTCGTCCAGCCCTTCAACCGGCCGAACGGCGCCGAACAGCATGACGCTCATATACGCCGTGTCGGTATGGGCGGGGATCGGCGATGCGATCGTCCCCGGCGATTCGCAGACTGTAAAGCAAGCTTGGGCGTTACGGGCGATCATATCGTTTTTGCGGCCTTCGGCGGCCCCGTGAAAATAAACGGCTCCGTTCAGCCAAACGTAATTGAGCGGCACGACATAAGGCATATCGTCAACGGACAACCCGAGATAGCCGGCAGCGGCTTGCTGAAGGAACAAGTCGATTTTGTCCTGATCCCGGCACTCGCGTTTCGCGTATCGAATCGGCTGCATGCTCATGGAAATCTCTCCTTCTCGTACGAAAATCGTATGATACAATGATTGTAGGAAACATTTGACCTGTTCAAAATAGACAGTTTATAACAAAATCATAAGGACAGATGGGATGCGATCGATATGGATTTGACTCCCGCGCTTGATCGGGACGGCAGCGTCCCGTTGTACATGCAGCTGTACCGCTATATCCGGAAGCAGATTGAAGCGGGGGCGCTGGCCGATGGCGACAAGCTGCCGTCCATTCGCCGGCTGGCCTCGCATCTCGGGATCAGCAAGCAGACGGTGGAGACGGTATACCAGCAGCTGCTGGCGGAAGGGTATGCCGAGAGCCGGCCGCGGAGCGGCTTGTACATTATGCCGGCCTGGCAGCAGCCCGTTACCGGCGAGTCGCCTTCCGGCGCAATGGAAGCCGGGCGGGACCCGAGCGGGACGTCCGGCAGCGGGGCGGATCGAGGCGGGACGGCCGGTAACGGGCAAACTCGTCCCGTCCGGTACGATTTTAGATACGGCGACGTGGATGCCGGCATCTTCCCGGTCGGCATGCTGCGAAGATGCATGAACGAAGCGCTGCTGTCGTCCTCGGAGACGCTTGGCTACGGCGATCCGCAAGGCGAGCCGGAGCTGCGGGGGCAAATCGCCGCCTATCTGCGCCGCTCCCGCGGGGTAGACTGCGAGCCGGAGCAGCTGTTTCTGTTCGCGGGAACGCAGCAGGCCGTCGGGTTTCTATGCAGGCACCTGCCGCTGGCGGGCCGGCTTGTCGCGATGGAGGAGCCGGGTTATGACGGGGTGCGCGTTATGTTTCGGCTGCACGGCTGTCCGATTGCGCCCATACCGCTCGAGGAAGACGGCATCGACGTGAAGCGGCTCAGGGACAGCGGAGCGGGCGCCGTCTATGTGACGCCCTCGCACCAGTTCCCGATGGGGATGGTGCTTCCCGTGCAGAAGCGGATGCAGCTGCTGCAATGGGCCGCCGAGCGGGACGGCTATATTATCGAGGACGATTACGACAGCGAATTCCGCTATCAGGGGCAGCCGATTCCGGCTTTGAAGTCGCTGGACCGGAACGAACGCGTCATCTATGCCGGAACGTTCTCCAAATGCTTGTTCCCGGCGGCCCGTTTAAGCTATGCGGTCGTGCCGCCGCATCTGGCCGCCCGTTTCCGGGCAAACGCCGGCGGCGAAAGCCAGTCCGTCTCTCCGCTCATGCAGAAAGCGTTGTTTCTTTTTATGAAGGAAGGTTATTTCGACCGGCACATCCGCAGGATGCGCAGGCTGTACCAGCTGAAGCATCAGGCTGTGCTGCGGGCTGTCCGAAGGCATATGGGGGAGCGCGTCGAAGCGGCGGACTACAATGCGGGCTTGCATATGATCCTGCTCGTGAAAGACCGCGATTACGGCGAATTGGAGAAGCTGGCGGCTCATAACGGCGTTCGGATCTATTCGCCTTTAAAGCATTGGGCGGAGCCGGATCCTTCCGTCCGTTCGAGCGTCATGCTCGGATTCGGAGGGGTCAAGGAGCAAGACATCGAGCCCGGCATCAGGCTGCTGGCGGAAGCTTGGTTTGGAAGAAGGTGATGGAGAGGAGCCCCCGTCGGTTCCTTAGGTCCGAGACTTGATGCGTCGGGACCAAGTTTGATGTTGCTGCCGCGATGTGCGGGACAGGCATACCGTCCGTGCGGATGGTATAATAGCATTATTATCGAACGTTAGGGGATATTGGGCAGTGATTCACAGGAACAGCCCGTCGGGCGAAGTTGCGAAGCTATGCCTGCTTGCCGGCAAAATCATGCTGGAAAGCGGCGGGGAAACGTACAGAGTCGAAGACACCATGATTCGGATTGCGGCGGCTTGCGGGCTGGAGCATGCGCATAGCTACGTCACGCCGACGGGTATTATATTTGCGATCGACGGATCGGAGCCGGTCACCAGGCTGGTCCGCATATCGGAGCGTTCCACCGACCTGCAGAAGGTGACCGATGTGAACGATATTTCGCGCAAGCTTAGCCAAGGCCTGTTGACCGTAGAAGAAGCGCACCGGCTTCTCTGCGAGCTGGAAAAGAAGGAGGTCGGGTACCGGTTCCGGGTAAAATTGCTGAGCGCGGCAATCGCAAGCGGCTGCTTTATGATTATGTTCGGAGGCGAATGGAGCGACTTTCTGGCCGCATTCGTCATCGGCGGGACGGCGCTTTGCACCGTCACCTTCTTCCACCGGTTCGTGCGCGCCAAGCTGTTCGCCGAGCTGCTGGCCGCCATTGTGGTGGGCGTTCTCTCCTGCCTGACGGTGACGGCCGGCGTCGGGCGCAATTTGGATTCGATTATTTTGGGCTCGGTCATGCCGCTTGTGCCGGGCTTGCTCATTACGAACGCGGTGCGAGACCTGATTGCGGGGCATTTCGTCTCCGGCTTGTCCAAAGGAGCCGAAGCGCTGCTTACCGCCTTTGCCATCGGTTCCGGCATCGCGTTTGTCCTGTCGCTTTATAACGGAACGGGGATGATCGGATGAACATGGCGGAACAGCTTATTACCAGCTTTATCGGAACGGCGGGCTTCTCCGTCCTGTTTAACGTGCCGCGAAGGACGGTTATCCAGTGCGGCTTTGTCGGCATGCTCGGGTGGTTCCTGTATACCTCCTGCCTGCGGATTCCGGTCGATCCGATTATCGCCGCGCTTGTCGCAAGCTGCGTCGTGGCGGTCGTCAGCCAGATTTTCGCGAAGGTGTACAAGACGCCCATTATCGTGTTCAGCGTGGCGGGCATCATCCCGCTTGTGCCGGGCGGCACGGCGTACGACGCGATGCGCAGCTTCGTCGGATACGATTACGACACGGCGCTGCAGCTGGCGTCCAAAGCGTTCATGATCTCGGGCGCGATCGCGATGGGACTCGTCTTCTCCGAAGTGATCAATCAGGCGATCCGCAGATCGCGGATTTAAAACGGGCCGGACCGGGTATACATAAGCGAGGGCAAGCGTTGAAGGAGGTTGTCAGAATGGAACGATACGATTTGTGGATCGGCGGCGAATGGCGCAAGGCCAAACGTTATGAGCCGCTGTACGCGCCGTACGGCGGCCGGCTGCTGGCCGAGGTCGCGATGGCCGATGCCGAAGAGGCGGAAGTCGCCATCGTAAGCGCGCATGAGGCTTACCAGTCGTTCAAACATATGCCCGCCTACAAGCGGGCGGATATTTTGTACCGGGCGGCGGAGCTGCTGGCCGAGCGGAGCGAAGCATGCGTCCGCCTGCTCGTGCAGGAGGCGGCCAAGCCGATACGGGCGGCGCGCGGCGAGATCGCCCGGACGATCGAGACGTACCGCTTTGCCGCGGAAGCCGCCAAAGCGGTGGCGGGCGAGCAGGTGCCGATGGATGCCGCCGCCGGCGGAGCCGGCCGCCTCGGCTTTACGGTGAAGACGCCGATCGGCGTCGTGACGGCGATTACGCCGTTTAATTTCCCGTTCAATCTGGTGGCGCATAAAGTCGGACCGGCCATTGCCGCGGGCAATACGATCGTGCTGAAGCCGGCGGAGCAGACGCCGCTCAGCGCCTTATTCCTGGCGGAGCTGTTCCGGGAAGCGGGTCTGCCGGACGGCGTGCTGAACATCGTTCCCGGCTACGGCGCGGAGCTTAGCGAAATATTGACGACGGACCCGCGCGTGAAAGGCGTCACCTTCACCGGCAGCCCGGAGGTCGGCCGAATCATTCATCGGCAGGCGGGGCTCCGCAAGGTGACGCTGGAGCTGGGCTCCAACTCCGCTCTTATCGTAGACGAAGGCGCAGATGTCGCTTCGATCGTCGACCGCTGCGTCGAAGGAGCTTTCGTCTACAACGGCCAGGTGTGCATCTCGCTCCAGCGGATTTATGCGCACCGTTCGCTGTACGGGGAGTTCGTGGAGCGCTTCGTCGAACGGGCCGGTAAGCTCCAGTCGGGCGCTCCTGAGGAGGAGAGCACCGATATTACGCCGCTTATTTCACGAAAGGCATGGGAACGCGTGACGGGCTGGATCGACGAGGCGGTCCGGGAGGGGGCCGAGCTCAGGTGCGGCGGAGCCGAGCCGGAGCGGAACATCGCGCTGCCGACGGTGCTGACCGGGGCCAATCCGTCTTCGAAGGTTGTCGCCGAAGAAGTGTTTGGCCCGGTCGTGACGATCGCGCCTTACGATACGCTGGAAGAAGCGGTCGCCGCCGTAAACGATTCCCGGTACGGCCTGCACGCCGGCATCTTCACCCCGCGCATCGACCGGGCTTTCTGCGCCGCGCAGCATATCGACGCCGGGGGCGTTATCGTGAACGACATCCCGACGTTCCGCACCGACCAGATCCCTTACGGCGGCCGCAAGGACAGCGGCATCGGCAGGGAAGGCGTCCGCTATGCGGTGGAAGAGCAGATGGAGATCAAGTTTATTTCGTTTAAGCTGTAAATGTAAGACGAATCGTAATAAAATCTTTTAGCTGTAAGAAATAAAGCAGGGCCAGCATATTCGCTGGTCCTGCTTTTTTGCGAAGTTTGCTTAAAGCTTTATTTTTCAACCTTATTATTGGCTGCTTTTACAATTTTCTTGATAAAGCTGTTTATATCCTGGCCTTGTGTTGCGGCTTTATCCGCAGATTGCAATAATTCCGAAGCGGAATCCGATGTCACTTTTCCGTTCGCCACTTTCCAAATCCCGTCTTCAAAATTATAGGACCAGTACGCTCCGCTGGAGGTTTTTGTAAGGATTAGAATGACCTCCTTGCCCTTCTCTACAAACTTTTTACTTGCCTTTAAATCTTTGTCCGACCCATGTTGAAGAAATGTTATAGTGCTTTCATCCGTGTTACCATACAGTACTTTGTTAACTTGAATCGTTGCCGGAGTTACATCGAACGAAGAGTCTGCCTTCGTTGTAATGCCGGAAGCCTTTTTAAAAGTTTCGCCTTCGCTTATAACGATTCCCTGAACAATTAAGTCGACGTTCCAAAACTCTTCTTCTAGAGTATCGCTAGAAGAATTTATGCTTAAATCAGAATGAGCGGCTGATTGCTGTTCAAATCTACTCCAAGCAATGCCGGCAACCGAACCGACAACTAGTGAAATAGACAATGCAAGCGCTACAGAAATAACTCTCTTTTTTTTCATCTGTTCTATTTCTCCTTAGTTATATTTATTAGTTAATTCATTGATGTCATAATTCGAAGGTTTTAAGCCTCCTGCTAGTGATTGTGTCATAAGAGATGTATCTTTTTCAGACAGCATAATCAATAGTATCACTACTACCGCAACCACCACTACTTGTTGGATATTCTGCACAAATTAAACCATCATCTCTAACGGGTTGTGTCCATGCTGATCCATTTCCCCAGCCATTTTCATTCCATATGTCCTCTTCAACAGAAATTAAATCAGCATTTGACGTTGACCAGGCACTGTCTATGATATTTACGTTTGCACTGCTATCATTCCATAATGCTATGCCACCCGTATAGTTACTCCCACTATATGGCGAATCTAGACTATCATCATTCACTCTTACTGTTACTGTTCCTGAAGAACTAACATATTCCGGAGTCCCAACTAAACATCGTTGCGCTTGAAAAGGTTGCAAACGCTACAGTACCGACAACTGAACAAGATAGTATTAACATAGAGCGATTTAATCGTGTATTTTTCATTATTTTACCCTCCATAGTCCGAACTGAAATAAATTATATTAGTTTAGTCATATTAGTTACTCGATAAGCATCATTCCTTTTGAAAGTTGAACTTTCCCCCAATATTATACAAGAGCATTTTATTATTTTTATAATTATTGTAAATCATTTTGCGATAGTTAAGTTTCAGCTCTATTCATCCGCAACTTTTTAATCGAAAATTAACCCTAAAGAAGATAGAACATGGTATTTATCCAAATTGTAATTAGGCAGGTCACGCTAGGGCCTTCGACCGTCATGCGGGAAGGCTCGTTATCTTTCTGAAACAATTTGTAATGAGAAACGCCAAATTGCAACAGCGGGCGACAGTTTACACCTCTTGCCGCGTTTAGGAAAAAGGATAGAATGAATAGTAACCGGACAAGGGAGGTGAAACAAATGAGCCAAGAGGATCAAATCATCGACGGTGAAGACGAAGTTTTGGAAGCGGTTGCAGAAGAGGCGGCCGACGAAGTCGAAGCGGAAGCTGATGCTGAAGCGGAGGAAGCTGCGGAAGAAGCCGCTGAGGAAGAAGCGGACGACGATGCAGTAGAGGCATCCGCAGAGGAAGCGGAAGAAGCCGACGAGGAAGAAGCGGTACTTGAAGAGGAGGCTGCGGAAGCGGAAGCTGCCGCAAGCTCCGGCGACGATCAATCGGAAAGCGTGTTGGACTAATTCATGAGTACGGAAGACTGTAACGATAGGAACACCGAATAAGAGCTTGCTTTGGACCGGATTACGGGCAAAGACAAGCTCTTATTTGTTTTTCTCGTCAAGTCAAAAGGCTCATGCAGGCCGCTAGACCGGTTACGCTTGCATTTGCCATGTTTTCTGCCGGTATTGGCCCGGCGTTAAGCCCTCCTGCTTGCGGAACGAGCGGATAAAGTTCTGGGAATTGTTATAGCGCAGCCGGGCGGCGATGTCCTTGATCGGAATGTCCGTTTCGGCCAGCCATTTTTTCGCGACGTTGAACCGGTAAGCCGATAAATATTCGCTGAAAAAATAATTCGTTTCCTTGCGGAAAACGCTGCTTAAATAGTTGGCGTTGTAATGCAGCCGCGCGGCGCATTCCTCGAGCGTCAGGTCGGTATCGTAATATTGGTGGATCAGCTCGATCATTTTCTCGGAAATGTTATGGTATTGCGCGTCCTGGCGGTCGCGGAACACCTTGATCATCGGATGGACGACCGCCGTCCAGAACCAGTCCTCGATTTCCGCCGCAAGATGGCAATCGAGCAGCTCCTCGAACAACGTCCTCGTGCCGTAGTGAATTTGCTTCAGGCTGATGCCCGATTCCTGCATCATCGTCAGCAGATTGTTCAGCAGCCGCGACAGCGGAATCTGGTATTCCTGCGGCGACATCTCCGCGGCGAACACTTTGCGAAGCAGCTGTCCGAGCAGCTCCTTGGCTTTCTCCGCATTGGCCAGCTTGATCGCGTCCATCAGCTCGTTCTCCAGATGAGTCGGGTAATTGGGCTTCATATACGGCTTGCCGGAATTAATATTCTCGAATTGAATAATAATCCCGTCCCCCAGCGTCAACCGGTGCTTGAGCGCCTCCAAGCCTTCCTTGTACGCGATGGCGATCGTCTTGAGGTCATGGAACGGCAAGCTCATCCCGATGCTCACCTGCAGGCTTAAATAGCTTGTAATTTGCGCCATCAGCTGCTCGGTTGCGGCATAGATGCGGGCCTGAAATGCGGCCGGATCGCTTTCGGCGCTGCCGATCAGCGCGGCGACCGTATGGTCGATGACGACCGGGGCAAGCCGCTCTCCGTCGGGAATGAGCTCCTCTACGATGTTCTGAACCGCAAACAGCAGCAGCTCCAGGTCCTGCTTCTCGTATCGGGTCGAGTCCAGCGCGCCGATCTGCACGGCGAGGACCGACATCGTTTTCCATTCCCCCAGCTGCGGTCCGTAGCCGAACTGCTCCAGCTTGTCGTGCAGCTCCTTCGCTTTCACTTTGCCCTGGAAAGCCCGGATCAGGAAAAAAGTGCGCACCTGCTTCAGCTGCTTTCGCACCTCGTCCTCCAGCCGCGACTTCGATTGGAACAACGCATGCACCTGTTCGCCGATAAGCTGGAATTCGTCGCGCGTCCTCCGGTCTTTGCGCTGGCCGAACTGGCTCAGCAGCAGCTCGATCGGCGAATACATCCGCTTGGAGCCGAACCACGCGATCGCGATGCAGACCAGCAGCATGAACAAGCAGACGTAGAACGTATAGGCGCCGATTTTGTTCGATTCGCGGGTCATGTTTTGGATGGAATCGTAGCTGACGTATACCCATCCGTTGAACTCGGAGCGATAGTACGTAATGGAGAACGGCCGCTCGCCGATGCGCGTCTCGTATTGGCCGGAAGCGCCGTCAAGCCGAGCAGGGTCGGCAAGTCCGGCCTTCTCCGCGGCTTCTCCGATCAGCGTATTGTCCGAGTGCAGCACGACCCGGTTTTGTTCGTCCAGCACCAGAATGCCGCTCAGGTCGGAGCCGTTCGTATCGAGCAGCGCCTGCAGATCGCAAGCCGGAATGTTCGCGATGGCAAGTCCGTACGGTTCGAGCCCGGCAGCGGGCAGCTTCTTGATCAGACTGATGCTGTAGGAGCAGGCGGGGCTGTCGGCGTTTTCTTCGCTGTAGAACCATTTGGACGGGTGGATGGACCAGGAGGTCGAGTCCGGCAGGTTCAGCAGGGCGGCCAGCTGGTCGTAATAGGCGTATTGATCGAACTGATAAAGGCCGGAGTTTTTGATCATCCAGTTGTACCGGTTGTTGATCAGAACGACATCCTCAAGCTTCGTATCGAAAGATTGCATGTAGCGGATTTCGGCCCGCAGGTCGTTGTACATCATGAAATCGTTTTCAGTTATATTGATGTGAAGAGCTTTTTTCATGACCGAGGAGTTGATGACCTGGTTAAGCGTTTGGTTGACAGTCTTTAGTTTTTGCTCTAAATTGGAGTTAATTTGCATAATCAACTGCATTTTACCTTGGTTGACATTTTTCTGAATCTCGTTCGACGAGGTTAAATAAGAGAACGTGCCGATAAAAAGAACCGGAAGCGTGGCGAGCAGAAAGCCGAACAACGTCATTTTGGAAAGGTAACTTAATGAACGCACGTTTGCTTCACCTTCTCCTGGGAATGTAATGGTAATGGTATTGCTATTGTAGTGGATCGGTCATGGGCGGGCAATAATCATCTCGCTGCGCGATAATCATTAAGTCAGGTAACGGGAAAAGAAGCGGTCCGGAGCGATATCGCTCCCGATGCTCAAGAAAGGAGTTCGTTAAGGATGATCCGGTATCGGAACGCAAAGGCAGCTTGCATCACGTTGTTCGTTCTTCTCATTATACTGCTAAATGTAAGCGCATGCACGATGTTGTCCGCCGGCGACGAGCAGGAAGGCGCCGCGGAGCCGAACCCGATCTCCATCATGGTGCCGCTTCATTTTCCGACGCCGCCAAGCGACGAGATGATCGCCACGCTGGAGGAGATGACAGGCTATAAGCTGGATATCAATTGGGTGCCCGACGGCATTTACTCCGACAAGATGAATACGGCGCTGACGACCAATTCGCTGAAGAAAGCGACCTTCGTCAAAAGCACGGACTACCAATTCATGAAAAACACGATCCGGTCCGGCGCCTTTTGGGAGATCGGTCCCTATTTGGACCAATATCCGAACCTGAAGTATTTGGACGAGGACATTCTGATGCAGGCGGCGGTCGACGGCCGTATCTACGGCTTGTACACCGAACGTCCGTCGTCGCGGCAAGGCGCGATCATCCGGAAAGATTGGCTCGACAATCTCGGGCTCGGCATTCCCCGGACGCTCGACGAGCTTTACGAGGTCATCCGGCAATTTACGTTGAACGACCCCGACCGCAACGGAGCGCACGATACGATCGGTCTGGCGGACCGGAACGATCTCGTCTACGGGGCGTTCAAGACGGTCGCGTCGTATTTCGGCACGCCGAACAACTGGAAGTTCGAAGGGGGCAAGCTCATCCCTGAATTCGAGACGCAAGCGTATATGGATACGATGAATTTTTTTCGCAAGCTGTACGACGAAGGCTTGATCAACCGCGATTTTGCCGTGACGAGCAAGGAGAAGCAGCGGGACATGATCATTACGGGCAAAGCGGGCGTCTATATCGGCAGCATGACCGACGTGCAGCGGCTGTACGACGAGGCGAAGGTGCTCAATCCGACCGTATCGTTTACGCTCTCGAACCGGATTCAAGGGCCGGAAGGCTACCGCGTATGGTCGATTCCGAACTACAACGGTCTGTTTCTGTTCTCGAAAAAAGCTATCAAGACCGAAGAAGAGCTGAAGCGGATCTTGGCTTTTTTCGACCGGACGATGGATAAAGACGCGGCCAATCTGATGAAATACGGCATCGAAGGAAGGCATTACACGCTGGTGGACGGCAAGGTGCATTTGCCCGAAGAAACGTCGCAGCTTCGCGTCAAAGAGGTAAACGGGTTCTATACGCTGATGATCGCCGACCTGAGCAATCCGAACGTGATGGAGGTCGCCGAGAAGGAGACGCTGACGGCGCTGGCGGACCGTCTTAGCGCGGACAACGAGCATTTTCTCGTCAAGGACCCGACGGTGAATTTGGAGTCGATCACGTATGACGAGCGGAACGCCGAGCTCAGCAAAATCATTTCCGACGCGACGTACAATTACATTCTCGGCAACTTGACGGAGCAGGGCTTCCGGCACGAGACGAATCGCTGGCGCCAGAACGGCGGCAACGCGATTATTAAGGAATTTACCGAGGCGTACGAGAAGCAGTAGGACAAGCGGCCGTCACGGCAAGCCTGGCAAAAAGCAAAGGCGCCGCAGGTACAAGACCTGCAGCGCCTTTTATTGTGCCGCACAAATGCATTAGTGGCTCTCTTTAGGCTTTAATGCTGCGTCCGCGTTGGAGGATGCCGAAGCGTTTTTCATCCATGCGGTTTCGATTTCCTCCAGCGATTTGTTTTTCGTCTCCGGAACGACACGCAGCGTAAAGACGAAGGTGATCAGTCCCATCACGCCGAAAATCCAGAACGTCGGAGCGGGACCCGCGGTATCCAGGAGCGGCGGGAACGATTGCGATACGACATAGTCCGCCGCCCACAGCGCCATCGAAGCGATCGCGGTCGCGCGGCCGCGAATGCGGTTCGGGAAAATTTCGCTGAGCACAACCCATACGACCGGCCCAAGCGAAATCGCGAAAGCCGCCACATAGATCAAAATGATAATAAGCACAAGCGGTCCGGTTGTATGGCCGGTATAGAATGCCAGACCGATCGCCGCAAGGCAAAGGGTCATAATGGACGAGCCGATAAGGAGCAGCACCTTGCGGCCGACCTTATCGATAAGCCAGATGGCCAGGATCGTAAACAACACGTTGACGATACCGATAAATATCGTTTGGATAAGCGAGGCGTCCGTTCCGGCGCCCATCGACTTGAATATTTCTGGCGCGTAATAGAGAACGGCGTTGATTCCCGTTACTTGCTGCAGAACGGCAAGCACGACGCCGACGAGAAGAGCCGTGCGCAGTCCGGGGCTTAAGATCTGCTTCAGCGAACCGCTTTCCTGCTTAAACGATTCTTTAATGTCCAATACTTCCTGTTTCGCCGCTTCTTCGCCGTGGATGCGAAGCAAAATTTTCAATGCGTCGAGCGGTCTGTCCTGCTTGATCAGCCATCTTGGGCTTTCCGGAACGAAGAACAGCAAAATCAAGAACAGTGCGCCGGGAATCGCGCCGACGCCGAACATCCAGCGCCATGCGTTCTCTACATCCCAAGCGTCGTTGCCCCAGCCGGCAATGCCGGAGTTCACGAAATAAGTGAGCGAGATGCCGGTCACCGTCGCCAGCTGGTTCAGCGCGACAAGGCGTCCGCGGTACTTGGCCGGCGCAATCTCCGCATTATACAGCGGGCACAGCGTAGACGTTATGCCGATGCCAAGGCCGCCGATCATCCGGGCGATAATATAGAACGTAAACGTGTCCGGAATCGCGGTGCCGATGGAACTGAGCGTAAACAAGGCGGCTGCCCCGATCAGAACCTTTTTGCGGCCGAATCGGTCGCTTAATATCCCCGAAAAGCCCGCGCCGATCACGCAGCCTACGATAAGCGAAGATACCGCCCAGCCTTCCTGAACTTTATTGAGATCGAATTTTTCTCCCAAAAAACCGATTGCTCCCGAAACAACGGCTGTATCAAATCCAAAAAGCAGTCCGCCCAGAGCGGCGATGATGGAGACGAGCGTTACGAATCGCATTCCGGACTGCTTGACGTCGTCAAGAGAATTTATATCTTTGTTTCCCATTTTTAGCTCCTCCTATCCCGAAAGTGATGAAAACGCTTTAAGATATTTTCAAGTATACCATCGGGAAACAGGCTGTTTTGGGACGAAGTCCAGCATTCTTTTGTGCCAAATCAGCATGAATTGGAGGGGCCGGGCCGAGGCGGCTCGAACCGGACGGAAAAATAGCATTTTATTGGCTTGCGGCCGCAAAATAGTCCATCCGGAAGGCAATTTCTTCCGCTCTAATAACTGCAAATCCGCTTTTTGTCCGTCTTAGTATGTCCCGCCATGACAATTAGGTATCCCCATGGCGAAATTTCGCAGTCGGTAGCGCGGCAGTACCATGTCCTTTATTTAATAAGCCGGCATGAGAGCTTTGTCCGTGAGGACAATGCGGGGGTTGGCACGACGGATTGTCGAAGACGGCCGCGGGGCAGGGGCGCTTATTTGGGGTGTCCGGAGGGGCGAGCCCCTTGGAGCCCCCTCCTATGGAGGGGGGTTGGGGGAGGTTATCAATTAACTCGATAATCATTTCTTCAGACCTAGGCAATTCCGCCTGCATATGGACAAATGATTGTATACGAAACGTTGTTCCTCCGTTAATGTTCGAGTTGCAAGGCTGATTTCAACATTTCACCAAAATGACGGAGGTCTGAAAAGGAATGAGAAACAAGCCCTTATGTTTGGTTGTAAGCGTATTCGCCGCCATGGCGCTGCTTCTCGGCGCTTGCTCCGGCGGCAGCGGCGGCAGCGCGCCTTCCGCTCAGCCGAGCGATGCGGGAGCAAGCCCGAGCGCAGGAGCGGAAACGCCGAAAGAGGAGAAGCCGACGGAAATTACGATCATGCTGCCGCTGAATACGTCCGAGGCTCCGCCGGATACGATCAAAAACGAGCTGGAGAAGCTGACGAACACGAAGCTGAACTATCAGTTCTTCCCGGCGGATACGTACGAGGAGAAGCTGAACACCGCTTTCGCGACCGGTTCTTTGCCGCAAGTCACCTATCTGAAAAACTCGACGACGTTCCTGCTTATGCGCGAGGCGATCAAGGACGGCCAGTTCTGGGAAATCGGGCCTTACATGAGCGAATTTCCGAATTTGAGCAAGCTGAAGAAGGAAATTTTGGACAACACGCTGGTCGAAGGAAAGCTGTACTCGCTGTACATCGGCCGCCCGCTTGCCCGTCAAGGCATGATTTACCGCAAGGACTGGGCGGATAAGCTCGGCATTCAACCGCCGAAAAACGTCGACGAGCTGTTTACGATGGCGAAGGCGTTTACGGAGCAGGATCCCGACGGCAACGGGCAGAACGACACGATCGGCATCGCAGACCGCAACGAGCTCGTATACGGCGCCTTCAAGACGGTATCCTCCTGGTTCGGCACGCCGAACTATTGGGGCGAGAAGGACGGCCAGCTGCAGCCGGAGTTTACGTTCCAAGGCTACTACGACACGATGGATTTCTTCAAAAAGCTGCGCGAAGGCGGCTACATCAACCAGGACTTTGCGGCCACGAGCAAGACCGACGCGGTCAACCTGTTCACGAGCGGCAAGGCGGGCATGTACATCGGCGGCTCGATGCAGGATATCGATTCGCTGAACAAAGACCTGATCAAAAACGCGCCTGACGCGGTGCTGGACGTTCACAGCATGGTGGCCGGTCCGGACGGCAAGCTTCAGCAATGGATGATTCCGGGCTACAACAACATCGTCCTGTTCCCGAAATCGGCGGTGAAGGACGAGGCCGAGCTGAAGAAAATATTGGCTTTCTTCGACAAGATGATGACGCCGGAAGTGGCCAACCTGATGTATTGGGGCATTGAAGGCACGCACTATACGGTCGTAGACGGCCAAGCCAAAGTATCGGACGACAAGGAGCTTGTCGAGCGCGAAGTGAAGCCGTTCAAGGACAGCGTAATCGGCGAAGCCGAAACGAACGGCATGTATACGAGCTTAAACGAGCTGCCGGGCCGGATTCACGCGGAGCAGCTGATCGTGGAGAACGCCAAAATCGGGGTGAAGGACCCGACGGCCGCGCTGGATTCCCAGACTTACGCCGAGAAAGGCGTCGAGCTTCAGCAAATTATTACGGACGCGACTTACAAATACATTTACGGGCAAATCGACAAAGCCGGCTTCGAGAAGGAAGTCGACAACTGGAAGAAGCAAGGCGGCGATAAAATCATCGAGGAGTTTAATGCCGCTTATAAAAAATAATCCCGGATTCCGCGGCTAAGCGGCGGGAAAGCGAACGCGGCGCATAGGCGTTTCCAACGCGAAGGCGCCGCGTTCGTCCCCGGCTCGGGCGGCGCCGCCGCTTAAACCGCGCATCTGCAGGAGAACATCAACGGAAGGATGTGGATTCATGGAGGGAACGGCTGTGAGGCCGCAAGCGTCCGCAGCGCGTCCGGCGAGCGAGCTGCGCAGGCGCCTATGGCGGAACAAGTGGATTTATGTCATGATTTTGCCGGGTTTGCTTTATTTTCTTATCTTCAAATACATTCCGATGTTCGGGCTTGTCATCTCGTTCCAGGATTACAAGCCGTTTAAGGGTATATTCGGCAGCGAATGGGTCGGCTTCGAGCATTTCAGAAGATTGTTCACGGAGCCGGACTTCTGGATGATCCTGTCGAATACGCTCATCTTGTTCGGCATGAACCTGCTGTTTTATTTTCCGGTGCCGATTATATTGGCGCTTATGCTGAACGAGGTGCGGATTGCGTTCTTCAAACGTTTCTTTCAGACGCTGGTTTATTTGCCGCATTTCATGTCTTGGGTCATTATCGTTTCGATCAGCTACGTCATGCTGACGATGGACGGCGGCATCGTGAACGAGCTGCTGGTCTATCTCGGGATGGACAAAATCAATTTCCTGCTCAGTCCCGAATGGTTCCGCCCGATGTATATCGTTCAGGTCATATGGCGGGAGGCCGGCTGGGGCACGATCATTTATTTGGCGGCCATCGCTTCGGTCGACCCGCAGCTGTACGAAGCGGCGCGGATGGACGGGGCCGGACGCTTCCGGCAAATCTGGCATATTACGCTGCCGGCGATCCGGAGCGTCATTATCGTGCTATTAATTTTGAAAATCGGCGACGTGCTGGAGCTCGGCTTCGAGCATGTGTACCTGCTGCTCAATTCGATGAACCGGGATGTCGCAGAAATAATCGACACCTATGTATATACCGCGGGCTTGCGCCAGATGCAGTTCAGCTACAGCGCCGCCGTCGGCTTTTTCAAATCGCTGGTCGGCCTTGTGCTGGTCATGATCGCGAACAAGCTGTCCAAAAAATTCGGAGAAGAAGGCATCTACTAATGCTGCCGATGCAAGGGAGGTTGTCTTAATGGTAGAGGACCGCACGCTTGGCGGCAGGTTGTTCGCCCTGATCAATTATGCGCTGCTTGCCGTTATCGCGTTTATTACGGTAATTCCGTTCATCCATGTGGTGGCGGGCTCGTTTACGACCAATGCCGAAATCGCGGCCAAGAAGTTTATTCTGATCCCGACCGTCTGGAGCTGGGAAGCATATCAGTTTATTTTCTCGACGGATACGATCTTTAGAGCAATGGCCGTCTCGGTCGGCGTCACGGTGGCGGGAACGCTGTTCAGCATGTTCGTGACGTCGCTTATGGCGTACGGCTTGTCCCGCCGCGACCTCGACGGCCGCAGCGTCATCATGTTTCTGGTCGTCTTCACGATGCTGTTCAGCGGCGGGCTTATCCCGACCTTCCTCGTCGTGAAGGAGCTGGGCCTTATCGACAGCTACGCTGCGCTTATATTGCCGTCGGCCATTACCGCGTTCAATATGATTATTTTGCGGAATTTCTTCCAGAACATTCCCGAAGGGCTGGAGGAATCGGCCAAAATCGACGGCTGCAGCGACTTCGGCATCCTGTTCCGCATCGTGCTGCCGCTGTCCATGCCGGCAATCGCCACGATTTCCCTGTTCTATGCGGTAACGTACTGGAACACGTATCTAAGCGCCATTTTGTATTTGAACGACAGCAAAATGTGGCCGATCCAGGTGCTGCTCCGCCAGATCGTCGTGCTTGCCTCCGGCATGGACTACAGCTCGTCGCTCGATTCGGCGGTTCCGCCGCCCGACCAGTCGGTGAAGATGGCGGTTATCGTCGTTGCGACGCTGCCGATTCTGCTGGTCTATCCGTTCCTGCAGAAGCATTTCGCCAAAGGGGCGATGCTTGGCTCGATTAAAGGATAACGAAGCGCGATCGAAAGAGGGGAGAGATGGCAATGGAAACGATGTACGCGGCCCGAACGCCGATGGAGTGGGGGCAGGCGGCGGCCGATGCGCTGATGGCGGCTTTCAAGCCCGGGGAGCTTCCGCCGGCCCGCCGGTGGCATTATCATCAAGGCGTCTTCCTGTGCGGCGTCGAGATGCTCGCCGCTTCGCTCGGCGACAGCCGTTATGACGATTATATTCAAGGCTACGTGGACGATCTGGTCGACGAGGAAGGCAATTTCTATTTCGCGCGCGACGAGCTGGATTCCATCCAGGCGGGGCTGCTGCTGTTCCGGCTGTCCGAGCGGACGGGCAAAGCGAAATACCGGATTGCGGCAGACAAGCTCCGGCATTTGTTCCGGACGCTGAACCGGACTTCGGAGGGCGGCTATTGGCACAAGGACAAGTATCCGTACCAGATGTGGCTGGACGGGTTGTATATGGGCGGCGTATTCGCCTTGAAATACGCGAACGCCTACGGCGACGACGGGCTGCGGGACATGGCGCTGCACCAGGAGAGGCTCATGCGCAAGCATATGAAGGACGAGCGGACGGGGCTGCTGTATCATGCCTGGGACGAGAGCCGCAAGACGCCTTGGTCCGACCCGGTTACCGGCTGCTCGCCCGAGTTCTGGGGACGGTCGCTCGGCTGGTACGGGCTGGCGCTCGCCGAATTCGTCCGGCTGCTGCCGGCGGAGAACGCGGGGCGGGAAGAGCTGAAGGCGGAGCTGGGACGGTTCGCGCAGGCGCTGATCCGGTATCAGGACGAGGCGAGCGGATTGTGGTACCAAGTCGTGGACAAAGGGGAGAAGCCGGACAATTGGCTGGAGACGTCCTGCTCAAGCTTGTTCGTCTATACGATTGTCCGGGCCGTCCAATTCGGCGCCGCGGGCGAAGAGTGCCTCGACGCGGCGCGCAAAGGCTTCGCCGGACTGGCGGCGGCGATGGAAACGGACGCGGCAGACCGCTTCGTCATGCCGCATATATGCATCGGCACCTCGGCCGGCGATTACGACAATTACGTCACGCGTCCGACAAGCCGCAACGACCTGCACGGCGTCGGTGCGTTTATTATGGCGGCCGCCGCGATGGCCGAAATCGCCGAATAACGGCGTTAACTTCAAAACAGCGTTAGACGTTCGCGTCTAACGCTGTTTTTTCGTATTTCTATATGGATCTTTTTTTGCTGAACAGCACCAACGCCCCGACGATGATCAAGACGGCTGCGATAACCGTTTTGCCGCCGCCGACCATCTGGTTGAACAAGCTGCCGAGCGAGAACAAGGCAAAAAACAGCAGCGAAACGATGGTCAAAATGTTGATCGGGATAAGCAGCCATTTGTTCCTTCCGCCAAACCAATAAAATTCAAACAGCCCGACCGCCGGAGCCAATATAAATCCCGGCCAAAGGTACTCCCAGTTGCCGAACAGCATGCCGATCTGGCAGACGATGCCGGCGGTCAGAAGAATGCCGCCAGGAATGAGAACGCCGGGGGCTTTCGGCGCGAGCATAAAAAAGTACAGCCAATGGAAAAATATGCTGAGCGGGATGGCGAACAGCGACGGCCAGAAGAGACCGATCAGCTCGCCGGCATTGAGCGTCTCCCCTTTCATCAGCATCAGGCAGATGCCGAGCAGAATAAGAAAACATGCGATTAGCGTCCGTTTGTTCATAATGCGCGTTTGCTCCTTTACGATTAAATGATTTTTGCTTCGTTCCAATCCAATAGAAGGACTCATAAATGTTTCGGGCTTCGTACCGGTTAATTCGCTGTTATTACCTTAACACAGATGCGGGGAGACCGTCCTCCTGCCTTAAGCCGAGGGGTTACTGGACTTAGGTCCAGTACGGCGATCCCCGTCGAAAATGCCCGCCCTATATCGAGGACGCCTCCGGGCGTATCGGCCCTCTTAAACATGATAACGCTTTATTGGCCAACTATTTATGCGGATTTGGGAAGTGCTTGAAATACCTGATGCAAACGGCGATAAATTATGCTACGATACGGTCTGTTATAGATGAGAAATTACACATTTTCACACCATACCGGGCTCTTTTCGCGCTGCTGTGCGCCGCCGTTTCCGATCCGGGAGGGCGGCGAGGCCTTTAATGAAGATTCGTTCGGTATTTTACAGGATTGGAAGGGGACAACATGGAGGGGAATCTACAACATCAGAGCGGCGACGGCCGCTCGAAAGACATGAACTTGTTTTATCTGACCTGGCCGATCTTCCTGGAAATATTTTTGTTCATGCTGATGGGCATTGCGGATACGTTCATGCTTGCGGCCATCTCGGACGACGCCGTATCGGGCGTCGGGGCGGCGAACCAATTTATTCATATCGCCATTCTTATACTCGAGGTGATCGGCAACGGGGCGTCGATCGTCGTCGCGCAGTATCTCGGCTCCAAGAAGCTGATCGAAGCCGCCCGCATCTCGGCGCATGCGATTACGCTGAACTTGGTCGCGGGCTTGATTGTCAGCTCGGTCTTTCTGCTGTTTAACGGCCTGATGCTGCAAGCGTTGAACTTGCACGGCGAAATTTTGGATTATGCCACAAGCTATCTCGCGATCGTGGGCGGAGGCATCTTCCTGCAGGCGCTCATCAACTCGATGGCGGCCATTGTGCGGGTGAACGGCTTTACGAAGGAAGCGATGTTCGTATCGTTCGGCATGAACGTCGTGCATATCGCCTGCAACTACATTCTCATCTTTGGCAAGCTGGGCTTTCCGGCGCTTGGGGTCGAGGGGGCGGCCATTTCGTCCGTATTCAGCCGGTTCCTGGCGTTCCTTGTCTTCCTCTGGCTGCTGTACCGGGTAACCGAGGTCCGCATTCGGATTTCGTATTATTATAAGCTGTCCAAAGAATATGTCGGCAAAATTTTAAAAATCGGCATCCCGTCTGCCTTGGAGCAGGTGATGTATCAGTCCTGCCAAATCATCTTTTTGTTCTACGTCACGTTCCTCGGCGCGGAATCGATGGCCGCAAGACAATACGCCAACAATATTTCGCAGTTTATCTATATGTTCGCTTTTGCGATCGGGCTCGGGACGTGCATTATTATCGGAAGGCTCATCGGAGCCGGCCGGCAGGACGACGCTTACCGCCGGGTGCTGAAAAGCGCGAAATACGCCATCTCGGTGACGATGGTGATGGTCGTGCTGGTCATGCTGTTCCGCGAGCAGCTGATGAGCATGTTTACGGGCGATCCGGAAGTGATCCGGCTGGGCGCCCAAGTGCTGCTGATGAGCATCGTGCTGGAGACGGGGCGGACGTTCAACATTATATTCGTCAACTCGCTCCGCGCTTCGGGGGACGCCAAATATCCGCTCAAGGTCGGCGTATTTACGATGGTGCTGATGAGTCTGTCGCTCGGCTACCTGTTCGTCTTCGTGCTGGACATGGGGCTTGTGGGCGTCTGGCTGGCGATCGCCTCGGACGAATGGGCGCGCGCCGTCATTATGTATTTGCGCTGGCGGAGCCGCAAGTGGGAGCGGTATGCGCTCGTCAAACCGGACGCCGCTTCGGCATCAGCCGCGCATTAAGCCGGCACCGGCGGTTCGCCGAATGGGTCAATCGTAAGTGTAGGTAAAAAGTTAAGGAGCTTCGCCTTCCTGTCCGGGTACAGGGGCGAAGCTCCTTTTATTTCAGGAGAGCCGGTACGAAGCGAACGGCTCGCCGAGCCGGAAGCGGTCGCTGATCCGGTCCAGCTCGTCCGATAAGGCTTGATCGAGCGGCAAGGACAAGCCGGAAAGGTTGTCCTGCAGCTGCGACGGGCGCGTCGCGCCGACAATGACGGTGGAGACGGCGGGCCGGCTCATCAGCCAGCGAATCGAAAGCGCGCTTGCCGTGCAGCCCGCTTCGGCCGCCAGCGCCGCGACTTCCCGGCCAAGCTTCATGTTGTCTTCAAGGAGAAATCGCGTGAAGCTCGGATCGGTTTCGGCGCGCGAGCCTTCCGGCACGCCGCCGCCCGCACCCGCGTATTTGCCCGTCAGAATGCCGCCGGCGAGCGGGAAATAAGGAATGATGCCGACGCCTTGATCGAGCGCCAGCGGAACGAGCTCGCGCTCGGGCGTCCGGTCGGCCAGCGAATAGCTCGTCTGAATGGAGACATACCGGTTCAGCCCCAGCCGGTCGCTGATCCCGAGCGCTTTCATGAGCTCCCACGCGGCGTAATTGGACGCGCCGATGTAGCGCACTTTGCCGCTGCGGACCATATCGTCCAGCGTCCGGAGCGTTTCCTCCAGCGGCGTATAGGGATCGAACGTATGGATCTGGTACAGATCGACATAATCCGTTTGCAGCCGCTTCAAGCTGCCTTCCAGCTCCTGCTGCAGATGGAAGCGGGAGGAGCCGCGGCCGTTCGGCCCGTCCGAGCGGGGGAGACCGGCTTTCGTCGTCAGCACGGCCTCGTGCCTTCTGCCGGCCAGCGCCTTGCCGATGATGCGCTCCGATTCCGTTCCCGCATAAATGTTGGCGGTATCGATAAAGTTGACGCCGTTGTCCAGCGCCTCGTGAATGATGCGGACGGACGTCTCCTCGTCGGCCCGCTTGCCGAAGGCGTTCGTGCCGAGCCCAAGCAGCGAAACCTCAAGTCCGCTATTGCCCAAACGGCGGTATTCCATATGTATCTGCCTCCTTGTCGATATAAAGTTGAACCTTCGGGAAGAAATCGAATGTTCGGCCATCGAAGGCGCAAAGCCGATGGCCCGTTATTTCTATCATAGTGTTCTGCGGCCCGGAAGTCCATGATCCGGAAAGAGCCCGGTTTTGAATCGCGCCTTATTCCTGCCGCAAACGAAACCGGCGGCAAAGACGCGTTTGCCATGGACAAACCTTCCGGCTTTTGGGATAGTAAAGAATAAAAGCGGTTACATCCATGAATCGGAGGAGAGACGGCGATGTTGGAAAGAGTGATGATGCACGCTCAGTTGAAGAAGCAACATACCGAGCAAGGGAGGACGGCCGTACGGGAGGGCGTGCAGGCCAAAGAGCTGGTGGAGCGGGGCGTATTGCTGACGGCCGCGGCCTTCGGCTGGAACGACCATCTGTTCCTTTATTACGAATGCTTGCAGGGCAAGCCCGAACCCGAGCGGCTCGTCCCGGACATCGGAGAGCTGCTGGAGGATTGGCCCGGACAGAGCGCGAAGCGCAAATGGATTCCGATGATCGACGTATTCCACTTCAACGAGCCGGCCGGTTTAGAGCATTGGAAGCGCAAGGAGCCCGTCGAACGGCGCGTCGGACGCGTCGCCCATCTGAAGCCGGAGATGATGGCCAGCTATATTTACTACCATTATCAGCTGCAGGAGGAGCGGGCGTTCTACGGTCCGAAATACGAGATGATCGCGATGCACGAAAATTTGCTGTTCGGCTACCAGGAGTTCCCCGCCGTCGTAGAGAAGCCCGTCGTCCCGGGGCGGCTCGCCACATCCGGAACGCCGGCGAACTGGAACGATTCGCGGATGGATTTGCATTTTCAGCCATGGGAGGACGGGCATCTGTATTTTAAACCGGTGGACACGCTGTTTGCCTATTACGGAGGCGATCAGGTCTAAGCGCGAGCCGCCGGGGAAGCGCGTCGAATCGAAGCGCCGTTCGGGAGCCGCTTGAGCCGGCGGTCCAATGCAGGTCCGCCGCACAAGTTCCGGCAAGCGGCACAGGCGCTAACCGTTATTCCGGGTGATTGCCGGAAGCGTCGCCTACGGTAAACGGACTGGTGACGCCTTCGTACATGAGGTGCATCGTCATGCCGGCGGACGCATGCACGAGATTGTGGCAGTGATCCATCCATAAGCCCGGATTGTCGGCTCGGAAAGCCACTTCATAACGATCGCCGGGCATGACGCTTAACGTGTCCGACCACCACGGGCTGCCCGTAACGGCTTCGCCGTTCTTTGACAGCACCAGCATATGGTGGCCGTGCAGATGCATCGGATGCTCCACGGCGCTCCGGTTTGCGACGGTCACTTTGACGAGGTCGCCTTCGCCGACCATAAACATCGGCGTGTTCGGGAACACTTCGCCGTTAATCGTGTCGAAGGCCGCAAATTGGCCGTTATAAAAGCCGAACTCGTTGTCCAGCACCATCTCGAACTCGCGGTCGAAGCCGCTGTCCGCGTGAAAGGGCACGTCCGCCGGCTTTCCGTAGCTTGTCGGATCGAAATCGGCGTACGGGCCTTCCGCCTCCGGAATATCGCCCGTTCCGTCGGCGCTGAACAGGATGCCGGTCTGCTTGTCGCCGTCGACGCTTAAATAAACGGGACGGCTCGGCATCGTAAACGTCACGTCGTACCGGCCGCCGGTAGGCAGCGACAGCCGGACGCGGCTCAAGTCGCCGGGCGCGTTCAGGTCGGTGCCGTCGATGGCCGTTACTTTAAACGAAGCTCCGATCAGCCGGTAAGACTGGATCACCCAGTCGTCGGTATGAATGAGCCGAAGCTTCACCCGCTCGCCTTCGCGGGCGGCGATGCGCCGGACGCCGTCCGCGTCGCCGACGGCCAGCCCCGCTCCCTCCCAGCGATGGGACAGGACGGTGATGTCGCGGTCGGGCGGAGAAGCTTCCTGAGCCGGCTCGACGACGATGGCGCCGAACAGTCCTTTCGCAACCGATTCCTTCGACTGCTGATGCGTATGGTACCAGAACGTACCCGCCTGCTCCGCGCGAAAACGGTACGTATGCTCTTCGCCGGGCATGACCGCATCCTGCGTCGCTCCGGCGACGCCATCCTCCGCGTTCGGGATGTCAAGCCCGTGCCAGTGAAGCGTGACGCCTTCCGCGATGTCTTTGTTCTTCAGCGTAATTTCAACAAGCTGCCCTTGCTTGAGGCGGAGCTCGGGACCGGGGGCTTTGCCGTTATACGTCCAGGCGTCAACCGTTTTGCCGGACTGCAGGCGGACTTGCGCTTGCTGCGCAACGAGCGTAAAGCTGGCGTCGGCCTTCTCGCCGGTCGGCTCGGTTAAAGCCGTCACCGGTACAAGGGAGCGCTCGCCGGGCTGCGTTCCCGCCGTTGCGGCAACCGATCCGTGCGCGTGGCCGAGACCCGGCCGGGAGCCTTTCCCGTCCCCGTAATCGACGGGAGCGCTCGCCATGCTTAGCGAGGACGGCAGGCGGCTCGCGTCCATCGCGCTTATAAAGGGGGCGCTCCCAATCGCGGCCGCTGCGGCAAGCACGCCAAGCGCCTGCAGGCGGCTCAGCCACGGCCGGTAAACGGGCCGGGCGCCCGCCGCTCCGGCGCGCATCCGGCGGCCTGCAAGCGCAAACCATTGGATGCCGGCAGCGACAGCGTAGATAAGCAAGGGAAATACGGCCTCGTCCGCCTGTTTGGGCGGGGAAAGGGCGAAATAAAAAGCGGCGAGCGCCGACAGCATGGCAAGCCGCACCGGGAATACGAGGGCCGGATCGGCGGCCCGGTACCGCAGCCGGGGATCCGGCTCGTGATCCGATTTCCGGCCGGTTATCGTGCGCAACTTTTTGACCCGCGGCACCGTAATACTCCAAATAAGAACGGTCGGAAGGGCGAGCAGCGGTACGTGCAGCAGCAGACGGTCTAGCCAGAAGACCGGATGGTAGCCGCTCGCCATCAGCAGCACGGACGACACGGCAGCCGCCGCGAACGCGGATACCCAGACCGCCCAGTCGACAAGCTTTCGCGCTTTGCGGTGCAGCTTCTCCTCGGATTCGGCGTACAGGAGACGATAGCATTTATTCCCGGCAATCCATGCCAGAACGATAAGCATAACGATTGAACTTTGTTCCAAATAAACAAACAACGTATACAAGCGGAAATCCCCCCGATATAATGAACGGTACAACGGCAGTTTGCTGTTAACATTGTATCCGGCCGTTCGGGTCGCCGATAACCGCCTCGGGATGGGCCGGGCGCCCGTCTTAAGGCGGGGTTTTGCGAGGTCGTCCGTCCCCGAACAACTTCGACGGCTGTTTTTTCTTAGACTTTATTGCAGCGTGACCGATGGGAGGTGAGCGCATGCTGGTCGAATTGCACGATCTAATTCCGTATTTGTTTTCGATAAGCATTTTCGCTTCGTTCGCTTATGCCGCTTATTTCTTCCATCGGCAAGGCGAGGAGGGAGCGCTGTGGCTGTCCGAAACGGGACATTGCCGGGTGCTCAGCGCGCCGCGCCGCGTTGCCGGCATGCACGGCTCCCTCGGCCTTGCGCTCATTCGATGCGTGAAACGGAAAGAATCGCCGGACGGCGATTCAGCGGATTGCCGCTCCCTGTCGAGAAGGAATTCCATATCCGACAGGGAGGACGAATATGACAAACGATACGTTAAAGAAACGATTATTCAAACAACCGAAGCTGTACGCGGCTCTCGCCGGCTTGCTTCTGTTAAGCGGGTGCGGTACGAACGGAACGATAACCGCCGATACGCCGGGATTTTTTAACCATTACGTCATCTATCCGCTGTCTTGGCTCATTCAGCATATCGCCGATTTGTTCGGCGGCAGCTACGGAATCGCCATTATCGCGATGACGCTGCTGATCCGTCTGGCGCTGCTGCCGCTTATGATGCGGCAATACCGGAGCCAGCAAACGATGAAGCAGAAGATGAACGCAATGAAGCCGGAGCTCGATAAGCTGAACGACAAGTACAAAGGCAAAAACGACCGCGAATCGCTGGCCCAAAAGCAGCAGGAGATGATGCAGCTGTACGGCCGGCATCAATTCAATCCGTTTGCGATCGGCTGCCTGCCGATGCTCATTCAAATCCCGATTCTGTCGGGACTGTATTACGCCATCAAGCTGACGCCGGAGCTTGCGGAGCATTCGTTCCTCTGGTTCAGGCTAGGCTCGCCGGACATGGTATTGCCGTTCCTTGCGGCGGCCGTCTATTACGTGCAATTCCGGGTATCGCAAATCGGCATGGACCCCGCGCAGCAGAAGCAAATGGCGCTTATGGGTCTCTTGTCGCCGGTAATGATGCTTGTGTTCTCGTTTACCGCGCCGGCTGCGGTTCCTCTTTATTGGGTGACCGGCGGGTTGTTCGTCATCGGGCAAACGTGGCTGGCCAAAAAAATATACAAGGAGAAGGATTCTGCGATCGGGTTGCCGACCGTATAACCCCATCCACGCTCCGACGTCCCGGCGGTTCGGTTCCCCTAACCCGCCGGGGCTTTTTAATAAGGCGATTTATAAGTTTGCTCTTATAAATCGCCTTATATTTTTCGCCGAAGGCTCTGTCTTTCCATAAGGACTGGAAGATCGTTTCGGCTTGGCCTGCCGAATCTGACATGACAATGACGTTGGCTGGTGTTACAATGGGCTATACAGGGCTTACGATTCGGAACTTGACGGCGACGCCGGCTTCGCTTGTTTGGCCGCGACGTCCGGAATCGTTCCGCCGGTCAAGTCCTCGGTAAATAGTCCGAATTCGGGATCGATATCCCGTTCCGTCATTAAGCTTCGTTTGTTGTCTTCCGGTTTACTTCTCCCGTCATGCTGTCGTCGTTCCAAGTTGCTCCACCTTTCCGTTGTCTTTTTGTCCAAATATAGGAAAGTATCCGCTTGGGCGTATCCATTGCTGTTCCATTTTCCGTTTAGTGTACCCCGGCAAGCTTGAAGTATGAGATTGCCTGAAATGTTTAAACTTTGTCTATTCATTGGCTGTTGGTTTCAATCGTTAAACATAAGGTTGTTCCTTGGCAAAGGGGCGACAGAACCGTTTCGGTTTGGAAAAGGAGGAATTTCGATGATCCGAATCTACCCGGCACATTCCCGCTTTTCGGTCAAAAACGATTGGCTGGAAAGCTATCCGAGCTTTTCGTTCGGCGAATATTTCGATGCCAATAATACCTCCTTCGGCGTCATGCGCGTCTGCAACGACGATACGATCGCCCCGTCGAAAGGCTTCGGCGCCCATCCGCACGGCGATATGGAAATCGTCACTCTTGTCGTGCGCGGCCGGCTTAAGCATGAGGATAACCTCGGCAACGCCGTCGTATCGTCGGCGGGAGAGCTTCAGCGGATGACGGCCGGCACGGGCGTTATCCACGCGGAATACAATCCTTCCGACACCGAAGAAGGAAGGTTCCTGCAGCTATGGTTCACCCCCAAGGAAAAAGGGCTTGCTCCTTCCTACGAAGCGATATCGCCGGATCCGTCCGCGATGCAAAATGCGCTGCTTCCCGTCGTAACGCCCGACGGGCGGGAAGGCACGGCTCTTATTCATCAGGATATGAGCATTTATTTAAGCCGGATGGACGTTTCGCGGAAGGTGTATTTCAAGCAGGAGCCGGGCAGACGGATTTTCTTGTTCGTCATTGAAGGGGAGCTCGAAGTAAACGCCAAGCCGATGGGGGCGGGCGACACCGCGCGCATCGAATTCGAACCGGAGCTGCTTCTCGCGACCGGTCCGACGAGCGAAGCCTATGTAATGCTGATCGATTTGCCGTGAGCGGAGGTTGAACGAAGAATGAAAC
Source organism: Paenibacillus thailandensis (assembly GCF_042685365.1). Taxonomy (NCBI): domain Bacteria; kingdom Bacillati; phylum Bacillota; class Bacilli; order Caryophanales; family Paenibacillaceae; genus Paenibacillus; species Paenibacillus thailandensis. Next base: position 174,329 of record NZ_JBHUMY010000043.1, on the reverse strand, counting down.
AAGACCGATTGCTGCTTAAACATGCGGTAGGCGGAAAGGTGCTGCTTGATACGGCAGCTGAGGAAGCGCCTTACGAGCTGTCGCGCGCCGAGAAGGGCGGGGAGTGGCGGCTTGCGATCGAGACGCCGCGGAAGGACTGGGTTCAGGCGCTGCTATACGGAAAGCTTGAGCTGAACGTGTTTCTGTTTCCGGCGCCCGTAGACGGCCAGCCGGTTCGAAAGCTATGGTTCTACCTCGGCGAGAAGGGAGCGGCGTACGATGCGGAAGCGCGCAAGCTCCTGTTGAGCGGCCCTTCCCATATCGAATACGAGCCGTCCTCCTTCGGATTCGTCAATTAAAGCGCGCAGCACCGCAGCTGGTATCGCCTCTCTCCCGGCATATAGCCGCGCGTTCAAGCGGCGCCATATTCCGGAAGAGGGGCGCCGCCTCCCGTTTCACAATGACCTATTCTGCCGGCAAGTTGATTGTACGATATTGTAAATCCGAAAAAAATAAGGCACTTTTTTGCGCTATAGGCACCAAACGGCAATATTAGCTCCATAGAGCGTCCCGGCTTCGGCGGGTACCTTTGAAACAGGGGTTCCAGTAAAGAAAAGGCTGTCTGAAAAGTTCCCGCTTCCTTCGGGGAGACTTTTCGGACAGCCTTGCTTGCGTTCAATAGGCTTGCTTGGCGGCAGACATGCTGCCGGCCCGATCCTTGTCCTCTTCTTTATCCTCTTCTTTATCCTCTTCGCGCATAGCCTCGCGCCAGCGCTCATACAGCTTCCAGGCCGCTCCCGAATCGATGTTCGCCTTGCAGGTATAGAAGCCTTCCTCCGCCGAATCGACCCTCTCGGACAGATGCAGCCTGACGGCCGCGTTGAGCAGCACCTGATTGGTAAAGGCGAGATCCGCCTCGCCGCGCAGCACCTGTTCCGTTACGCGCACCTGCTCGGCGGGCGTCCAATCGACGGCGGGCACGGGCGTGTCGAGACCGTACGTTTCCGGATCGATGACTTGCAGCCGCGCTTCTCCGTTCTCGACGATATAGGTTCTCGTCGGCCGGTCGATGAACAGGTCTTCCGAGCCTTCCGCGCCTTGAATAATGATGGACTTCCGGTAATTGAGCTTTGTCAGCAGCCGGGCCATCCGGTCGAACACCGTATTGTGATAGACGCCGAATGCCAAATATGGCGAATGCGAGTAATCGACCAGCTTCTCCGCCGTGTTCAGCACGGTCCGCATGCCCAGCTCTTGGCGGATGCCGCGCAGCTCCTTCAGCGGCGGGCACCACGTTTCGGACGGAACGAACAGGACGCCGGTCTCCTTGGCGGCCTGGACGGGGCGTTCGCGCCCAAGCCGCTCCGCGTCGATGCCAAGCTCCGCGAGCAGGTCGGTTAGCGTAATGCCCCATTTCGGCGGCAATGACGCCGAGCCGTGCAGCGTGACCGGCAGCCCCGAAGCGGCCAGTACGAAGGCCGAGGCGAACGTGGCATAGAAGGTCGACTTGCGTCCGTCGTACGGACCGGCGCAGTCGATTCCATCCTGCAGCGGTGCGCGATAAGCGCGCTTGCGGCAGGAAACGACGAAAGCTTCCAGCTCTTCGACGCTTTCCATCTTAATGCGTTCCGCAATGAAGAAAGCTCCGGTCTGGGCCGGCGTCGCCGTCCGGTCCAATATCGCTGCCGCGGCCTCCAGCGCTTCTTCGTATGTCAAATCCCGCGCGCCGCGCTTGCCGCGGCCCACCTCTTTCAGCAAACTGATCATCATCGTGCAGCCCTCCTTATTTTTGCGATTGCAGCAGCTGGTATACTTTGACGATGGAGGTCGCTACATCCACCATGCGCTTGCGCTCGTTCATCGCTTGCTTGCGAAGCAGCTCGTAGGCTTCGGCTTCCGATATATTTTTAATTTCGCACAAAATGCCCTTCGCCATGTCGATCCATTTCCGCTCCTCAAGCTTGGAGAGCAGCATCTGCTTTTCGTCCGCCCATTGCTTGCGCTCGAAGCATTGCTTCGTGCTGAAGTGAAGCACCCAGTGGATCTCGCTGCCGCTCATGGAAGGCGTAAGCACGCCATCGATTCTGACATCGTCTTCGCAGCTTTCCAAAGACTGCGACATCGTAAGGCTGCTGCACCACCAGACCAACGGGACGGTTTTCCGCTCCAGCAGCTTGGGGGCGATTCGGTTGATGTCGGCGATCGGCACGTGAAGGATGGCGGCTTCGCTCTCCATCAGCCATTCCCTCGCTTGTTCCTCCTTATTGGTATGCCGCACCTGATAGCCTTCGGATTGAAGGATATATTCGGGAAGCAGCTTCCTGGCCGAACGCTCCGTCCGACGCTCCGTTGCTGTCGATTCGTTGTGGATGATCAACAAAGAACGCATGGGCGAGCTCCTTTCTTGCCATATGCGAAAGTGTAAGTTTTCGAACGCGAAAACCCGCTTTCCGATTGGCGATTAAAACTGCCGCTGAACGCGGTCGTACATCCTCGAAGGATTTCGATAGAAGGTGTTCTCATTAAAATAGGATGCGAATCCATTCGCTTTACCCCATCGATGTTAGGTTATCGGCGGAAAAACCCGTCCAGTGAATCACATATCTTGTTATCATTTATAACATAAAAGGGGAATGGGTGTCGATATCCTGAAAATTAAAATTTGATGTCAACTATATTGACAGAAGAGGAATGGCGTTGTATATTACCTCTATAACTTAACATTAACCCGGATACAACGGCGTATCCTTCGGAAGCGGCAATGAAGCCTGCTCGACTGCCATGGAGAAAGAATGACTTTCCCGCGGCAGGAGGGCAGGCTTTTTTTTCAATAGATAAGTGCCTATAAGCCGGAACTCTTATAACGGGCTTATCGAGGCGAAGCGGCTTGAACTCACCGGACGGGGAGAACGGGGCGTTTCCGCTTAAATATAGAGGGGAGAGAACGATGATGAGTAACCGCAAAAAGCTGGTGTTGATCGGCAACGGCATGGCAGGCGTTCGCGCCGTCGAGCATTTGTTGAAGCTTGCTCCGGATGCCTACGACATAACGATATTCGGGGCGGAGCCGCATCCGAACTATAACCGGATCATGTTGTCCTCGGTTCTGGTGGGCGGAGCGGATATGAAGGAAATCGTGATCAACGATTGGGACTGGTACAAGGATAACGGAATCCGTCTTTATACGGGCCATACCGTTACGAAGATCGATATCGAAGGCAAGCGGGTGCGGTCGGACCGCGGCGCTGAAGCGTCCTACGACAAGCTCATTATCGCGACCGGCTCCAATCCGTTCATGCTGCCCCTTCCGGGAGCGGACAAGGAAGGCGTCATCGCTTTCCGCGACATGAAGGATTGCGAGACGATGATCGAGACGGCCAAAACGTACAAGAAGGCGGCCGTCATCGGCGGCGGCTTGCTCGGCTTGGAAGCGGCGAGAGGCTTGCTGCATCTCGGCATGGACGTTACCGTCGTGCATAAGCATCCTTATTTGATGGAGCGCCAGCTGGACGCGCCGGCAGCCGCCATGCTGCAGACGGAGCTGGAAGCGCAAGGCATGAAATTTCTGCTGAGCAAAAACACGGCGGCTATCACCGGCAAAAAACGGGTGAAGGGCCTGACCTTCTCCGACGGTTCGCAGCTCGAGACCGATCTGGTCGTGATGGCGGTCGGCATCCGGCCGAACGTCTCGCTGGCGAAAGCGCACGGCATTGATATCAATCTTGGCATCGTCGTCAACGATTATATGGAAACGAATATTCCCGACATCTATGCGGTCGGCGAATGCGTCGAGCACCGCGGCGTCGCATACGGTCTGGTCGCCCCGCTCTACGAGCAGGGCGACGTGCTGGCCAAGCGGCTGGCGGGCATCGAGACGAAGGGCTACGAAGGTTCGGTCACTTCGACGAAGCTGAAGGTTTCCGGGGTGAACGTGTTCTCCGCCGGACAGTTCCGGGACGTTCCGGGGACGCGCGCGCTGCGCATTCAGGACGAGGTGGAAGGCATTTATAAGAAAATCGTCATCCAGGACGGCAAGCTGATCGGCGCCGTGCTGTTCGGCGATACGGCCGACGGAGCATCGTTGTTCTCCATGATCCGCAAAGGCGAAAACATCGCCGGCAAGGAGAAGGAAATATTGCTTGGCTTTGCGCCGGGAGGAGCGGAGCAGTCGCCGGACGCCCGCATCGAAGCGATGCCGGACGACGAGATCGTGTGCGGCTGCAACGGCGTATCCAAGGCGGCGATCGTAGACGCGATCAAGACGAAAGGATGCGTCACCGCAAGCGCCGTAAAGGCGTGCACGAAAGCGTCGGCTTCGTGCGGCGGCTGCAAGGGGCTGGTAGAAGGGCTGGTTCGGGTCTATGCCGGAGACGCCGCCGGCGAAGCGGTGAAGGAAGGCATCTGCGGCTGCACGCCGCTCAGCCGCGACGAGATCGTTGCGGAAATCAAGCGGATGGGCCTGAAGTCGATCCGCGAAGTGATGAACGTGCTGGAATGGCGCGAGCCGGAAGGCTGCTCCAAATGCCGTCCGTCCTTGAACTACTATCTCGGCATGCTGTGGCCGACGGAATACAAGGACGAGAAGGAATCGCGGTTCACGAACGAGCGGTATCACGCGAACATTCAGAAGGACGGCACGTATTCGGTCGTTCCCCGCATTTACGGCGGCGTAACGTCGCCTGGCGAGCTGAAGAGAATCGCGACCGTCGCGGAGAAATACAATGTTCCGTTAGTGAAAATAACGGGCGGCCAGCGGATCGACCTGCTGGGCGTGAAGAAGGAAGATCTGCCGAGCATGTGGGAAGATCTCGACATGCCTTCGGGCCACGCGTACGGCAAGACGCTCCGTACGGTTAAGACGTGCGTCGGCTCCACCTTCTGCCGTTTCGGCACGCAGGATTCGATGGCCATGGGCATCAAGCTGGAGAAGGCGTTCGAGCGGCTTAACACGCCGGCCAAAGTGAAGCTTGCCGTATCCGGCTGCCCGCGCAACTGTGCGGAAGCGACGATCAAGGACTTCGGCGTCGTTGCGATCGACGGCGGCTGGGAGCTGCACGTAGGCGGCAACGGCGGCGTGCACGTGCGCGCGACCGATCTGCTTTGCGTCGTGAAGACGGAGGAGGAAGTGCTGGAATGGAGCTCCGCCTTCCTGCAATATTACCGGGAGAATGCGCAATGGAACGAGCGCACGTCGACGTGGATCGAGCGCGTCGGCCTCGACAGCGTGAAGAAGGCGCTGGAGAAACGCGAAGACCGGCTTGCGCTGGTTGAGCGCATCAATACGACGCTTAGCCAAATGAAGGATCCGTGGAAAGAAATTATCAATAACGAAGAGCTGCGCAAAAACTTCGAGCCGATTCGCGACGCGCAGCCGATCGGTTAAGGGAGGGACCCGAAATGGCAAAATGGCTTGTAGGCAAGCTGGAGGAAATCGACGTAAAAGGTTCCCGTACCTTGAAGGTCGACGAATTGGAAATCGCGGTATTCCGTCTCACAAACGGCGAGGTGCTCGCCGTGGAGAACCGCTGCCCGCATAAGAACGGCAAGCTGTCCGAGGGCATGGTGTGCGGCACCAAGGTGCATTGCCCGCTGCACGACTGGAAGATCGATCTTCGCAGCGGCAAGGTGCAGGAGCCGGACGAAGGCTGCATTACGACCTTCGAGACGGAAATCGACAGCGAAAGCGGCTTGTTGTACGTTACGGTGTAGGAGAACAACCCGTATTTGACGATAACCGAATCATTGACATGGCCTAGCCCCATGCGCAGCTGGAAAGGGAATTCCTCCGGCCGTGCATGGGGCCTATGAATAGACAAGCATGACGGATAGACAAGGGAGAGATAGAAGATGTCTTACGTGAAACCGGCGGAAGTACTGGAATCCATGATCGACAGCGGCCAGGCCAAAGCGGAAACGTCCGCGGTTCAGATGGTGACGAGAGGGTTCCTCGGCGGAGCCATTCTCGCCTTCGCGACGACGCTGGCGTATACGGCGACGCAGCAGACCGGCATCGGCCTTGCCGGGGCGCTCGTATTCCCCGTTGGTTTCGCCATTATCGTATTGCTGGGGCTGGAGCTTGTGACGGGCAGCTTTGCGCTGATCCCGCTGGCCGCCATGAAGCGCCGGACGACCTTCGGCCGCATGCTGGCGGCGTTCGGCTGGGCGATCGCCGGGCATTTGCTCGGCTGCGCTTTTTATGCGGCGCTTTATTGCTTGGTCATTACGAAGATGGGGACGGACATGAGCAATCCGCTTATCCAGACGATCGTTCAAGCGAGCGAATCGAAGACGGCAGCCTATCGGCAAATGGGCGGCGAAGGGATGGCGCTTGTCGTCCTTAAGGCCGTATTGTGCAATTGGATGGTGACGCTTGGCGCGGTCATGGCGATGACCTCCAAGTCGACCGGCGGCAAAATCGCCGCGATGTGGCTGCCGATTCTGATCTTTTTCGCCCAAGGGTTCGAGCACGCCGTCGTCAACATGTTCGTCATACCGGCGGGGATGATGCTGGGGGCGAACGTCGGCTTTGCGGACTGGTGGCTGTGGAACCAGCTCCCGGTATTGCTTGGCAACTTGCTCGGCGGTCTTGTTTTTACCGGCGTCATGCTCTATTTATCCCACGCGTCCAAGAGGGAGCCCGAGTACCTGACCGCGGTTTCGAAAGGCGTTAAAGCGTCGGAGGAGCCGGTATGAGCGGCGGCGGGCGGGTATCGATTGTCGGCGCGGGCCCGGGCGATCCGGAGCTGATAACGGTGAAGGCGATGCGGCGGCTGCAGGAGGCGGACGTTATCCTGTACGACCGGCTGGTGAGCGAGGAGCTGCTCGCTTACGCCAAATCCGGCGCGCTTCTCGTCTATTGCGGCAAAGCGCCCGGTCATCATGCGATGCCGCAGGAAGTCATAAACGAGCAGCTGATCAAATATGCTAAGGAAGGGAAAGCGGTCGTTCGCCTGAAGGGCGGAGACCCGTTCGTCTTCGGGCGAGGCGGCGAGGAGGCGCTGGCGCTGGCCGCGCACGGCATTGCGTGCGAGGTCATCCCCGGCATCACCTCGGCGATCGGCGCCGCGGCTGCGGCCGACATCCCGCTGACCCATCGCGGAATCGCCGCTTCGTTTGCCTGCGTCACGGGCAGCCGCTGCCACGGCGAGCAGGAGCCGGTACGCTGGGATTTGCTCGCCCATGGCGTCGATACGCTTGTTATTTATATGGGCGTCAGCCAATTGGGGAACATCGCGCGGGAGCTGATGGCGTCCGGCAAGGACGGAGCGACGCCCGTCGCGCTCGTGGAGAAGGGCACGACCGACCGGCAGCGCGTGCTGACCGGCACGCTGCGGGACATCGAGCGCATCGCCGCCGCGGCGGAGCTGGAAAATCCGGCGCTCATCGTGATCGGCGAAGCGGTAAAGGTCAGGGCGCAGCTGAACCGGCTTTTATCGTCTTCCGAGGCGCTGTTGGCTTAAGAAGCCGACATGGAGCCGCCGGGGGCTTAAGAAAAGCTTAACAAGCACAACTGGAAAAAAACGATTGACAGTATTTTCAACCGATGGTAAAGTGTCAAATAGATTTCATTATTTTGAGAGGAGGATTACGAATCATGAGTAACGTTGCTGCTGTACTTCACCCTATGATGAATGGAATGTTCGAAGCAAAACAAAAAATGAACGTAATCCATCCGAGCGTCTTTTCCCACTGATATGAAGGGGTTACCCGTCTGCAGAGGGCGCATGGCTACGTTCACCGTAATCATGCGCCCTCTTTTTGTCTTTTTGGACCGGCTCGACTGAGCAAACGGCCCGAAAGGCGGAAAGGAAGCGTATCGTTTGCGGCGATACGCTTCCTTTTTTTTGCAGCGGCTCGCTATGGGCAGTCCCGATGGAAGAGAAAGCAGGCGGCTCGGATGAAATACGGGAGGTGCAAGCAATCCGATGTTTGTAGTATTAAAGAAGTTGGACTGGTTTTTTGCATTAAACTGGAAAAGGTATACGGTTGCGATCGTTCTGCTGATTATCGCAGGCATTCTCGACATTATCCCGCCGAGGCTGATCGGGTATACGATCGACGGCATCTCGCAGGGGCGGCTGTCGGAGCCGGACTTTTATCTTATTCTGGGCGGCATGCTGGCGGTAACGGCCGTCGGCTACGTCGTATCTTACATTTGGCATTACCAGCTGTTCGGCGGGGCGTTTGCGCTCGAGCGCATTTTGCGCAACCGGCTGATGCGGCATCTGCTGAAGATGACGCCGATTTTTTACGAACGGAACCGGACCGGCGACCTGATGGCCCGCGCGACGAACGATTTGCGGGCGGTGTCGCTGACGGCGGGCTTCGGCATTTTGACCTTGATCGATTCCAGCGCTTTTATGCTGACGATTCTGATCATGATGGCCGGGGTGATCAGCTGGAAGCTGACGCTTGTGTCGCTGATTCCGCTGCCTTTCATCGCGCTGGTCATGACGAAGCTGGGCAAAAAAATCCACGAGCGCTTCATGGAAGCGCAAGATTCGTTCGGCGAGCTGAACGACCAGGTGCTGGAATCGATCGCCGGCGTTCGCGTCATCCGCGCTTTCGTGCGGGAGGAGGCGAGCAAGGCGCAATTCGCGGCGAAGACCGGGGAAGTGCTCCACAAAAACCTTGAGGTCGCCAAAATCGACTCGCTGTTTGAAGCGATTATTAAAGTGCTTGTCGGCATGAGCTATCTGATCGGGATTTCCTACGGCGCTTATCTGGTGTTCCGCAGCGAAATTACGCTCGGCGAGCTCGTCACGTTTAACGTCTTCCTCGGGATGCTTATCTGGCCGATGTTCGCCATCGGCGAGCTGATCAATATTATGCAGCGGGGGAACGCTTCGCTCGACCGCGTCAACGAGACGCTTGGCTACAAGCCGGAAGTGGAAGACGCGGAAGCGACGGAATCGGTCCGCACGCCGGAGGCGATCAAGTTCGACCGCGTCACGTTCCGCTATCCTTCTTCGGTGACGGACAATTTGTCCGATGTTTCGATTATGCTTCGCAAAGGGCAGACGCTTGGCATCGTCGGCCGAACGGGCAGCGGCAAGACGACGCTGCTGAAGCAGCTGCTGCGGGAATATCCGCTTGGCGAAGGCACGATCTCGATCTCTGGGGTGCCGATCGAGCGGCTGAAGATCGAGGAGCTGCTCGGCTGGATCGGTTACGTGCCGCAGCAGCCGATATTGTTCTCGAAGACGATCCGGGAGAATATATTTTTCGGCGTAAAGGGAGAGCGGCGCGAAGAGGATTTGCAAAGGGCGCTTGCCCGCGCCTCGTTCGCCAAGGACATCGCGTTTCTGCCGGACGGCCTCGACACGATGGTCGGGGAGAAGGGCGTCGCGCTGTCGGGCGGCCAGAAGCAGCGCGTCAGCATCGCGCGGGCGCTTATCGCCGATCCGGAGATTCTGATGCTGGACGACGCGCTGTCGGCGGTCGACGGCAAGACGGAAGCGGAAATTATCGAAGGCATCCGCACCGAGCGCAAAGGCAAGACGACGCTCATTACGACGCACAGGCTGTCGGCCGTGCAGCATGCCGATTTGATTATCGTGCTGGATAACGGGCGGATCGTCCAGCAAGGGACGCACGAGCAGCTTCTGCTGCAGGGCGGCTGGTACCGCGAGCAATACGAGCGCCAGCAGCTGGAGTCGGAGCTGGAGCAATAAACGCAACGATAGACGAAGCCGTTCCGCTCCAAGGGACGGCGCAAGGCAAGGGACGGAGGTGTCTTAAACCAGTGAGTTCAATGGAAGTGACGGAAGTTTCGCCCAAGACGGGCAAACGGTTGTTTCAATACGCAATGTTATATAAAAAGCCGATTCTGATGGCGATCGCGCTGCTTGTTTTGGCGGCGTGCACGGAGCTTGCGGGGCCTTTCATCGCCAAAAGAATGATTGACGTTCATATTCTCGGCATCGAGAAAAAGTGGCACGAGGTGCAAGGCGAGCAGCCTTACGCCGTCTCGTACCAAGGCAAGTGGTATAAGCGCGAGGACCACTTTGAGCCCGGAGAGGCGAAAGGCGCGGAGGTGCGCGTGCTCCAGGCGGGCGCAAGCTATTATTGGCTTGAAGGCTCGCTTGCGGGCGAGGAAGGTTCGCGGAAGGTGGAGGGCGGCCAAATGACAGTCACCGACCCGGATACGGGAAGTTCGTCTGTTTATCCGGTTACGCAGCTGACGAGGTCGGAGCTGTTCCGGTTCTACGAACCGGAAATTCCGGCCATCGTCAGGCTCGGGCTGCTGTATTTGGGCTTGCTGCTGCTGGTCGGCGCGTTTACGTACGGGCAGCAGCGGCTGCTGCAGTTCTCGGCGAACCGGATCGTGCAGCAGATGCGTCAGGACGTCTTCGCCCATACGCAGCGGCTGCCGGTCAAATATTACGACAATCTGGCCGCCGGCCAGGTCGTCTCCCGCATCACGAACGATACCGAGACGATTCGCGAGCTGTACGTGCAGGTGCTGGCTCAGTTCGTCAACGGGATCGTCTATATGGTCGCCGTCATCGGCGCTTTGTTTATGCTCAATACGACGCTTGCGCTTATTGCGCTGCCGATCGTTCCGATTTTGTTCCTGTGGGTCATTCTTTACCGCAAGTTCGCGGTGGGCTATAACCGGATCATCCGGACGAAGCTGAGCGAAATTAACGCGATGATCAACGAGTCGATTCAGGGCATGGCGATCATTCAGGCGTTCCGCCGCCAGAAGGAAACGATGCAGGAATTCGACGAAATGAACGACTACCATTATAAATACCAGAACAAGCTGCTGAACCTGAACTCCTTGACGTCGCACAACCTGGTCAATACGATCCGGAACTTGATATTCGCGCTGGTCGTATGGCTGTTCTGGGGCGACAATTTAGGCGCGGCGGTTACGGTCGGACTGCTGTACGCGTTCATCGATTATATGAACCGGATGTTCTCGCCGATCGTCGGCATCGTGAATCAGCTCTCCACGTTGGAAACGGCGCGCGTGTCGGCGGAGCGGGTGTTCCGGCTGATGGACGAAGAAGGCGTCGAAGTGGCCAAAGGCCGCATCGAGCGGTACAAGGGCGACGTGGAATTCAAGGACGTATCGTTCGCTTACAAAAAAGACGAATACGTGCTGAGGAAGATTTCCTTCCACGCTTCGCAAGGGGAAACGGTGGCGCTTGTCGGTCATACCGGCTCGGGCAAAAGCTCGATTCTGAACCTTCTGTTCCGGTTCTACGATACGAACGAGGGCGCGATTCTGGTGGACGGCAAGGACGTCCGGGATATGCCGAAGCAGCATTTGCGCCAGCATATGGGCATTGTGCTGCAGGATCCGTTCCTGTTCACGGGAACGATCGCCTCGAACGTCAGCCTGGACAATCCGGACATTAGCCGGGAGAAAATCGTCCAGGCGCTGAAGGACGTCGGCGCGTACGACATGTTCATGCAGCTGCCGAACGGCATCGACGAGCCGGTGATCGAGAAGGGCAGCACGCTGTCGGCCGGCCAGCGCCAGCTGATCTCGTTCGCCCGGGCGCTCGCCTACGATCCGGCGATCCTCATACTGGACGAGGCGACGGCGAGCATCGACACGGAGACGGAGGCCGTCATCCAGCAGGCGCTGGACGTACTGAAGCGCGGGCGCACGACGTTCGTCATCGCGCACCGCCTGTCGACGATTCGTGCGGCGGATCAGATTCTGGTGCTCGACCGCGGCGAGATCGTCGAGCGCGGCAACCACGACGAGCTGCTGGAGCAGCGCGGCAAATATTATGCGATGTACCAGCTGCAGCAAGGTACCATTCTAACGGCGTAGCCGTCGGGGCGGTCGCCTGGAAAATGGCGTTCGACCATAGTTTTTGTCCCAGAGCCTTTGCCGTTACCGCGGCAAAGGCTCTTTTTACGCTACGCCAGTTCAAGACGGCGAAGCCGTTTATGCTTATGTTGCATGAGCGGGAGATCCGGACCCGAAGGACCATAATTCGTCCCGCGTTCAAATCTTAACGGAACTCAGCGACCTTATTTCTGAAATTGAGGACGATCGTGGATGCTAACGGAACTGAGCGCCGTTATTCAACAATTTGAAGGCGATTTTTAATGATATATCGGTATTAACGCCGCTCAGTTCCGTTAGAATTTAAAAATGCTCAAAATCAAACGAATAACGTCTCTCAGTTCCGTAAGCTCTTGCCAACATTCAACTGATAGGAGCGATATCTCTTCTTTCCTCCCGACACCAGTAAATATTGTCCCTCAACCAATCCATGCAGCAATTGCCGAGCGTAACGATCCGTGACACGCAGATGCGATGCAAGCTCCTTTGGCGTAAACGGCCTGAGCAAGCGCCGTGCGAATCGAACCGCTTCTGCTTCAAGACAATTCAACCGGGAATCCACATCGAACGTAACAAACTTCCCCAGGAACGATAGAACCAACTGCCTGCAAAACTCCGGCTCATCCCGAATCGACAAATACGCAATCGGCAAGTAGATCCAATCATCAAGCGACAACAGGCTTTGTCTGCGACACAAGTCCTTGAAGCGATGCGTATCTAGATCTCTGGCATGCGACCGGTAATCTTGAACCTCTATATCGGCTTTAACATCTCCGGGCAGGAACGCTAAGTCCAGATACCGATATCCGCCGTTGTAATCCCGCACCTCCCACTCCGGATACAAATGGTCGAAGTTGCCAACGACCGGATACCAGATTAATCGCAATAGCTCTACTGTTCCGTGGCTGAGTCCTTTTTGCAGCAATTCTCTTCTTCTATGGTTTTTCTCAAGTTCGATTTGCTTCTGCATCCATATTTCATATTCTCTCTTGAACACGATATTCACCCCCTTCCAATCAAAATAAAAATGCCGCCTCGATACATAAAAGTATCAAAGCGGCATGTGCTTCATGTCCGTTACCATCAGTATAGCAGAGATTAGACCGGAATCAACAAGCCGCCGTGCAAGCTTCCGCTGCTTATTGAACGGATCTTGAGGTCCGCTGCACTAAAAACAAGGGTTTAGTTATAACGCACATGACCTGAGATCCGGCGGCCGCCGCCTGCGTTTACGGGCGGTACATTTATGCCGGCGGGGTCCAAAAATAGGATAACAGATATAATTGACAATGATTCTTATTATTATTTACTATTAATCGTACAGGATCATTACCGGAATAAATGCTCTATACAATTTCTGCAATGAGGAGAGAGCGTTCAAACGATGCAAGAGGGAAACGCGTTATATCGGGTGCAAGGCTGTCGATACGGCGCCGTTTCCATAAGCCAAAAAGGAGGTCAAGCGCATGGCACAAGCGGTCGACAAGCTTCGCCAATGGACTCTTGCCTATCGCCATAAGGAAGAAGTGGCGATTGCACCGGGAGCGTCCGTCACGCTGGGGCCTGCCCGGGATTATCGATTCGTATTCGTCGCTTCGCAGAAGCTGAACGTAACGATTGGATCCGGCGGCGAGGAGATGAAGGGCACCGCGTTCCAGGGCGAGTTGTTTCTCGTGCCTGCGGACGCGCCATGCACGCTAAGCAACGAGTCGCCGGGCCGCTGCGAGGCGGTGGCCGTTAGCTTCGCCTTTGCCGGAGCGAGCCGCCGTCAAGCAGACCCGGACGGCTTGTTCCCGCGGTCCGGCTTCCATGCTTTCCGCTTGCCGCAGGCGAGCGGCTGGATGCAGGATTTCCACTGCGACGACAGCGATCCGGATCCGGCGCTTTACTGCGAGCTGCAATCGCATCTGTACGCCATCGCTTCCGGTTATTTGCAGTCGCTTCGGAAGCCCGCGGGACCCGACTCCGCTCTTCGCTCGTACGTGGAGCAGGCGCAGCAGCTTATGCTCGAGCGTTATCCGAAGCCGATCGACATCGACGAGCTCGTCCGTTCGTCGGGCTTCGGCACCAGCCGGTTCTACCAGGCGTTCCGGGCGCTGACCGGGCTGAGCCCGCATAAATATTTGACGATGATTCGCCTGGACGCTTCGCTCCGGCTGCTGGCGAGCCGCTCCTCGACCGTAGTCGAATCGGCCCACGCGGTCGGATATCCCGACGAATATTATTTCAGCCGTTTGTTTAAAAAACAGATGGGCTTGTCGCCAACCGAATACGCCCGGCTCGCCGGCATTAAAATCGCCAATCTGGCGCCGGTCTTCTTAGGCGATTTGTCCGTGCTTGGCATTACGCCTTATTTGTCTTTTCAGCGCGGCTGGCAGGAGCGGCCGGAGGAGGCGCTGAGACAGCTGGCCGCCGCCAAGCCGGAGCTCATCCTGACCGGCCCGCTCGAGGAAGGGCTATACGAAGCATTGTCCGCGATCGCTCCGGTCATGATGCTGAACTGGAAGCAGTACTCCTGGAAGGAGCGGCTGCTTCGCATTGCGGCGCGGCTTGAGTTGACGGGGGTCGCGGAGCGATGGCTGGCGCAATACGAGAGCCGGGTACATAACGCCCGCGTTCAGGTGAAGAACAGCTTGGGACAGGAGCCGGTGCTGCTCGTTCAAGTGTACGACGAAGGATACCGGGTATTCGGGCTGAGGTGGAAGAAGATGACGGACTTTTTCTATCAGGATCTGCAAGTGTCGGCGCCCGATTGCATCCGGGATTTGCGGGACCTTGAGACGGCTTCGATTGCGGATATCGCGTCCATCGAGTGCGAGAATGTATTGTTCCTGGTGCCTTACGGCACCCGGGAGGAAGATTGCGCCAAGCTGGAAGCGTCCTGGCGCCGCCAGCGGCGCCACCGGCGGAAGAAGCGCTGCCTGTTCGTCCGCTACCCGCATGTGTTGAACTACAACGCTTCCGTGCACGGGGGGCTGGTCGACGAGACGGTTCAGCTCTTGCTGAAGCTGGATAAAGCTTGAGTTGCGCCCCCGGCTCAAGCTTCCGTTCCGGTCAGCCAATAAAAATGTCCATCCGGATTGCAAAAATGTCCATTCCCGCAAGGGGATGGTTCCTTTAATATTACCAATTGAGAATGATTATTACTCTTACATTTTAGGAATACGAGGACTCGATGACCGCATGAAAAAAACGTATTTGCTCGCGGCGCTTATCGCGTTGGCCGTCGCGTCGCTGTTTATCGGAGTGAAGCCGATCGCGCCGTCGGATCTGTTCAATATGAGCAACAGCCAGAGCCAAGTGTTCTGGTCGAGCCGCGTGCCCCGGCTGATCAGCATCGTCGTGTCCGGCGCGAGCCTTAGCATCATCGGACTCATCATGCAGCAGCTGACGCGCAACAAGTTCGTATCGCCGACCACGTCCGGCACGGACGATTCGGCAAGGCTCGGCATTCTCGTCGCGATGCTCGTTTTCGGATCGGCCGGCATGCTCGAGAAGACGGTAATCGCGTTTGTCTTTGCGCTGGCGGGGACGTTCGTCTTCATGAAAATATTGGACCGCGTCAAATACAAGGACGTTATTTTCATTCCGCTCGTCGGGCTGATGTTCGGCAACATCGTCAGCTCCGGCACGACGTTTTTCGCATACAAGTACGATCTGATCCAGAGCATCTCGACCTGGCTTCAAGGAGATTTCTCCGCGATTATGACCGGCCGTTACGAGCTGCTGTACGTCAGCGTCCCGCTCGTCGCCGTCGCTTACCTGTACGCGGATAAGTTTACGATTGCGGGCATGGGGGAAGATTTCGCCGTCAATCTGGGCCTTAACCACCGCCTGGTGATGAATATCGGGCTTGTGATCGTGGCGCTCGTGTCGGCGGTCGTCATGCTCACCGTAGGGACGATTCCGTTCCTGGGGCTGGTCGTGCCGAACATCGTGACGATGTTCCAAGGGGACAACTTGCGCAAAAGCCTTTCTTCCACGGCGATCATGGGCGCCATCTTCGTGCTGGCGTGCGACGTGATCGGCAGACTGATCATCTACCCGTACGAGATTCCGATCGGGCTTACCGTCGGGGTGATCGGAAGCGGCATTTTCCTGTATTTATTGTTGAGGAGAAAGGCTTATGACTTATAAGTGGAAAATAGGCGGGCTAACCGCCGCCGCGTTAGCGCTGGTCGCCGTCTTCCTGTTTACCGATATCGGCAACTGGGATTACGCCTTTCCGCGCCGCGTCGACAAAATGATTGCGGTCGTGCTGGTAGGCGGAGCGATTGCGCTGGCGACGGTGATCTTTCAGACGATCACGAACAACCGGATATTGACGCCAAGCATTATCGGCCTCGATTCCGTCTATATGCTTATTCAGACGGGGGCCATTTTTTTGGGCGGCTCCATGCATCTGACCATCGTCAACAAACATATCAATTTCTTCGTCTCGCTGGCGGGCATGACGCTGTTCGTGCTGCTGCTTTATAAGCTGCTGTTCAAGCGGGAAGGGCGTAACCTGTATTTTCTCATGCTTGTCGGCATCGTGATGGGCACGTTGTTCGGCAGCATGACGACGTTCATGGAAGTGCTTATCGATCCTAACGAGTTCCAGGTCGTTCAAGGCAAAATGTTCGCCAGCTTCAATAACATCGACAGCGATCTGCTCGCCGTGTCCTTGCTGATGGCGGCTGCCGCCGTGGCGTACGGCTGGCGGTTGTTCAAATATTTGAACGTGCTGTCGCTCGGAAGGGAGCACGCGGTGAATCTCGGCATCCCGTACGATTACGCCGTCCGCCGTCTGCTGATCGTCATCGCGGTGCTTATCGCGGTATCGACGGCGCTGGTCGGGCCGATCACGTTCCTCGGTCTGCTGGTGGCGAACGTGACGTATCAGTTCATGAACACGTACCGTCACGGCATTCTGATTCCTGCGGCGGTCCTCGTCAGCGTCATTGCGCTGGTCGGCGGCTTGCTGCTGGTGGAGCGGGTATTCACCTTTTCGACGACGCTCAGCGTCATTATCAATTTTATCGGCGGCGTTTATTTCCTCTATTTGCTCTTAAGGGAGAATAAATCATGATTGAAGTGAAAGGTTTATCCAAGCTGTACGGCGGCAAAAAAGTCGTCGACGGCGTGTCGCTGACGATACCCGACAACCGGATTACGTCGTTCATCGGACCGAACGGGGCCGGCAAGTCGACGCTTCTGTCGATGATCAGCCGGCTGATCGACAAGGACGCCGGGGAAGTGATCGTCGAAGGCAAGGAAATCGGCCAATGGAAAAGCGGCGAGCTGGCCAAAAAGCTGTCGATTCTGAAGCAATCGAATCATCTGAATGTCCGGCTTACGGTTCGGGAGCTGGTCAGCTTCGGGCGATTCCCTTATTCGCAAGGAAGGCTGACGGCCGAGGATTGGAAGCATGTCGACGAAGCGATCCGGTATATGGATTTGCAGGATATGCAGCACAAGTTTCTGGACCAGCTGAGCGGCGGGCAGAACCAGCGGGCGTTCATCGCGATGGTCATTGCCCAGAACACGGACTACATTCTGCTTGACGAGCCGCTCAACAATCTGGATATGAAGCATTCCGTCCAAATTATGAAGGTGCTTCGCAAGCTGGTCGACGAGCTGGGCAAAACGGTCGTGCTGGTCATTCACGACATCAACTTCGCGTCGTGCTACTCCGACCATATCGTCGCTTTGAAGGACGGGCGGGTCGAAGCGGAGGGAAGCGTCGAATCCATGATCGACAGCGACGTGCTGCGCGGCATTTACGATATGGACATTCCGATCGAAACGATCGGCGGCAACCGGATCGGCGTTTATTTCGCTTGAAGCCAGACGTTGCGGGAAATAGAGCAAAAGCTCCATCCGGCCGGCAATCCTTGAAAGGGGGGATGCTGTCAATTGCCTGGCCCAGAGGATGGAAAGCGGCCGCTCTTATATCCTGTGATCATTAAACATACTATACCAATTTTAATAAGGGGTGTTTTTTTGATGAAAAAGTTAAGTTTATTGCTCGTATTGATGGCGTTCGCCATCGTAACCGCCGCTTGCGGCGGCAACAGCGGCTCCGGCAATGGCGCGGGCAGCACCGCGTCGCCTTCTCCGACAGCCAGCAGCGAAGCGTCGCCTTCGCCTGCCGCGTCGGCAGCTCCGGCCGAACTGACGATTACCGACCGTTTCGGCGATCACAAGATCAAGACGAACCCGGAGAAAGTCGTCGTGTTCGATTTCGGCACGCTGGACACTTTGGATAAGCTGGGCGTAGAAGTAACGGGGGTTCCGTCCTCCAATCTGCCGGGCTACCTGTCCAAATACGAAGACGAGAAGTATGTCAACGTAGGCGGCTTGATGGAGCCGGACTTCGAGAAAATCGCGGAAATCCAGCCGGACCTGATCATCATTTCCGGCAGACAGGCGGACTCGTACGAAGAGTTCAACAAAATCGCGCCGACGATCTACATGGGCGTAGACACCGAGAAATACATGGAATCGTTTAAAGCAAACGTGACGACGCTTGGCCAAATTTTCGGCAAGGAAGCCGAAGCGGAGAAGGAACTGGCGGCCGTGGAAGCTTCGATCAAGGAGCTGAACGAGAAGGTGACGGCGGCAGGCAACAACGCGCTTGTTGTTCTAACCACGTCCGGCAAAGTCAGCGCGTTCGGCACCGGCTCGCGTTTCGGCATCATTCACGACGTATTTGGCTTCACTCCCGTTGACCCAAGCGTTAAAGTAACGACGCACGGCAACCAAGTGTCTTTCGAATACATCGCGGAGAAAAACCCGGATTACCTGTTTGTCGTCGACCGCGACGCCGTCGTCTCCAGCGACAAAGCCGCTCAGCCGGCCGCGCAGGTGATCGAAAACGATCTCGTGAAAAACACGAATGCCTATAAGAACGGGCGGATCGTTTACTTGAATCCGGACTACTGGTATTTGTCCGGCGGCGGCCTCGTGTCCGTCAGCGAAATGGTGAACGAAGTTTCGGCCGGCTTGAAATAGGCAATCCGGCGACTCAATTGCAAGGCCGGCTACCGACAACGCGTCGGGGCCGGCCTTGCTGCGTTATGGCACTACTCGGCCCGCAAGCAACGCGCGGTACGGGAAGCGGGAACGGCTGCCGCGTCTTCCGGCGTACCTCCCCCGGCAATGCGGGCGGCGGATGACGGTCCGCCGGCATCCGCATCGTCTTCGGCATGGTGGGCCCCTTCGGTATCCGAAGGACCGGCATTAAGCGGGTCCCGCAGCCCGTTGTTCCTCCACTGCATCTTTGATACCTTAATGTTGTGACGTTTATGCAAAGGACAAGGCCGAAGGAGGGGGCGGTTTGAGCGTTAGGCCGATCGATATCGCCAGAAAATTGCAGATCAGCACGAGCGCCTTGCGGCATTACGAAGAATGGGGCATTATTCCGCCGGTAGAGAGAGGGCCCAACGGGTATCGCCTCTATACCGAGACGCACGTCGCCTATTTCGAGTGCATCCGCGCCATGAGCGCCGGCTTCGGTATGGGCACGACGGCGGACGCATTGCGCCTGCTTCTGAAAGGGGAAGTCGACAGCGCCTTATGGATCGTGAACAAAGCGCAAGCGGACCTGCATAAAGAGAAGCTGCAGGCCGAGAAGACGATTCAGGCTCTCGATATGAAGGAACTGGACCATGTGGACGCTAGGGGAAGGAAACGCTGGATGACGATCGGGGAAGTGGCGAAAGAAGCGATGGTGCCGACATCCGCGATCCGCCATTGGGAGAAGATGGGCCTGCTGTCCGTATCGCGGAACGGGAGCAACGGGTACCGGACGTTCAGCCCGACGCAAATCCGGCAAATCCTCATTATCGCCACCTTGCGCACGGCCGTTTGGTCGCTGGACACGATCAAGGAAGTGATCCGGGAGCTCGATTACAACAATCTCGAACAGGCGCGCCGAATCGCCAAAGATTCGCTTGCGTATTTGAACGCCGTCAACCGCAGCCGGATGCGGGGGATCCGCTGCTTGTACCGCTTAATCGAGCTCGCCGAAGAAGCGGGAAGGAGCGAATCCGGGTTTCCTCAGGCCCATCAGGAGTAGAAATAAGGCCGTTCACGGGCGTTTCCGGCGGGAAATGCCTTTTTGTTTTTTGGGGCAAAATAGAGGTATTGACAACAAACCAAGATGTTAGTAATATTCGTATATTGCTTCATAATTCTCATTAATTCAGTCGGAATAGGGGATGTTCTGCAAAATGGACAACGTTCAAAATAATCTTCTGCATGCCATTCAAACGAACTGGATCAGCTTGCTCATATCCGTCGTTGTCATCGGCCTGCTCTATTACTTGGCGAAGAAGCGCCTGAACTTCGGCTACCGCGTCCTGCTGGCGCTTGGCATCGGTCTCGTCGTCGGGGTCGTGCTGAACAGCGCGGGCTTGGATGCGACAAGCATCGGAACGATCGGAAGCATTTACGTCAACTTGATCAAAATGCTCGTTATCCCGCTCGTGGCCGTGCTGGTCATTACGAGTATCACGTCGATTTCGAGCCTCGGCCAGCTTCGGAAAATCGGGACGAAGACGATCGCGTTGTTTTTCGTGACGACGGGTATCGCCGCGTTGATCGGTCTTCTGGTAGCGCTGGCGTTCAATCCGGGCCTCGGCTTTGTTCAGAGCCCGACCGAAGGGTATGAAGCGCGCGAAATTCCGACCTTCTCGGAGGTTATTCTGGATCTCGTTCCTTCCAACCCGATCGGCGATATGGCGGAAGGCAAGGTCGTACCGGTGCTCGTCTTTGCCATCTTCGTAGCGGTCGCGATCGTGCATTTGGGCTCGAAAAAGCCGGAAACCGTAGAACCGGTCAAAAAAGTGATCGATTCGTTCGCGCAAGTGATGCACCAAGTGACGAAATATATCATTCGCCTTACGCCGTACGGCGTATATGCGCTGATCGGCTCGATGGCCGCCAAATACGGCTTTGAGACGCTGAAGCCGCTTATCGCTCTTATTATTTGCACCTATGTGGCTTTGCTGATCCACTTTGTCGTGACGTTCGGCGGGCTTGTGGCGTTCGGTGCCAAAGTAAATCCGTTCAAATTTTTGCGCAAAGCTTACCCGACCGTCGCGGTCGCGTTTACGACCCGCAGCAGCTATGCGACGCTGCCGATTAATCTCGAGGTCATTACGAAAAGACTGCGCGTATCGCCTCGTATTGCAAGCTTTGTAGCGCCGCTTGGCGCAACGATGAACATGAACGGCTGCGGCGGCGTATGGCCGGCGGTAGTCGCGATCTTCGTCGCCAACGTGTACGGCGTCGAGCTTGGCATCTCGCAATATATTCTGATCGTGCTCGTCAGCATGATCTCCTCGATCGGCGTTGCCGGCGTGCCGGGACCGGCGTCCATCTCGACGACCGTCGTGCTGACGGCGCTTGGCTTGCCGCTTGAAGGACTCGGCCTGGTGCTCGCAATCGACGCGATCGTCGATATGGGCCGCACGGCCGTCAATGCGACGGGGACGACCGTATCTTCCTTGCTCGTAGCCGTTTCCGAAGGCGAATTCGACCGCGAGTCGTTCGATCGGGACGAGGAAGACCCGCTTGAACTGAACCAGGCGTCTTAATGAATCCTATTCCGGCAGCGCGAAAGGCGAAAATGCCGCGTGCCGCCGAACTCAAAAACCTGTTCCCCGGAACAGGTTTTTTTGGTGCCGCTAACCGGGCTGCGACTCCATGACAGGTGGCGGAAGCGGCGAAGCCGCTGCCGGTTGTGTATAATAGAGGAAGACGGAAGGAAGGAGATAGGCCGTGAAAAAAATAATGACCGTCTTTACCGGCGGAACGATCGGAAGCAAAAACAACGACGGAGCCATACAGGTGAACGAAGCAGGCTCCTATTATCTTATCGATAAATATAATGAAAGCCCGATGCGGAAAGAGGTGCGGATCGACACCGTTCAGCCGCTCAACATCTTGAGCGAAAATCTGGTGCCGGACGATTGGAATACGCTGATCGCCGCGCTTCGCGGCATCGATGTCCGGCAGTACGACGGCATTATCGTGACGCACGGCTCCGATACGCTCGCTTATTCGGCGGCGATGTTAAGCTATGCGTTCGCCCGGACGCCGATTCCCATCGTGCTCGTCGCCAGCGGCCATCCGCTCGACGACCCGAGAAGCAACGGCCTTGCCAATTATGCGGCCGCGGTCGACTACATAACGGGCGAGTACCCGCCGGGCGTATTCGTCATTTACCGCAATGACCGGCAGGAGACGGTCGTATACTTGGGAACCCGTCTTTATCAATGCCTGCCGTTTACGGATCAATTCGATTGCCCTTACGGCGTGCCTTACGGACGGATGGAGGACGGCCGATTCGTGCCGGATACGCACCGTTTGAACCCGACCGCGGAGCAGCTTCGCAGCCATGCCGCGGGGGCGGAGGCGGCTTGGAATGAAGGGCGGGATTGGAAGCTGGACTCCGGCGTTTTGTACATACGGCCTTATCCGGGCCTGGATTACTCGCTTTACGATTTTTCGAAGCGAGCCCCCAAGGCGGTGCTGCATGATTTGTACCATTCGGGAACGGCCAGCGTCAGCGGACAAGAGCGGCATTCGCTGCTTACGTTTGCGGCGTATTGCCGCGAGCACGGCGTAGATCTGTACCTATGCCCGCTGAAGGACGGCTCGGGCGCGCTGTACGCTTCTTCGGTCAAGCTGATCGAGGCGGGCGTCACCTTTATCGAGCGGATGTCCGTCGAAGCGGCGCTCATGAAGCTGACGCTTGCTTATTCGCTTTTTGGCGAAAGCGGGCAAATGCGGGATTTCGTGCTGAAGGAAACGGTGTTTTTCGAGCATATCGGGCCTTAATGGGTGATCAGGGGAGGAGCGTTCATAAAGGCGCGGCATGCTTGCTTATAACCTATAATGAATGAAGGAGATGGAATACGATGACGCAAGTGAAAGTGGGAGAGAAGGTCCCGGATTTTACGCTGCAGGCTTCGACCGGAGCGGCGATTTCGCTGCATGACTACGCGGGCCGCAAGCTGGTTATTTACTTCTATCCGAAGGATATGACGCCGGGCTGCACGACGGAATCTTGCGATTTCCGGGATTATAACGGCGAATTTAAAACGCACAATGCCGAAGTGATCGGCATTAGCCCGGACGATCTGGCTTCTCACGGCCAATTCGTCGAGACCTACGGGCTGCCGTTCCCGCTGTTGTCCGATACCGAGCATAAAGTATCCGAGCTGTTTGGCGTATGGAAGCTTCGCGAGTATAACGGCCAATCGTTTATGGGGATCGAGCGCTCGACGTTTCTGATCGGCGAGGACGGCAGGCTGGCCAAAGAATGGCGCAATGTCAGCGTAGAGGGCCATGTCCAAGAAGTGCTCGAGGCCGTCCGGGGGTTATAGGGCAGGCTTAGACGTAAAACACGCCCGCAGGGGCTCCGGATCGGAGCTTATCCTGCGGGTGTTGTGCGTTCGGCGGCTCCGGAGGCTTCGCGAAGCCGATTTCGGTTACTCCGGTAATTCGTTAAGCAGCAGCTCGAAATAATCGTCGTTCGGATAAACGTAAGGCGAATCCGGCGGGTCGATGACCGTTAATTCGCCGATGCGGAGATCCATTATTTCCATGCCCATATATTTCGTCAACGCAATTTCGCCCTTCACCCGGACCCACGTATCGTCGTCGAGCGCACTCGCTTTTTCCGACGACGCCAATATACCGTACGGCTCGGTGTCCGCCGAGCAGCACTGCATGGCCAGCCGGGAAACGACGAACTGGTCGGGCTTCATTCCTTCCTCGCGGTATACGTATCCGCTAATCGCAACCTCTTTGCCGACAAAAGCGTTTTTGTACAGGTCCAGCGTCGTTAACGCTTCCATGAATCCTATTTCCGGGATGTCGATGACGTCTTGCTTATACAGCCTTTTCGCCAGCCGGGCATGAAGCTCCGTATAGGAATCGTAGGGGAACAATGCGTCGAGATCGTCCGTTTCGCCTGCTCCGTTCGGCGCCGCCCCGTTTCCGGAGGATACGTCGCCGGATGGGGCGTTCGCAGCGGCTCCCGAAGGCGGCTTCAACCCGCCGGCCGCTTCCGCCGCTTGAGGCTGCGCAGCAAGCCCCGAGTCGTTAGCCTCTGCCGGTCTGACGGAAGCGCTGCTGCTTAAGTTTACGCCTTTGATTGCCGTCAGCCCGCTGCCTAACAGCGTGTCCGGCGTCAGGAAACCGAGCGCAAGCGGCAAAGCAAACAGGCCGTACAGCACCGCGTTTTTTCGTTTGGAAGCGGGTGGATGATGACCGCACTCGCAGCTTGGCAAGGCGGCCCGCTCCTTTCGGTCAAAGTAGGCTTGCAGCGCCAAGTAGGCTTGGAACACGGCCACGGCAAACAAGCCGAGTGCGGCCAGCTTCACGATCGTTTCCATGCGGGGAGCGATATAGTAATAAAGCTTGTCCGCCCGCACGAAACGGGCAATGAGGAACGAGAACGACGCCAGAATGGCGGCGCGCAGCAAATAGTGAATAACCGGAGAACGGCCCGGGCTCATCGGGTTATCCCTCGCTTTCACGTTTAGGATGGCGAAAACAGCAGCCAGCCGGCCAAATAAGCGCCTGCCAGCACGCATGCGGCGATCAGGACGGCGAGCAGAAAGACGAACCTCTTCTGGAATACGGCGAGCAGCATTAACGTGCTTTTAAAATCGAGCATCGGCCCGAAAACGAGAAAAGCGACCAAGGAAACCGGCGTAAACGTCGACGCGAAGGAAGAAGCGACAAAGGCGTCGGATGTCGAGCAGATCGACAGGATGTAGGCGAACCCCATCATAAACAGCGGCGCGCTAACGGCCCCTTGACCGATGCCGACAAGACTTTCCCGGGGCACATACGATTGAATGGCAGCCGTCAGAATCGAGCCGATCATGACGTATTTGCCCATGTCAAACAGCTCGCTGCCGGCATGATCCATCATCGACAGCCATTTGCTGCCGCCGAACGGACTTTGGCTATGCGGGTGCGAATGGCCGTGCGAATGACCGTGCGTTTCAGGGCCGGGGTCTGCGGCTGACGGTTGTTCCTCCCGCAGCGGGTTGTTGCGGACAAGAAGGTAGAGAGCCGCGCCGATGACGGCCCCGACGAGCAAAGCCAGTCCCATCCGGGCATAAAGAATGTCCGGCTGCCCCCGGAAAGCGGTATAGGTTGCCGCGAATACGACGGGGTTCACGACCGGGCCGACGAGGATGAACACGATGCCGATGTAAAGCGGCATTCCTTTCGCAAGCAGGCGGCGAACGATCGGGATAAGCCCGCATTCGCAAACCGGGAACATGATACCGAGCAGGCAGCCGAACAGAATGCCCGGCAGCGGGTGGCGCGGAATAAACCTGCGGATCGCGTTCTCCGACACGAACAGCTGCAGGAAGGACGATACGAGCACGCCCAGCAGCAGAAAAGGAAGCGTCTCGAGCACGATGCCGAGCAGCATCGTTTTAAACGTTTGCGCGCTTGCGGGAAGCTCGACTCGGAAATCAAACTGTTGAAAAAAACGGGGATGGACGATTAGCAAAACGGCCGACCCGATAAGCGACACAAAAATGAGATTAATGGAGTGCCTATAAAGAAACGCGCGCAAAACCGTCCTCCTTTCGAAGGGCCAAATCGGATGGTTACTTTATGCCGTTAATTTCGTAATCATTACGGTTAATTGAAGGATATAACGCGGCGCAGGCGGCTGTCAATGGAGCGGGAGGGCGAAATCAAAAAAAACGAAGCAAACGGTAACGAAGTTGAAGCTCGCGGCAAAAAAACTGCGCCCGCTCATGTTATTCGGCATGTCGGGCGCAGTCGGTTTTCTGTATAAAAATAAGTCCGGGTGATAAGAAACAATTATTGCTCGGTATCTGCATTCTGGTCTTCTTGCAGTTTCTTCGCGCCTTCGCGGTAAGGCAGTTGCTTCACGTAGCTGTCGGACAATCGCAGAAGCTCAAGCGCGTTGTTGAATTCGGCTTCCGTCGCCCGCTTTCCGGACATGCCGTTGCCGGCAAACGACAGGTGCGTGCCGTCTTCGTAGCCGCTGCCGGACAGGAACAGCTCCTCGCTGCTCAGAAACGAGCCGGTCGGCAGGTAATAACGCTGCGGCAAAATATTATAAGACGTATTGAACAGGTCTTGTCCGAAATGAATCTGGTTGTCGAGCGAAATGCCGAACAGATTGGCAACCGTCGGAAGAATATCGACTTCCCCGCCCAGCTGCGTATGAACCGCGCCTTCCATCCCCGGGACGGAGACGACCAGCGGGATGTTCATCATATCGTCGTAGCTGTATTCATGGCCGTAAATTTCGTTCATGAGCTCTTTTTCGTCATCGTCCAGCGAATATAGCGGCAGTCCCAGATGGTCGCCGTACAGCACGACTACGCTGTTGTCCCAAATGCCGCGCTGCTTCAGATCGTCGATGAATTGGCCAAGCGCGTAGTCCGCGTAATTTTGCGCCCGGATATAATCGCCGACAAGCGTGTCCTCAAACCTTTCCGGCAGTTCCATGCGGTATTTGCTTTCCGGAATGGTGAACGGATGGTGCGCCGACATGGAAATGACCTGCGTATAGAACGGCTGGCCGGTGCTGCTCATCCGCTGCAGCTCCTCGGCCGTCTTCTTGTACAGCACCTCGTCGGAGGCGCCGAAGAAGAACGCGTCCTCTTCGCCGAAAAACTCGTTGTCGTAGTAACGGTTCCAGCCAAGCGACTTGTACAGCTCGCCGCGGTTCCAGAATTCCACCGTATTCGTATGGAAGGTGGCGGTGTCGTAACCTTGCGATTGCATCAGCTTCGGCAGGCTTGGCAGCTCCCGGTCGACGTAGCGCATCGTCGCCGCGCCGTCCGGCGGAATGTAGAACGACGTGTTCACGACGAACTCCGCGTCGGATGTGTTGCCTTGGCCGACCATTTGGTAGAAATGGTTGAAATATTGGCTGTCCTTCACGAGCTTGTTCATGTTCGGCGTAATTTCCGTGCCGTCGATTTTAAGGCCGATCAGGAAGTTCTGGAACGATTCCATTTGAATGATAATCAAATTTTTGCCTTTGGCCGCGCCGAACAGCTTGGGCGATTCGACCGGCTGGACGTTTTTCAGCTCGTTGATTTTCTGCTGCGTAATTTCGGAGGACGAAACAAGGTCCTCGTCTTTGTTCTTGAAGATCGTATACGCCTCGTAGTTCAGAATGCCCATCTGCTCGGCTTTTACGATCTCGTTCATGCTGCCCCGGTTGGGCAAAATATTGAACAGGCAAAGCGCGATCGAAATGCCGAACAACGCGGCTACGACGCTTCTGCGAACCCGGCGTTCGCTGTTTTTCTTCCAGGTCAGCGCTTTGTTCCGGCGAAGCAGGAAATAACCGAAAATGATAATATCGATGAAGATCAGCAGGAAATACGGATCCATCAGCGAAAAGACGCTGTTTTTGACGGCCGTTACCTGGTTGACCTGCTCCAGGGCCAGATAAGTGGCGATAACGCCGTAATATTTATAGTACATAATGACGGCGAACAAGATGCCCGTCACGACCAGGTTGACAAGCAAATAATACATAAGCTTGCGCTTCGACGCGAACCATTCGACGGCGCAGAACAATATGAGCGCGAACGGCAGCTCCTTGAGAAGAGCGGTCCATGAGGGCTCGTCGAAAATGACCATCCAGGCTATGAAGCTCTTAATGAGAATAATAAGCGAAAAAACAAGAATCGGACTGCCGGAAACGAACAACCGTCTAGCAGATAAAGCTGACACTGCATATCGCCTTCCTTCCAAAACAAAAACAGGCTGTATCCCAAAAAGCAATCCAGCCCGTTCTCTTGTTGTATAACGTACGATAATGTCTAGAGTCCATTATGCAACTTTTCGCCCCCGGTGTCAAAAGGCAGAAGTCTCCTTGGAACAGCTTGCAATTAGACATCCCGATAGAAACTTTATATGATAGAGTTACCTCATACATACCGTATTCATTAGAGACTATAAGGAGACCTCCATTATGATGAGACCAAGAACCGACAGAAGAAAAAGAAAGCTTCGGGCAGCGCTGCTTTTTGCCTTGTTGTGCGTCGTGGCGATCGCGTCTTATTCCTGGATCACGAACGTTCGTACCGAAGCGGAACCGCCAAGTACAGCCGCCGGCGAAACGGCGGCTCCGCCTTCCGGCGATGAGCCCTCCGCGGCGCCGACTCCTTCGGCCGATTCGGAAGCGGACGAGCCTTCGGAGGAGCCTTCGGGCACGCCTGCTTCCTCGGAGCCGACTCCGTCCGAAGAAGCGAGAGAAGTGAATGCCGACGGCATTCCGGTCGCCGCCGAGCCCGACAGCATAACGGCTCTTATCAATAAAGAAAACTCGCTGCCGGACGAATACGACCCGACGGATCTCGTGTATCCGGACGTACGGTTTCTGTTTGAAGAAAAAATCGAAAAGCGCATGATGCGCAAGGAAGCGGCGGAAGCGCTCGAGAAGCTGTTCGCCGGAGCGGAGGAAGACGGCATATACCTGGCAGGCGTATCGGCGTACCGTTCGTATTCGACGCAAAAATCGCTGTTCGAGCGTTATGTCGAGCAGGACGGCTACGAGAAAGCCCGCACGTACAGCGCCGTGCCGGGAACAAGCGAGCATCAGACGGGACTTGCGATCGACGTGTCGGGCAGCGACGGCAAATGCGCGGCGGAAAGCTGCTTCGGCGGCACGCCGGAAGCGGAATGGCTGGAGGAGCATGCGCCGGAATACGGCTTTATTATCCGTTATCCGGAAGGGAAAGAAGACATTACCGGCTATAAATACGAGCCTTGGCATCTTCGTTATGTAGGCGAGGAGCTGGCTCAGGAGCTGGCGCAGGACGGGAAGACGCTGGAGGAGTATTACAACGCGGTTCCGGTCGCCCAATAACAAGCCCGGCAACCGGAACACACGCAAGCTTTAGGGGACAATAAGCGCAGGCTGGCGGATAAGAAGAAAGGATTAGTTGGCCGAACCTGCGCTTCCCGCCGGATTAAAGCTTTGGCTCGAATGTCTTGCAATCCGTTTCGCTGGAATGAGCGGCATGCTTATTATCGCGGTTGTTAACGACATAGATGGAAGAAGCATTGCACAAGTTGCCGGCTGCCCAATATTTGCAAGAATTGACTTCGCAAAGAACGTCTTTGGCCACAATGGTCACCTCCCGAACTAAGATAGGCTGCAAGGCGCGATCCGGGAATCCGGAGGCCAAATAGCCGCCGATATGCAGCCTTATCATTAGGATGGGCAAACGGGATACGGCTTTATACAACGGAAAAGGAAGGTTTCATATGGCAAAAAACGTATATTTTAATCACGATGCAGGGGTAGACGACCTGATTTCGCTATTTTTGCTGCTGCAGATGGAGGATGTCAAGCTGACCGGCGTATCCGTCATTCCGGCGGACGGCTACTTGGAGCCGGGCGTCAAAGCGAGCCGCAAAATCATCGACCGCTTCGGAGCGGAGAGCGAAGGGCTGGAGGTAGCCCGGTCGACGTCCAGAGGGGTTAACCCGTTCCCGGCGGAATGGCGCATGCATACTTTCTTTGTCGATGCGCTGCCGATATTGAACGAATCGGGCGTCATGCATGCCGCCGAAGCCGAGCTTCCCGCTCATAAGCATATGATCCGGCAAATCCGGAGCAACGACGAAAAGACGACGCTGCTGTTCACCGGTCCGCTAACCGATCTTGCCCGGGCGCTGGATGAAGCGCCGGACATCGAAGAGAAGATCGAGCGGCTCTATTGGATGGGCGGCACCTTCCTCGAGCGCGGCAACGTACAGGAGCCGGAGCATGACGGAACCGCGGAGTGGAACGCGTTCTGGGATCCGGAGGCGGTGGACCGCGTATGGGCGAGCGGCGTGCCGATTACGATGGTAGCGCTTGAAAGCACGAACAAGGTGCCGCTTACGATGCCGGTCCGGAATCGCTGGGCTTCCTTGCGCAAGCACGAAGGGCTTGATTTTATGGGCCAATGCTACGCCATGTGCCCGCCGCTTGTATATATGGAAACCAATTCGACTTATTACTTGTGGGATGTGCTGACGACGGCGATCGTCGGCAAGCCCGAGCTGGTCTCCGAGCGTACCGTAACGTGCAAGGTGCATCGTTCCGGCCCGAGCCAAGGCCGCACCTTCGAAGCGGCGGACGGCCGCCCGGTCAGCCTCGTTTACGACGTCGATCCCGACCGGTTCTTCGATTATATTACGGAGCTCGGACAATCGGCGGATTCCCGCCGGTCTTAGCGCAGCGGCTCGTTCCCGTATAGGGAGACGCGGCAGCTTTTTTTGACGGACTGCCGGAAGACGTCCCGACCTTCACGCCGATCGTGAGTACGAACATGGCGAGAGGGGCGGGACGTCTTTTTTTCATACCGGCGAGCACCTGGTTTTTTCGAATCAAACTTGACATAGAGCATTGAGAATTTGGCGCTCTTTTTATATCATGTTATGTTTTATTACATTTAATGATTGACCCCAACCGTTATTGCGCCTATAATACGATATAAATTGAGGCTTTCCCTCAAAAACCGCATTAATTTGTCATGAATACTTACATCATTGGGAGGAGTCATCTTTATGAAATTGAAAAAAATCGCACTTATTCCGTTAGTTGCGGGGGCGTTGTTCAGTTCAGCCGTACTGGCGCCGTCGACTGGGATTTTGAAGCCTGCCAAGGCGGCAGCTGCAACGGCGGCAACGACGGCGACGACCGCAGAGGCGAAGACGGAGCTTCCGAATATTAAAATTTTGGCGACCGGAGGAACGATCGCGGGATCGGCAGCCTCCAATACGGCCGTAACGGGATATACCGCCGGCGCTCTCGGCGTCGAGACGCTCATTAACGCCGTGCCGGAGTTGAAAGGGATCGCCAACGTCAGCGGGGAGCAGATCGTGAACGTCGGCAGTCCGGATATCGATAACGGCGTGCTGCTGAAGCTGGCCAAACGCATCAACGCGCTTCTCTCTTCCGATGACGTGGACGGCATTGTCGTCACGCACGGAACCGATACGCTGGAAGAGACGGCTTACTTCCTGAACCTGGTCGTCAAGAGCGACAAGCCCGTCGTCGTCGTAGGAGCGATGCGGCCGGCAACGGCAATCAGCGCCGACGGTCCGTTCAATCTGTACAACGCGGTCAAAGTGGCCGGAACGCCCGAAGCCAAAGGCAAAGGCGTTATGGTGATGCTGAACGACCGGATCGGCTCCGCCCGCTTCATAACGAAGACGAACACAACGGCGACCGATACCTTCAAATCGCCGGAGCAAGGCTATATGGGCGAGATCGTCGGCGGGAAGGTCTACTTCTACTACGAGCCGCTTCGCAAGCATACGACGAAGTCCGAGTTCGACGTTACGGAGCTGGATGCCCTCCCTCAAGTGGATATCCTTTATGAGTATCAGAATAACGGAGCTTATTTATACGACGCTGCGGTCGAAGCCGGAGCCAAAGGCATCGTTGTAGCGGGTTCGGGCGACGGTTCCTTGTCCTCCGCATCGGAGAAGGGAGCCGAGGCCGCCGCGGACAAAGGCGTCATCATCGCCCGTTCGACGCGCACGGGAAGCGGAACGGTTTCGCTGTCGGGGGGAGATGCGGAAAGGAACTTCGTCACCACCGATTCGCTCAATCCGCAGAAGGCGCGCATTCTTCTTATGCTGGCGCTGACGAAGACGTCGGATGCGGCGAAAATTCAACAGTACTTCAACGAATATTAATGACTCAGGCGGCCGAAAGGCGGCGAAACGACAAAGACACCCTCGCGGGTGTCTTTGTTTTTTTGCCGTCGATAAGAACGGCGGGCGTAATCGTCTGGGCCGGGCCGGCGGCTGAACAACGGGGAAGCGAAAGGCCTTTCGAGTCAAATACCGAAAGGCCTTTCGAGTCAAATCTAGTCCATTTCGTAAATGGAGCCGGTTTTGCTGGCGTACAGCTCGGAGTATACCTTTTCCGCGTAGGTGTCGGTCATCCCGGATATATAATCGGCCACAAAGCGCGGCCAGCTCCACTCGTTTTTGTGAAGCTCGTAATTTTCGATCCAATCCGGCGGTATGATGAGACGGCCGTGTTCCGGCACGATAAAGCTGTCCCACAGCTTGCTGATCATGATTTCGCTCCGCTTCTGCAGCCGCTGAACGCGGAAGTCTTTTACGAGCGTTACCCATGCGAGCTTTTTCAAAATTTCCATCGTCCGAAGCGCTTCGAGATCCTCTACGCCGCCGTCGACCAGCGTGACCTTCTTCCAGCCCTTCTCCGGATCGTCGATAATGCCGACTTTATTGGCGAAGACGCTTACCCATCGGGCCTTCATCTCTCTCCGGGTCCGGGACGGCTCCTGATCGTATTCGACATACAACGCTTCCCATTGGTCCAAGTACCGCTCCAGAACGCGGCGAACCATTGCGGGAATGTCCACCTGATCCCAACCGATGTCCATGTTGCCCTGATCCTCTTCGATTTCCTGCACCAGATGATGAATCAAACGGTTATCCTCGAAAAAGGTGCGGTTCATTTGGATTTTGCCGGCGCGTATGCCGTCTTCGATATCGTGGGTCGAATAGGCGATATCGTCGCATAGATCCATCAGCTGCGCTTCCAGCGTCAAAGCGCCTTCCGGCAGCTTCCAAAGATCGCGGATCGCTGCGATTTCCTGCCATTCCGAGCGGTAAAGCCCCTTCAGACGGCCGGGGTCGTCAAGACAATAAGGGTATTTATTGATCGCGAGCAAAACGGCTGCCGTCAAATCCATGCCGCTTCCGCTGCCCGCCCGTTTCTCCAGAAACATAAGAATACGGTAGTTTTGCGCATTGCCTTCGTAGGACATGCCGTACTGTTCGGACAACAGCCGGTTCAGTACCTCTTCCCCCTTGTGGCCGAACGGCGGATGGCCAAGATCGTGGGCCAGCGACGCGATTTCGACGACGGCGGGATCGAGGATAAGCCCCGGATGCTCTTTCGCGGCCAGAAACGGGTATTGCTTGCCGAGGCGTCTGGCAACTTCTCTCGCGATTTGCGACACCTCCAGCGAATGCGTCAGCCTGGTGCGGTAATAATCTCCGGAACCGGCTCCGAATACTTGCGACTTGCCTTGCAGCCTGCGGAAGGCCGGCGATTGGATCAAGCGGGCGTAGTCCCGTTCGTACTCGTCGCGCTCTTCGCTGAACGTACCGGGAGCCGGTTCGTCCAGCCGCATTTTTCTAAGGTCCATGGTGGCTGCCTCCTTCCGGTTATGTTAGAAATGATGACATATCCATTTGCAAAATTGTAGCACATTTTTTCACAATGTACCTACTTGAATCCGATACGAATCATAGAGTATGATTCCATTAACTTTTCTAATTTATTGTCGCCCCAAGGAGCTCGACCATGAATATTTGGCAAGATGTGTATACCGGAATTACGGTTTTAAACATTTTTTTGGCGATTGCCGTCATTTTTTTTGAGCGGCGCAATCCGGCTTCAAGCTGGGCTTGGCTCATGGTATTGTTTTTCATTCCGATTCTCGGCTTCGTTCTTTATTTGATCGTCGGCCAAAAATTTCGCAAGCGCAAGCTGTCCCGGCTTCTCGGCGACCGTCAGCGGATCATTGAGGATACGATCGACCAGCAGAGGCAGCTGCTGGCTCACCGCAGATTTGCGTTCCACGACAAAGCGATGAGCGCCTACCAGGACATGATCTATATGAACTTGGGCAGCGGCTTCGCTCTTTATACGGAAAATAACGAAATCGAGCTGTTTACCGACGGAAACAGCAAGTTCGACGCTTTAATACGCGACATCGAGTCCGCACAGCATCATATTCATCTTGTCTATTACATTGTGAGGGACGACGCGCTCGGCCATCGTCTCCTGGACGCGCTGGTCGCCAAGGCGAAGCAGGGCGTCCAGGTTCGTTTTTTGTACGATTATATCGGAAGCATCCGGGTGAAGAGGCGTTTCTTCAAGCCGCTCAGCGATGCGGGAGGGCTGGTTCGGGCGTTCTTCCCGACCCGCTTCCCGTTTATCAACTTCAAAATCAATTACCGCAACCACCGCAAGCTGGCGATTATCGACGGGCATACCGGCTATATCGGCGGCTTCAATATCGGGGACGAATATTTGGGGCTGAGCAAGCATTTCGGAGCATGGCGGGATACGCATATGCGCGTCGAAGGCAATGCCGTCCACCAGATGCAAGCTCAGTTTCTGATGGACTGGAACTTGGCTACTTCGGCCAAGGTGGAGCTTGCAAGCGAGTTGTTTCCCACCATTACATGGAGCAAGGGCAGGATCGGCATGCAGGTCGTCGCCAGCGGTCCGGATACGGAATATCAGGAAATTAAGGCGGCTTATATTAAAATGATCCACTCCGCAAAGAAGACCGTTTATTTGCAGACGCCTTATTTCGTGCCGGACGGCAGCTTGATGAACGCGCTGCGGATCGCTTCCCTATCGGGAGTCGAGGTTCGGATCATGCTGCCAAGCAAAAAAGATCATTTCTTCGTCTATTGGGCGACGCAGTCGTATATCGGCGAGCTGCTTTCCTTTGGGGCCAAAGTATATCGGTACAGGGAAGGCTTCCTTCATGCCAAGACGCTCGTGATCGACGGACAGGTCGCTTCCGTGGGAACGGCCAACATCGATATTCGCAGCTTTAAGCTTAATTTTGAAATGAACGCTTTCATCTACGACACCCGGACGGCCTCTCGGCTGCAGGGCATTTTCGAGCGAGACATGGAGCTTTGCGACGAGATGACCCTTGAGTTATACAACGGCAGGCCGTATTTCAACCGGTTCAAGGAATCGGTCAGCCGGCTGCTATCTCCGATTTTGTAAGGGGGATGCTTGCAGTTTATCCGGTTTGACAAGAGCGATCCGGCCAACTTACCGGATGATGATTTCTATTTCGCGACGGCTAGCCATCGTATTGGCATAGCCGTCTTTTTTCTGGCTGGCTTCGTGGGTTAGCTTCGTGGATTGTCGAACCGTCCGTTATGCGCGTCATTTGCAGGATGGGGTTTCCCGTTCTTTTCGTTATTATCCCCTCGGTTCAGGAGCCGGCTGCAGGATGGCTGGCAGCTGGCGTGTCTGAGCAAAGGGGATGCTATCTACAAGGGGCTATAAAGTAGGTTGGATTCTGGCGCTAACAAACTTACAGCGTGTCCCGCAGGGACAAAGCGCTCCTAGCACGAAAGGCTGGTCGAGCGTCTCGGAAGCAGACATTGTTTTTCCTTTTGGGGTGGCCTTCAGGGGCGAAGCCCCTTGGGGTCCCCCTTACGACAAGGGGGATTTAGGGGGGGAGCTCTTGATTTAGGGGGTTGGGAGCCCTTGGTTTAGGGGTTACGGGATTAATTCTCCCAATTCATCTCCAGCTTCGCCCGCGAAGCACCGCTTCCCGGCGGTTCGGGACGGCCTTGAGGAAGGATCGGCAACGCAATCTGGACGGACGTGCCGTACCCTTCCTCGCTGTCGATATGAACGCCGTAGCCGGGACCGAACAGCAGCTGGACGCGGGCGTCGACGTTATGGATGCCGATTCCCGACAAGTGATGCTTGGTCCGCTCGTCGCTGTGGTCCGGGGAAGGGACGATGCCCGTACCGTCGTCCATAATCTCGATGCGCAACAGGCCGTCCAGCCTCCGGACATAGATATGAATATTGCCGCTCGCGTTGCCCGGGAAAGCATGGAAAAAGGCGTTCTCCACAAAAGGCTGAACGATGAGCTTGGGCACCATAAGCCCGAGGCAATCGTCCGCAACCCCGTAATGAACCCGGATCCGGTCTCCGTACCGCACTTGATTGATCAGGACGTAATGTTTAAGCGTTTCGATTTCTTCTTCCACGGTCACGTGGTCCTCCGTCGAGCCCAGCGTGCTTTGCAGCATGGAGATCAGGCTGTTGATCGTCTGGTCGACCGTGTCGGTACGTCCCATGTTGGCCAAATGCTTGATCGAGCTTAACGTGTTGTACAAAAAATGCGGGTTGATCTGCATCTGAAGCGCGTTAAGATCGGCTTTCCTGCGCTCCTGCTGTTCGTAGAGCAGCCTCTCGGTATATTCGTCGATTTCTTTGATCATCCGGTTATAGGATTTCGTCAGCACGTTCGTCTCGTAGCTGCCTCCTTCCTGAAGCGGATGAAGCTTCAGGCTGTCCCCTCTGGACGTCTTCATCGTCTCGACCAGCTTGCTGAGCGGCGACGTGATCCGCTTGCTGACGAAATAAACGAACAGCATGCTTGCGGCCAACATGACGCTGACGACCTTTAATATTTCCGATGAGATCGAATACAGCGGGGCGAACGCCTTCCGTTGATCGATCTCTTCGATTAAGTAAGCGTCGAATTCAGGCAAGTAATAAGAAATCGAGGTCCGCTTGCTCCCCTTTTCCGTCCATATTCCGCCTTTCTGCTGGGCGGTGAGACGGGCATGGCCGAGCAGGGAATCGTCTTTGCTCCCGATCACCGTTTTGTCTGCGCTCGACAAGACGGTACCGTCGGCGGAAACGAGCGAGATGCGGATTCCTTCGGATAGATAAGCGCTGTACTTCTGGAAAATATTCAGCTCGTCCATCACGACGGCCGCATAGCCGTACATTCGCCCGGTGGACGTATCTACGAGCGGCTTGGTGGCGAACACGAAGTTGTCGTAGGGCACCGATTCCACGAATAAGTCCGGGCTCGCGTGGTACATGATGCGGTTCGGAACCTCTCCGTTCACCTTCATATATTTCGGAATGATGTCCTGCGGGATCTTGTCCCATTTCAAAGAGTTGCTCGAATAATGCCGCTCCCCTTCACCGGGCAGCCCGGATACGATAATATGCGAATGGTCGGGGCTCAAATAATCTTTGTACAAATCGATGTAACGGCCCAGCGAAATGACCAGGTCGATCTGCTGGAGCGGCGTGGTCGCGGGCCTCGTAATATACTTCTTGAACGCGTCGCTGCTGCTGATTTGCAGCATGGCGTTGGCGACCTGATCGTTATACCGGAGCAGCTCGTCTTTGGCCAAATTCATATTGGCGGAAGCGTTGCGAATGACCTGGCGCAGCAGAATCCGTTCCGAAATAGTGGAGGAAGCCGCCATCAGCACGAGCGAAACAAAGAGAATGCCCGACAGCATCAGAATAAGCATCTTGATGAAAATACTGTTTTTGCGCAGCATGCCTGACACCTGTCTTTACAAATGAATTTGGTTGCGGTATTCGACAGGAGTGAGCCCTGTATATTTTTTGAACACTTTTGAAAAATAATTGTGGTCGGAGAAGCCGGTCGAACGGCTGATTTCGGATATCGTCCGCTCGTGGCCGACGAGCAGCTTTTTCGCTTCGGCGACTCTAACCCGGTTAATGTACGAAGTTAAATTTTCGTTCGTGCGCTGCTTGAAGTAGGAGGACAAATAGCTGTAATTGACGTGCAGGCTTGCGGCCATGTCCGACAGCGAAATGTCGTTCGCGTAATGATGTTCTACATAATCGTAGATTTGCTGAAGAAGAGCGGACTGCGAATGGTCGCCGCGCCGGTCGAGCCGCTTCAGGCTCTCCAGAAACTCCGTTGCGATGCTCTCCAGCTCCCGGATGTCGAAAGCGAGATCGATCGTCTTAAACAGCTTGAGCTTGGACGAGTGCAGCTCCTTCGTCGGCATTTTCATCTGCTCGAGCGTGCTTAAGGCGGAGTAGATCAGATTTTGCATAAAACGTTTCAGGCTGTATTCGTCGCATGTCTGGTTCTGCCGCACCTCCGAAATAAGCGCTTTCAACATTCCGATAGCTTCATCGAACGACAATAGCTGCAGTTTTTCGAGAAATCCGGCTTGATCGAACGACAGATCCCCGTTTCCTTCAACAATGCGCTCCTCCGGCACGATCGCGCTTCCCGCAAAATAAAGCAGCTTGCCCAGGCAGTCCGTCAACCGGTCCTGCTTCGCTTTAACCGCTTCGAGCCCGTCGCAGCGGCCGGAAACGACGAAGGAGATATACGAGAGCTCATTCTGAGCTTCGACCGCAAACCGCATTAAAGCGTTCTCAATCTCATCCGATTGTTCGATCCCGTAATTGACGATGAGAAGCATCTCGTTTTTCAAAAAAACGCAGCGATGCCTAAGTTCCGCCAACCGGTCCGCCGCTATCCGGATTAACGTTTGCTCCAGCTGGCTTTGGGTCCATTTGGTTCTGGACGTGACAATTCCGGTCCCCGCCTTCGCAACGCGATAGAAAGGGGCGGGAAAAAGCGCTTCCAGCCGGCCGTGCAGCCCGTCCTGCTCTTCCGTCGGCAGGTCGTCCTCAAGCCAACGGGCCAGCAGCAAGGAGGCGTCTTGGCTCTCGGATTGGCGGCCTCCGGCCGCCGGGTCGATGTCGCCGCATAAATCGCGAATCAAGGCGATCAGCTCGGGCGCGGAAACTTTAGGCTTCAATAAATAATCCGTTACTCCGTATTTAAATACCTCGCGAACATATTCGAATTCGCTGTAGCTGCTAAGGACGACGACTTTCATGTCCGGGTAGCGGGAGCGAATCGTTTTGGTCAATTCCACGCCGTCCATAATCGGCATGACGATATCCGTCAGGACGACGTGCGGAGAAGCGTTTTCAATGCACTCAAGCGCTTCCCGGCCGTTGGACGCCTGACCGACGATTTCGATGCCGTATTCGCTCCAATCGCATAGATGCAGCAGGCCCGTCCGTTGGATGGCCTCGTCGTCGACGATCAATACCCGGTAGTTGGCGGAGCGTAATTCCATCGTGACACCTCGATTATATGCCTTCTATATGCTTCGATTTCTCCATCATATCTCAATCGGAAAAATTACGGTATGGTTAATCCATTCCAGATGAAAAATTGCAATAAAAATTACCCATTCCATAATTTTTACTATCGTGAGACGGAAGGCCTACCCGAGGGTGCCATAATAACTACTCATTTTGACCGAATATGTATTATACTCGTCCCGTCCGTTTCTCTAAAATGTATATCATGAAGCGCTTACAATATATCGAAGGGGTTGTATGGTTTTGAAAAAGCTGCTTTCCGTATTACTGTTCGTATTGCTGACGGCATCGCTGCTCGCCGCATGCGGTGCCGGTTCCAAAGCAGGAGCGGGCAACGAAGGAGGCTCCTCCTCCAATAAAGTCATCGCATGGGCGTGGGATCCGTCCTTCAACGGAGCCGCGCTGAAAATTGCGGAAGAGATTTATCAGAAAGAACATCCGGAATTCGACCTGGAGGTCGTCGATATGGCGAAGGCCGACCTGGAGCAAAAGCTGAACACGAATTTGGCGGCGGGCGTTCAGGACGGGCTTCCGGACATTATTTTGGTGAACGATCCGAACATTCAGAAGTACGTCACCGCATTCCCGGGCACGTTCGCGGACTTTACCGACAAAGTTGATTACAGCCAGTTCTCTCCATATAAGGTCGATGCGCTTACCGTCGACGGCAAAAAATACGGCGTTCCGTTCGACGTCGGCGTAGCGGGCTTGTTCTACCGCACCGATTACCTCGAGCAAGCCGGCTTTACGAAGGCAGATCTGGAAAACATCACTTGGGACGAGTTTATCGAAATCGGCAAAGTGGTGAAGGAAAAAACGGGCAAATACATGACGACGATCAATCCGAACGACGAAGCGCTCACGTCGATTCTGCTTCAATCGGCGGGGTCCTGGTACATTACCGAGGACAACAAAGGCAACTTCGTGGACAATCCGGTCATGGCCGAAACGCTCCGCGTGTACAAAGCGCTGGCCGATTCCGGCATTGCCAAGCCGGTAACGGGCTGGAGCGAATTCGTCGGAAGCTTCAATGCAGGCGACGTGGCGACGGTAACGTCGGGCGTATGGCAAGTTTCGTCCATTATGGACGCGAAAGACCAGAGCGGCAAATGGGGCGTGGCTCCGATTCCGAGACTGAACATCGAAGGCGGCGTCAACGCATCCAACGAAGGCGGCTCCAGCTGGTTCGTGCTGGACAAGTCGAAAAACAAAGACTTGGCCATTGACTTCCTGGCGAAGACGATCGGCGGAAGCACCGAATTTTACGAGCGTTTCCTGCTGGAGAACGGCGGCGTAGGCTCTTACATTCCGGCTTTCTCGAGCGAGGCGTACGCCAAGCCGTCCGAGTTTTTCGGCGGACAAGCGATCTACAGCGACTTCACGAAATGGTCGACGGAAGTTCCGGGCATCTCCCTCGGCATGTATACGCAAGAAGCGAAGGACGCGCTCAAAAACGAGCTGCCTAACATTTTGGCCGGATCCGATCTGACGCAAAGCTTGAAAAATATCCAGCAATTGTTCGAGCAGCAGGTGCAATAAAAGCAAAGTGCAGGTGGCAGGCCATGAGCAATAAATGGAAATCTTCCGCAATGGGTTGGCAGTTCGTATGGCTGCCTTCCCTCCTTATCTTGATCTTCAGCTTTTACCCGATGGTTCAGTCGCTGCTGTTGTCGTTTCAATCGGGCAAGGGCAACGTTTACAGCTATTCGGGGCTCGACAACTACGTCCGGCTGTTCCAAGACCCGATGTTCAAGCAGGCGGTTCTCAACACGCTGTTGTACCTGATCATTCAGGTGCCGATCATGCTGTTTCTGGGACTTGTCATCGCTTATTTCCTGAACATGCCGAATCTTCGGTTCAAAGGCGTTTACCGGACGCTTATCTTTCTTCCTTGCGTGACGTCGCTTGTTTCTTATGCGGTGCTGTTCAAAAGCATTTTCGCCGTCGACGGCGTGCTGAACAAAATGCTGATGTCCATTCATCTGATCGACGAGCCGATCGCGTGGCTGATGGATCCGGTATGGGCCCGCGTCGTCATTATCGCGGCGATTACGTGGCGCTGGACCGGCTATAATATGATTTTTTATTTGTCGGCGATGCAAAACATCGATCCAAGCGTATACGAAGCGGCTTCCATTGACGGCGCTTCGAAGACGCGCCAATTTTTCACCATTACCGTCCCGCTGCTCAAGCCGATTATTCTGTTTACGACGATCATCTCGACCAACGGCACGCTGCAGCTGTTCGACGAAGTCGTGAACATTACGAACGGCGGACCGGGCAACTCGACGATGACGATTTCGCAATACATATATAACCTGTCGTTCCTGTATACGCCTAACTTCGGCTACGCGGCGACGGTATCGTACGCAATCGTCATTATGGTCGCTGTCCTCGCGTTTCTCCAAATGAAGGTCGGGGGTGAGAAAAAGCAATGAAAAAGCTGAGTGCGGCAGGCATACACGTTTTCCTTATCATCGTTTCGGCGATTTCGTTGTTCCCGTTTATTTGGATGGTCATCGGGATGACCAACTCATCCTCCGATATCGTAAAGGGCAAGCTCAGCTTCGGTTCGATGCTCGGCGAGAACCTCACGAATCTGGTATCGACC
This sequence comes from Paenibacillus thailandensis, assembly GCF_042685365.1. Classification (NCBI taxonomy): domain Bacteria; kingdom Bacillati; phylum Bacillota; class Bacilli; order Caryophanales; family Paenibacillaceae; genus Paenibacillus; species Paenibacillus thailandensis. Next base: position 133,184 of record NZ_JBHUMY010000043.1, on the reverse strand, counting down.
ACGACGCTCGGCAGCGCATTCGTCAATTCCGCGCTGATCGCGATCGTGGGCACGATTTTGACGCTTCTGCTCTGCTCGATGGCGGGATACGGCTTTGAAATTTACCGCTCCAAGGGCAAGGACCGGTTGTTCGGCCTCCTGATGCTGTCCATGATGATGCCGTTTGCGGCTATCATGATTCCGCTCTTCCGCATGTTCAGCAACCTGGGCTTGCTGAACACGCCGACGGCGGTCATTCTGCCGACGATGACGACGGCATTCATGATTTTCTTCTTCATGCAGAACACGAAATCGTTCGCGCGGGAGCTGCTGCAGGCGGGCCGGGTCGACGGCCTCGGCGAATGGGGACTGTTCTCGCGGGTATACATGCCGGCGATGCGCCCGACGTTCGCGGCCGCGGCGATCATCACGTTCATGAACTATTGGAACAACTTCCTGTGGCCGCTTATCGCCCTGCAGACCCAGGAGAAAAAGACGCTGCCGCTGATCGTATCGTCGCTGGCGTCGTCGTACAACCCGGACTACGGCATGATTATGGTCGCGATCGTCATTACGACGCTGCCGACCGTCCTGATCTTCTTCCTGCTTCAGAAGCAGTTCGTGGAAGGCATGCTCGGTTCGGTGAAATAAGGAAGAGGAAAGAGGTTCCGCGCATGAAGGCGCGGAGCCTTTTTTTATTGACGATAGCGAAAGAAACAGGCTATTTCAGCGAAAAACAACTTGTCGCCTGCGGGGCGAGTTGCGGTGCAAACGTTGATTTTGCATCGTTGACAGGACGTTCATTTTGCTGGTATCGATTGAACCATCTTCTGGTTGACAGAAAAGAAACTACGTGCTACATTTATTTTAAATTTAAGATAGTTTACTTTAGGATATTTATTCGGCGAACGATTCGTGCAAAGGATGGGTGGCTGTCATGGAATTCAGCGAACTGGTGAAGGAAAGAAGATCGGCTAGCAAGTTTTTGACGGACGTATCGATTACGGAAGACGAGCTGAACGAAATTTTCAATGAGGTGAAATATGCTCCGTCCGCTTTTAATCTGCAGCATGCGCATTATTTGGTCGTTCAGGACCCGGAGCTGAAGGCGGAGGTGTTCGAGGCGGCGGGCAAGCAGTACAAGGTGAAGTCGGCTTCTGCGGCCATTCTTGTGCTCGGCGATACGGAAGCTTACAAGAGCGCGCCGGAAATTAACGAAGGGCTGCTGCATCTCGGGATCATGAGCAAGCAGGAGTACGACCATGCGAATCTGGACGTGAAGGCTTTTTACGAAAGCAGGGGCGACGTTTTCAAGCGGGAAGAGGCGATCCGGAACGCCAGTCTGTCGGCCATGTTATTCATGCTCGTGGCCAAGGACAGAGGCTGGGATACTTGCCCGATGATCGGCTTCGATCCGCGCCGGATCGTGGAATCGCTCGAGATTCCGGACCGTTACGTGCCCGCGCTTCTTGTGACGATCGGCAAGGAGGACCGCGGCAGCAGAAGGCCGAGAGGCTATCGGAAGCCGGTCAGCGAATTTGTCAGCTACAATCGTATTCGGCGGTAAACCGGTAAGGAATACTGATCTAGCGGGGAGGGTTCGGAAGATGAAAATTGCGGGCCATCATCATCTATCCATGCTGACGGGCAATGCGCAGCGAATCGCCGATTTTTACCGAGCGACGCTGGGACTTCGCATGGTGAAGAAAAGCGTCAATCAGGACGACCCGTCGATGTACCATTTGTTTTTCGGCGATAAAGCCGGGAGTCCCGGGACGGAGCTGACCTTCTTCGAGCTGGCGCATGCGGCGCAAACCCGGCGAGGCTCCGGCGCGATATCGAAAATTTCGCTGTTGGTCCGGGGGAAGGCTGCGCTGGATTATTGGAACCAACGGTTTGAAGCGATGGACGTCGATCACGGAGAGTATACGACATACGGAGGACGACAAGCGCTGCCGTTCGAAGACCCGGACGGGCTGCCGCTCCAGCTGGTCGATCTAGGCGAAGGGAAGACGCCGGCATTCTGGGAAGAATGGGCGGATTCCCCGGTACCGGCCGAGTACCGGATACTCGGCATCGGACCGGTGGAATTCGCCGTCCGGAAGCCGGAGGAAACGGAGCGTCTCTTGATGCGATTGTTCGGATTCCATCACGCCTTCTCTAACGGGGAGGAGAGGATTTATCAGTCCGCGGAAGGCGAGGCGTTCGGCGAGATCGTGATCAAGAGGTCGGCTTCGGAGAAGGAAAGGCCGGGCAGAGGAAGCGTTCATCATCTGGCCGTTCGCGTCTCCGACGAGGAGGAGCTCCGCGAATGGGACCGCCGGATACGGGAGCAAGGCTTGCATACGACGGGCGTGGTGGACCGTTATTATTTTCAAAGCCTTTATTTCCGCGAGCCGAACGGCATCCTGGTCGAGCTGGCCACGGACGGCCCCGGCTTCGCCGCCGACGAGTCGCCCGACGCGCTTGGCGAGCGGCTGGCTCTGCCGCCGTTCCTGAAGGAGCGGCGGGCGGAAATCGAAGCGAAGCTCAAGCCGATTCGTTAACGGCACACAAACAGCCAGCGGGCATGCCCGCTGGCTGTTTTTTCTCGGCAGTTGGAATGAATTTTTAAAGTGGGGAATATTAAGCCGATCAAATATTCACTAGTGCAGCTTACCCCACAGAAGAAGCGGCCGCCGCTCATGTGTAGCATCGAAGACGCCGGAGCGGCAGGGTTCGGCACGAAGTAGAGCTTTGTCCGTTAGGACAAGCGGCTCCCGCTCATACGTAACTTCGCAGAGGGTAGAGCGGCAGGCAGCACCTCAAGGCACAACGTGTCGTAAGGAGCGGGAAAGAAAGCTTTGTCCGTGAGGACAACGCGAGGGTTTGCACATGGGATTGTCGAAGACGGTCGCGCGGCAGGGACGCTCTTTGGGGTGTCCAGAGGGTGCATACCCTTGGAGCCCCTCCTCTGGAGGGGTGGGGGTGGAGGAGTAGTTGAGGGGGTGGGGGGAGGTATATATAAAGTTGACTTTTATCGCAATTGAATTTATACTTAGTCTAAATTACTACTCAACATGAAGGTGGAAGTACAATGGGCAAACTGAATTTAACCGTACAACGCAAAGCGGTGCTCGACGTTCTTCTGGCCTCGCATGATCATCCGACCGCGGCCGACGTGATCGAACGGCTTCGCGAGCAGGGGTTTCAGTTCGCATACGGAACCGTCTATAACTCGCTTCGCTATTTGGTCGACTCGGGTCTGATCCGGGAGTTGAAGCTCGGGGAAGCCGTGAGCCGGTACGATGCGCGGATGGAGGATCACCAGCACATCATCTGCGTCGAATGCGGCAAGGTCGACGAAGTGATGGATGAACTGCCCGAAGATTGGGTGAAGAAGGTGGCGAGCCAAACCGGCTATACGATAAAAGAAGCTCATGTCGTATTGGAAGGAGTGTGTGAAGCATGCGCCAATTCGAAACCGTAATGCCAGCAGCTTACCCTAATCCCGCAGGAGCATGGAAGCCGGAAAACCCGGGAGCCGACAGGTCCCGTCCGGAAATGGAGGAGGAGCGGCAAGACTTCATGGGAATGGAGGCTTGCCCGATCACAAAGCGGGTGATGATCGTCAGCCCGTTTCCGGCAAGCGTGCAAAGCTTGATCCATTCGCTATCCGCCGCTTGCTACGATCTGTTTACGCTGCACGACTATGACGCAAGCATGGTAAGAAGCTTGCAGCCGGAACTGCTCATTTACGACGCGAATCCGTATGCCTACAGCCATCAAACCGCCGACGAGGCGCTGCGCGAAGCCATCGAGCAGACGTCGCACGTGCCGAGCGTTCCCGTCCTGTATCTGGTTGACGAACGGGCGAGCCTCTCGCTGTCCGGTTTGCCGGACAGCTCGGAGCTGCTGCTGTGGCCGGCGCGTCCGCAGGAGGCCATGTACCGCATCAACAAGCTGATCATGAAGCAGCAGGCGGCCGGTCTCGTTCCGGAAATGACGTTCAAGGATTTGAAGATCGATCCCCGGAAGATGGCCGTTTACCGCGCCGGCGTCCGGGTGGATTTGACCAAAACGGAATACGAGCTGCTCATGCTGTTCGTGAAGTCCGACGGCTCGGTCCTATCGCGCGAAGCGATATTCGACGGGCTGTGGGGCAGCCAGTTTTTCGGCAACAGCAACGTAGTCGACGCTCATATTAAAAGCTTGCGCAAAAAGCTAAAAGATAGCGCCGTTTCGCCGAAATATATTGTAACCGTGCGGGGGGCAGGCTACCGCTTGGCTGACGAGCGGAAAGAATAACGGAGCCGGCGGCTCCGAAACGCCTTCCCTTTCATTTTTTTCGCTTGGCATGGTCTATTCGCCGGGATCGTCATCTATATTTCATAATAGATTCATCTAACGATCATGAAAGACTTCGAAACGCCTGTTAATATAGTTTTTAGAGATTTAGATCAAGTCTAAATATATCTAAAAATTTTCGATGAGGTGATATTCGAATGACGGCAAACCAGAACCATCTGACGACTAGCTGGGGCGCGCCGGTAGGCGACAACCAGAACTCCATGACCGCCGGCAGACGCGGTCCGACGCTCATTCAGGACGTGCATCTGCTGGAGAAGCTCGCGCATTTCAACCGGGAACGCGTGCCGGAGCGCGTCGTGCATGCCAAGGGAGCGGGCGCGCACGGGTATTTTGAAGTGACGAACGACGTATCGAAATATACGAAAGCAAACTTTTTGTCCGAAGTAGGCAAACGCACGCCGATGTTCATTCGTTTCTCCACCGTTGCCGGCGAGCTCGGCTCGGCCGATACGGTGCGCGATCCGCGCGGCTTCGCCGTGAAGTTCTACACCGAAGAAGGCAACTACGATCTGGTCGGCAACAATACGCCGGTGTTTTTCATTCGAGACGCCATTAAATTCCCGGACTTTATTCATACGCAGAAGCGCCATCCGCAAACCCATCTGAAAAACCCGAACGCCGTATGGGATTTCTGGTCGCTGTCGCCCGAATCGCTTCATCAGGTAACGATCCTGATGTCCGACCGCGGCATTCCGGCAACGTACCGCCATATGCACGGCTTCGGCAGCCATACGTTCAAGTGGGTGAACGCCGAAGGCGAAGCGGTATGGGTGAAATACCACTTCAAGACGGATCAAGGCATCAAGAACCTGGACGTCGATCTGGCGGCGAAGCTGGCCGGCGAGAATCCGGACTACCATACCGAAGACCTGTTCAACGCGATCGAAGCCGGCGACTTCCCGTCGTGGACGCTGTACGTGCAAATTATGCCGCTTGAAGACGCCGACACGTACCGGTTCGATCCGTTCGACGTAACGAAAGTATGGTCGCAGAAGGATTACCCGCTGATCGAGGTGGGCCGCATGACGCTCAACCGCAATCCGGAGAACTATTTCGCCGAAGTGGAGCAGGCAACGTTCTCCCCGGGCAACTTCGTCCCCGGCATTGAAGCGTCCCCGGACAAAATGCTGCAAGGCCGCCTGTTCGCCTATGCGGACGCGCATCGCTACCGCGTCGGCGTCAACCATAACCAGCTGCCGATCAACCGTCCGCAATGCCCGGTTCACAACAATCAGCGCGACGGCTTCATGCGAGCCGACGGCAACGGCGGTTCGGGCATGTATTACGAGCCGAACAGCTTCGGCGGCCCGACGGAAGCGCCGCAGCACCGGACGACTCCGTTCGAGGTATCGGGCGAGGCGAACGCCGTCGCATACGACCATGACGATCATTATACGCAAGCCGGCGACCTGTACCGACTGATGAGCGAAGACGAGAGGGCCCGCCTTGTCCGCAACATCGTCAACGCGATGAAGCCGGTCGAGAAGGACGAAATCAAGCTTCGCCAAATCGGACACTTCTACAAAGCGGATCCGGAATACGGCCAGCGCATTGCCGAAGGTCTCGGCTTGTCCGTGCCGCAAGGCGTTTAATATATATTCCAGAAGGACCTCTCTTTCGGCGCACGCCGCCTGAAAGAGAGGTCCTTCTGCTTTTTCGACCCGCCCTTGGCTGACATGAAACGGCCCAAATAGTCAACGTTGACTAAACGACCAGAGAGGCGCTACAATGAGATTGTAATAGTCAACGTTGACTATATAAGGAGGGATTGCGGAATGAGTTGGTTGAAAGGAACGACCCCGCCCTATGCGACTGCGGAAGGGATAACCGAGCTTCGGAAAGTGCGGATCGGGGGAGTCGACCAGTGGATTCTGATCCGCGGCAGCAAACGCTCCAATCCGGTGCTGCTGTTCGTCCACGGCGGGCCGGGACAAAGCAATATGTATTTGTCCCATTTGCTTGACGGAGAGCTGGAGAAGCATTATACCGTCGTCAATTGGGATCAGCGCGGCGCGGGCAAGTCGTACGTATCGGGCAAAAGAAATCCTTCCGGAATGAATCTGGAGCAGCTTGTGCAAGATGCCGGCGAAGTAATATCCTATATAAAGGATAAGCTGGGCGCCGAGAAGCTGTTTGTGATGGGCCACTCGTTCGGCACGATTCTCGGCATGCTGATTGCGCACCGTTATCCGGCGCATGTGCGCGCTTATATCGGGATATGCCAGGCCGTTGGGCTGCTTGATTCATTGACGGCCTCGTACGACTGGCTTCTGGAGCAGGCGGAAAAGCAAGGCGACGTGAAATCGGCCCGGGAGTTGAAGGCGGTCGGACCGCCTCCGTTCCGTCATTTCGCGAAAGGGTTGTGGAAGTATTCCGTTATTCTGCAGAAGTACGGGGGCAAAGTTTACAGCAAGAAGGGCTGGGATTTATTCAAAGCGATCTGGTCCGCTCCGGAGTATACGCTGCCGGATAAGCTGCGGTATGTGCGCGGCGTGACGTTCAGCGTCAAGCATTTGCATCGGGAGCTGCTGAATCACAGCTTGCTGCAAGCGGTGACGAAGGTCGAGGTTCCCGTCGTATTCATGCTCGGGGCGCACGACCAAGCGACGCCGTCCGAGCTGGCCGTCCGCTATTTGGAGCGGCTGCAAGCGCCGTCCAAAGAAACGGTCTGGTTCCGTCAGTCGGCCCATGTGCCGCATTACGAGGAACCGGATAAATTTTTGCAAGAGATGATTCGCCTTCGGGACCGGAGCGAACGACGATAAGGAGAAGTGCCGCATGACCCGTCTAATGGTGCTGGGCTTGTTGAAGAAGAAGCCGATGAGCGGCTATGAAATGCAGCAATTATTGCATCAGGCGCATGTCGAGCATTGGGCCGGCATATTGCCGGGCTCGATCTACCACGCGCTCAAGAAGCTGGAGAAGGAAGGATTCGCGGCGATTGAAGCGGTGGCGAATACGGGCAACCGCGCCAAAGCGATTTATGCCATCACCCCGCAGGGGGAACGGGAGTACGCCCGATTGATCGAGGAGGCGTTGTCCGCGCCGCTTATTTCTTTTCCTACCGGACTGTATACGGGCCTGCTGTTCCACGGAGACATCTCTAAGGAGAAGAAGATGCAGGCGCTTGATCTGCAGATCCGGGAACTGGAGATGAAATTCGAGCAGGCGAAAGCGGGGCAAGCGCTCAAACGCGGTTCTCTTCCGCAGGAATCCGAGCTGGTATTCGAGAATATGTTTGAAATATATCGCGCTCATCTTAAGTTTTTGTATAAGGTCAAAAAATTGCTCTCCGGCGATAGCCCGCACCGGCAGGACGGAGACGGGGGAGGCGAGCGGCATGATCATTTGGATTAACGGCCCGTTCGGCGCAGGCAAGACGCAAACGGCGTATGAATTGCACAGAAGGCTTCCGGGTTCGGCCGTTTTTGATCCCGAGAATGCCGGTTACTATATTCGAAAGAACGTTCCCCGCGAATTGTCCAAAGGCGATTTTCAAGATTATCCGATGTGGCGCGAAATCAATTATACGATGCTGAAATGGGAAGATGGGCGAAGTGGAAAGACCGGATGGCGGCGCAGCTCAAGCACATCCGTTTTTTTGGATGAAGAACGGTTGGGGACATCTTACAGCATTAGAAAAAGTGAACTTGCCCGCCATACCTGATATACTTACAGAGACGACTTATTTATACCAACAAGTATGCCGAGGTGTTATATGACAAATCAATCCCCCGTAAAGTTAAAGACGCATTTTAAAAAAGACGCGCTTCGCTGCGTGGAGCTGCTGAGAAAAAGCATCGCCGCCGCCTCCATTTCGGACGATGCGAAGAAGGTCATCAACGAGTTTCTGAAGGTTTCGTACGGTGAGATCGAAGATAAGCTGAAGATCATTATTATGAGCACTTATTTTACATTCTTGGGCAAAATGGACCTGGAAAACAAAGAAGCTCCGAAAAACGCAGAGCTTCAGGAGAAGCTGCTTAAAGATCTGGACATGGTCAAAAAAGCGCTTGCGCCGGGCAAAGCCTAATATAAGCGGGAACGGAAGACCGAACGGTCCGGCCATAAAACGGAAAACGCCAAACAAGCCGCGGGGGCATAACGCTCCGGCGGCTTGTTTGACGCAATGGGGCGATTGCGGTCAAGCGGAACGGTCCCTATCCGTCCGGCGGGCTTCAACCGCCGGGTTCGCGGCGTGGAGCCGGTTCTTCCCCCTAGAACGGACCGTGCTTGATCAAATATTGCAGCCCGAAATAAACGATGAGGACGCCAACGACGCATATGCCGATGACGGTGTAAACCAATTTTTTTCCGTCCATGCCCACGCACCTGCTTCTCTACGATTGATCCGATTCTATTGTACGTTACTTTCGCCGGAATACCAAATGGACAAACTATGACCGTTTCGGCCGAAACGGGACGAACCGGCTGGTGAAGTCAGCCGGATTTCACGAACTGGCTGTTGTACAGGTTATAGTAGAAGCCGCGAGCCTTAAGCAGCTCCTCGTGCGTGCCCTGCTCTTCGATGCCGCCGCCGTTGATGACCAGAATTTGATCCGCTTCGCGAATGGTGCCGAGACGATGCGCGATGACGAAGCTGGTTCGCCCCTCCATCAACTTGCGCATCGCCGCTTGAATATGCATCTCCGTACGGGTGTCGATGCTGCTTGTCGCCTCGTCCAGAATAAGAATGGCGGGGTTCGCAAGCACGGCGCGCGCGATCGTGAGCAGCTGGCGCTGCCCCTGGCTCAAGTTGCTTCCGCCGGTTAGGAGAGGCGTGTCGTAGCCTTGCGGCAGCTTCCGGATGAAGCTGTGGACGCCCACCAGCCTGGCCGCCTCCTCGATCTCCTCGTCGGTGGCGTCGAGCCGGCCGTAACGGATATTTTCGCGGATCGTGTCCGCAAATACGTAAGCGTCCTGGAGCACGATGCCCAGCTTGGCGCGCAAGCCGTCCTTGTCCATCGTGCGAATATCCACGCCGTCGATCGTAATGCGCCCGCCATCGATTTCATAAAAGCGGGTCAGCAGGTTGATGATCGTCGTCTTGCCCGCACCCGTCGGTCCGACCAAGGCGATCGTTTGCCCCGGTTTCGCCGTCAGCGACACGTCCCGCAGCACCGGAATGTCCGGCTTATAGCCGAAGGTTACCCGGTCGAACTTCACTTCGCCTTGCATCTGTCGCATATGAACGAGATTCCGGTTGTCCTCGTACTCCGACTTCGTATCGAGCATCTCAAACACCCGCTCGGCCCCCGCTATCGCCGATTGCAGCAAGTTGAACTGGTTGGCCAGATCGTTCAGCGGCCGCTGAAACTGCTTGGAATAGTTAAGAAAGGCAACCACGACGCCTACGCTGGTCCAATCCCGGAACGCCATCCAGCCGCCGACTGCGGCAATCAGGGCAAACCCGGCGTTGCCGAGCACGTTCATGACCGGCCCGACCATGCCGGCGTAAATTTGCGCCTGAATGCCGGCTTTCGTCAGTTCGCCGTTAATGCCGTCGAATTGCTCGGCGGCAAGCCGCTCCCTTCGGTATACTTGAACGACTTTTTGCCCCGATACGGTTTCCTCGATAAAGCCGTTCAGCTCCCCCAGATGCTCCTGCTGTTTGGCGAAATGATGACGCGTCCGCGATGCGACCGTCTTCGTAAACAGCATGACGAGCGGAATGGTCGCCATGCTCAGCAGCGTCAGCCATACGTTCAGGTACAGCATGACGGCCAGCGATCCGGCAAGCGACAGAACGCCGGCGATCAGCCCGGTAAAGCTTTGGTTCAGCGTGCCGGATACGTTCTCGATGTCGTTCGTCGCGCGGCTCATCAGCTCGCCGTGCGTTTTGCCGTCGAAGAAGCGGAGCGGGAGCGCCTGCAGCTTCGCGAACAGATCCCTCCGCAGCTGCTGCACGGTGCGTTGCGATACGATCACCATCAGATGCTGCTGCAGCCATGAGGCCAGCGCCGACAATGCGTAAACCGCCAGCAGCAGGGCGCATAAGCCGGCCAGCCCATGCAGGTCGCCGGGAATAATGAACCGATCCACCGCGCTGCCGAGCAGATAAGGAGCCGCCAAGGAGAACAACGTGCCGACCAGCGTAAACAGAAGGACGCCGGTCAGTCCGCGTTTATATACGCGGAGATACGTCCAGATGCGCCGCAGCGTTCGCAGCGCGTTTTTTGGCTTCGCTTTTTTCATGGGACCCTGAGGCTGGCCGCCGCGCATCCCGAGATCGGGCACGGGCCCCCGGGGAGCTTCGGACGATCTATGAGATTCGGCCATAGCTTGTTTCCTCCTTTCCGAGCTGCGAGCAGTAGATTTCCCGGTACGGCTCGCAAGAAGCCATAAGCGCGTCATGCGTTCCCGCGCCGACGATTCGCCCTTCGTCAAGGACGAGAATATGATCGGCGTCCATGACGGAGGAGATGCGCTGCGCGATCAGGAATGTGGTGGCGCCTTTCATCAGCTTGGCGAGCGCCGCACGGATGCGCGATTCGGTCCCCATGTCGACGGCGCTGGTGCTGTCGTCCAGTATGAGGATGGACGGCTGTAGCAGCAGGGCGCGCGCGATGGCAATCCGCTGCTTCTGCCCGCCGGACAGATTGACGCCCCGTTGCCCCAGCTTCGTCTCGTAACCGTCCGGCATAGCGGCGATGAAGGAATGGGCTTCCGCCGCTTTCGCCGCGGCGATGACTTCCTCGTCGCCGGCGTCCGGTCTGCCGTAACGGATATTGTCCCGAATGGTACCCGTGAACAAAATCGTCTCCTGCAGCACGATGCCGATTCGCCGCCGAAGCGAATCCAGCTCGTAATCGCGCACGTCGGTGCCGTCGATCAGCACCCGGCCCGCCGTGACGTCGTACAGGCGCGGAATTAAGCCGACGAGCGAAGATTTGCCCGAGCCCGTCGCGCCGATAATGGCGACCGTTTGTCCGGGCCGCGCCGTGAAACGAATGTCGGAGAGGACGGCGTCTCTCGGGTCGCCGCTGTACGAGAACGTCACGCGGTCGAACGTTACTTCGCCGGCGCGGTAGGCGTCGGTCCGGGCTTCCGGCGAATCGGCGATCTCCGGCTCCGTATGCATAACCTCGAGAATGCGGTCGGCGGACACTTTGGCCGTGGAGAAGCGCACCAGCAGCATGGCGACGGAGGAGACGGAGAACAAAACCTGCGTCACGTAGTTGATAAACGCCACGAGGCTGCCGATCTCAAAGGAGCCTTGGACGGCGTCCTTGCCGCCGAACCAAAGGACGGCGACGATGCTGGCGTTCAAAATAAGCGTCAGCACGGGCATATTGATCGCGACAATGCGCTGGGCCTTGACCGAAACTTGCGTGTAATCTTCGTTGGCTTTGCCGAACCGGTTGTTTTCGTAGGCGGCCCGGACGAACGCTTTGGAAACGCGGATGCCCGCAAAATTTTCCTGCAGCACGGTGTTTACTTTATCCAGCTTGCGCTGCACGGTCGAAAAAAGCGGCAAAGTGGCGCGGATGAGCACATACATGACGGCGAACAGCAGCGGCACGGCAATGGCAAGCACGAAGGCCAGCTTGGGGCTGATGACGATGGCCATAACGATGCTGCCGACCGCGAGGAACGGCGAGCGGATGAAGACGCGCAGCAGCATCTGCACCATCGTCTGCAGCTGGACGATATCGTTTGTCAATCGCGTGATGAGCGAGCCTGTTCGGAGCTCGTCGAGGTTGCGGAACGAGAACTTCTGCACCTTGCGGAACAGGTCGCGCCGCAAGTCCGCGCCGAACCGCTGGGAAGCGACCGACGAGAAAATTGCGCAGCCGATGCCGCCGGCAAGTCCGGCCGCAGCGGCTCCGAGCATGAGAAGCCCGGTATTCCGGATATGGGCCAGATCGCTCTTCATGACGCCGTCGTCGACGATGCTGGCCATCAGGATCGGCTGCAGCAGGTCCATTGCGACTTCAACCAGCATCAGCAGCGGCGCGAGGACGGCCGCAACCCAATGCGGGCGTAAATAGCGGGTTAGTCTGATCAAGAGCACACCTCATCTTCAGGTTGAATAGCGGAATATTTTGCAAGCGGAAGAAGCCGCCCTGCAGCGGCGCGGCTTTACATCTGCTTGAAATATTCGGAGTCCCGGATCCCGTGGATCCGGAATGTTTTCATTTTATAATTGCAAACGATATATAGACTTTCGTGGATAATTTTTTCGTTCTCGTTTCCCGATACGTCGTAGGATAATTGATACAAGGTCTTGCCGACAATGGTATGAATGATGTCCGCGATCCGGCTTTTTTCTTCGGTCAATCGAAAATTCGCGGCCGAGCAGCCCATCAAGGCCAAATCTGCTTGAATGGCCCGTTTCACTTCCGGGAAATCGAAGCCTTCCTGTTTAAAAATGCCGACTATGACTTTTATAATTGTCGCCTCCCATGAATCGCGGAATGAACGCCGCCGGCGGCGCGCCATGCTCGCCCCGACGCCGCCGCGGCGAGCGCCAGGCGGCCTACGCCAGCTCGGCGAGGTGCGCCGGAAGCTCCCGCTCGGATATGACCTTGAAGCCGTTGCGGCGCAGCAGCGCCGTCGTGACGCCGCCCCCGTCGACCTTCCGGCCGCTGAACGTCCCGTCATAGACGGACGCGCTGCCGCACGAAGGACTGTCCTCCTTCAGGACGATCAGCGTGGCGTTCAGACGCCGCGCCGTCTCCAGCGCTTCATAGGCGCCTTTGACGTAAAGCTCCGTAACATCGTTCCCCAAGCGGTCCATCACCTTCGCCGTTCCGTCCAGCACATCCTCGCCGCCTCCGCCGACGATTTCGGCCGCCTCCCGCGGCGTCGGCAAGCCCCCCATCAATTCGGGACAAACGGCCGCCGCTTTCCCTTCTTCAAGCAGCTTGCGCACCGTGCGGTCGAGCCGGTGAGAGCCGTTGTATCGGACTTCGAATCCTGCCAGGCAGGAGCTGACGATAATCATCGTATTCCTCCCATTTCCGGTCGTTCATCCATATATGATGCAGACCTAACAAGCATATAACAAGCACGTCCATAAAACAACGGACTACAGGACCTTGCCGGCAGCCGTCCGTGCCGCGCGGAAGCGGCGCAGCCGGCAATTTGCGGCCGATTTCATTTTGCAGTACGATAATCTTATTAGAACTGAAATGGGGATAGGCAGCTATGCAATTGTCTGACGGCTTGTTACAGATTCTTTCCATCGCGGGCACTTTGGTTCTCGGCTCGGCGATCATCTTTTTAAGGGTTAGAGGAACAAGAAGGCCTACGTCGTTGCGCAAAATCATCATCCCGCCGCTCGGCATGTCCACGGGCGCGCTTATGTTCGTCTTTCCGTTCACCCGCGTTCCGTGGAGCTGGGCGCTGACCGCGTTTGTGCTGGGGCTTGCCGTCTTCTCGCTTCCGCTTATACTCACGACGAAGCTGGAGCGGGTAGGGGATGCCATTTACGTCCGGCGCTCGAAAGTGTTCGCCTATATTATCGCGGGCTTGCTGCTCGTCCGGCTGGCGCTTCATCCGTTGGTCGAAGAATATGTCAGCGTCCCGCAATCGGCGGGCCTGTTTTTTCTGCTCGCTTTCGGGATGATTCTTTCGTGGCGGGTCGCAATGCTGTTCAGTTACATGAAGCTGGACAAAAAACACCCCGCCGCCGGCTAGGCGGGCTTTCGCCCGCCCTAGTCACGATTGCCGGTTTGACAAAGAGCGGGCAAGCGTGCTATTTTAACATAAATTGCATGCAATTGAATTTCCTAAAATGAATTTCCGGAGGCATGCCATGGAACGTTCCGAGCAACTCCAGCTGGACCGGCAAGTATGCTTCTCGCTGTACGCCTGCTCGCGGGAAGTGACGAAGGTATATCGGCCTTTTCTGGATAAGATGGGCCTTACGTATACGCAATACATTACGATGCTGGCGCTGTGGGAAGAAGACAATGTGCCGGTCAAGACGCTGGGCGAACGGTTATATCTCGATTCGGGGACGCTTACGCCGCTGCTCAAAAAGCTTGAAGCGGCCGGCCTGATCGTCCGGGAGCGCGACGCGAAAGACGAACGCAGCGTGCTTGTCCGCTTGACCGGACAAGGCAAAGCTCTGCGGGAGCAGGCGCTTGATTTGCCTTATGAGCTGTTTTGCCGCACGGGGCTTGCCCCCGAACAGCTCGAAGAGCTGCGGAAGACGCTGCAAACGCTGACCAGAACGATCCATTCCCGATTGCAGGAAGAGGAGCGCGGGTGAGGCGTTCGAGAGGCGAGCCGATCTGCGGCGGGGGAAGCCCGCAAGGTCGGCGTTGATGCCTCGCTATGCCGACTTATATGCTTAAGAAGCCGCCTATTGGCGGCTTTTTTTTGACCGCAAAAGTATAAGTTTTCGAACTCGAAACTCGCTTTTTGATTGGCGATAAAAACTACCCCTAAAACTCGGACTAGCATCCTCGAAGTTCTTCGAAAACTTCACGCGCCTCGCCCGGTACATAAGACAGATGGAGAACGTCATCAAACAATTGCTTCTTTATGGGAATTGAACATTTTTTCAAAGTCGATGTAGCCAGTGTTCAACATGATTTGTTACAATATTGCTTATACTAACTTAGATATTTACAGAAGAAAGGACGTCTGGGCACATCATGAACAATCGTCATCACGAGCCCGCCAAGCAAGACCAAGCATCATCCGGGGACAATTTCTCGCGGGGCGGCTTTATTCTGGCGGCGATCGGCAGCGCGGTCGGGCTGGGCAATCTGTGGAAATTCCCCTACATTACCGGCATGTACGGAGGAGCGGCATTTTTCCTTCTTTTTA
This sequence comes from Paenibacillus thailandensis, assembly GCF_042685365.1. Classification (NCBI taxonomy): domain Bacteria; kingdom Bacillati; phylum Bacillota; class Bacilli; order Caryophanales; family Paenibacillaceae; genus Paenibacillus; species Paenibacillus thailandensis. The sequence continues at coordinate 118,073 of NZ_JBHUMY010000043.1, read as the reverse complement.
TTATATGTTTGCTTCTAGTAGGTTTACCGATCCTGCTCGGGGAACTGGTCATCGGCCGGGGAGGACGCGGAAGCGCGGCCAGCTCGCTTGTACGGCTAAGCGGCAAGAAGGCATGGGGCGGCTTTGGCGTTATTTCCATAGCGGGTTCGTTTTTTATTTTGTCGTTTTACGGGGTTGTGGCCGGATGGGCCATGCATTATATGATCTTGTCGTTCAGCGGCGAGCTGTTTTCCAATTCGGATTTCGCGGGACAGTTCGCCGGCTTTAACGCGAGCTGGCTTCCGGTGTTATGGCAGTTCGTCGCCATGTTTCTAACCGCGTTCGTCATTTACAAAGGCGTATCGTCCGGCATCGAAAAATTCAACAAAATTTTTCTTCCGGCGCTTGTCGTTCTGCTCGTGCTGCTGATGATTCGGGCTTTAACGATGGATGGAGCGGCGGAAGGCGTTTCTTTCTTTTTAAGACCCGATTTCAGCAAGCTGACGGGCGAATCCGTGCTCGTTGCGCTTGGACATGCTTTCTTCTCGCTGTCGCTCGGCATGGGTACCATGATCACTTACGGCGCGTACGTGGATAAGCGGCAGTCGCTGGGAACGGCAACACTTGCGATCGGCGGGGGCGATCTTCTTTATGCGCTGATGGCGGGATTGATTATTTTCCCGATCACGTTCTCGTTTGGCATCGAGCCGGGCCAAGGACCAAGTCTTGTCTTTATCGCGCTCCCCGCCGCGTTTGAAGCGATGCCGGCCGGCTGGCTGTTCGGCGGCTTGTTTTTCATGATGCTGACGTTTGCGGCGCTTACTTCGACCGTTTCCTTGCTGGAGGTGCCGGTTGCCTATATCCAGGAGAAGCTGGGCTGGGGGCGCAAGCTGACGACCGTTGTCGTCGGTACGCTATGCTTCCTCATCGGGGTGCCGTCCGCGTTGTCGATCGGCCAATACGACTGGCTGACCTTTGGCGGCAAAGCGTTTTTCGATTGGATGGATTTTATCGCTTCCAATATTATTTTGCCGGTCGGCGGCTTTATCGTAACGATCTTCGTCGGTTATGTGTGGCAGCAAGCGGGCGAAGAAGCGGGTCTGACCGCTGCCTGGTTCAAGCTTTGGATCTTCATGGTCCGTTACGTGGCGCCGGTTCTGGTGCTCGCCGTGTTCCTGTATACAAGCGGCCTTCTGGAACTTTTCTATTGAGTATCTTTATAAAACGAGCCCGTTCGGATTGTTCCGAACGGGCTCGTTTGCTTATTGGCGCTGCCCTTGCCGCCGTATGGTCGGCGCGGCGGCGAGAGAGCTCGTCATGGCGAGCGGGCCAGGCCGCACTTGCGGCACAGCACGCCGCCATCGCCATGGCTAGGGGCGGCGCCGCAGCGCATGGCGCGACGAGCGGAGCGGCATGACGCCGAATCGGCGACGCATGACGCGGCGAGTACGATGCGGCGGTCATGCGGCGCCGCGCAGCCGTGCTGCTCATCGTGCAGCGCGTCATGGCGCGCCAGCCGCGCCGTGAACGGCACGCCGCTTTACGCGCTGCAGCTAAATGGCGGGCTCGAGCGGATTGGCGCGCAGCCAGCGGTCGATCCGCTCGAGCGCTTCCGTCAGCTTGGCGGCGGAGGCGGCGTACGAGCAGCGGATGAAGCCTTCGCCGCCGGGGCCGAACACATGGCCGGGGACGGCCGCGACTTTCGCTTCGCGGAGCAGCCGTTCGGCGAACGTTTGCGAGGCAAGTCCCGTGCCGGCGACCGAAGGGAAGGCGTAGAACGCCCCCTGCGGCTCGCGGCACGGCAGTCCGATCTGCTCCAGCCCCCGTACGAACATCCGTCTGCGTCTGCCGAACTCCTCCTTCATATATTGCATATCCTCGAGTCCGTGGCGCAGGCAGGCGATGGCCGCAACCTGGCCGAGCGTAGGCGCGCACAGCGCGGTATATTGATGCACCTTCATCATCGAGCCGATCAGCTCGCGGTTTCCGCAGGCATAGCCGACCCGCCAGCCGGTCATGGAGAACGCTTTGGAGAAACCGCTGATGACGACGGTTCGGTCCCGCATGCCGGGCACGGAAGCGGGGCTTGCATGTTTTTGACCGTAAGTAAGCTCGGCGTACATTTCGTCGGACAACACGATGAGATCGTGCTCGATGACAAGCTTTGCCACCGGGAGCCAGTCCTCGTAGGTCATGACCGCCCCGGTCGGATTGCTCGGGAAGTTGACGATCAGCATTTTGGAGCGCGGCGTAATGGCTTTCTTAAGCGCCTCGGCCGTCAGCTTGAAGGAATGCTCCTCATCCGTCTCCACGTGAACGATGCTGCCTCCGGCCATCCGGGCAAGCGGCTCGTAGGCGACGTAAGCCGGAACGGGGACGATGATTTCGTCGCCGGGATTGATAAGCGCCCGCAGGGCCAGATCGATCGCTTCGCTGCCGCCGACCGTGACCAGCACTTCGCCGGCCGGTTCATAATGCAGTCCGAAGCCGTTCGCCAAATAACCGGCGATCTCTTCCCTGAGCTCATACAACCCTTCGTTGGGCGTATACATCGTGCTCCCGTGCTCCAGCAGCCGGATGCACGCTTCCCGCGCGCATTTCGGAGATTGAAAATCCGGCTCCCCTACGCCAAGCGATATGACGTCCTTGCTGGCTTCCGCGGCGTTAAAAAACTGCCGGATGCCGGAAGGCGGCATATCCCGTACTGCCGTCGAGAGGTATTCCTTCGTCGTGTTCATGCCGATCTACTCCTTAACGTTTTGTGAAGCGCGGCTGCCGGGATGGGCGGCGCAGCCCAAAGCCGGCTGCGGAAGCGTGCTTCGTGATGCTGAGCCGCGCTTCTTCGATGTGCCGAGCCCATTAAGCCTGCGTCGAAAGGATCCGCTCTTCCTTTTTCCTTTCTTCAAGCGAATAATCGATGATATAATCCAGCAGCTTGCCGAACGGGATGCCCGCGGCGGCCGCGCTTTTCGGCAGCAGGCTGTTGCGGGTCAGGCCCGGCAGCGTGTTGATTTCCAGCACATAAGGAACGCCGTCCTTCACGATCATGTCGATGCGGGCGTAGACGCTGCATTTGAGCGCCTTGTAGCTCGCGAGCGCCGCCGCCTCGACTTTATCGTGCAGCTCGCGCGGCAGCTCGACGACCTTCTCGTCGGCCGCTCCGTCCTCGTATTTGGACGTATAGTCGAAAAATTCGCCGCTTGGCTTGATCGCCACGATCGGAAGCAGCTTGCCGTTCAAAATCGGGCACGTAATTTCGTCGCCGCCGATAAATTGCTCCACCATAATGGCGCTGTCCCACTTCAGCGCTTCCTGCACGGCCGACTTCAGCTCCGCAGGCGTGCGGGCGATGCGGGTGCCGATGCTGGAGCCGCCGAGATTCGGCTTCACGACGACCGGGAAACCGAGCCGCTCGACGGCGGGAGCGGACAACTCCTCCAGGCTGCCGACCATCGCCCAGTCGCCGGTGGCCACGCCCTCGAACCGAAGCAGCTTCTTGGTCATGTCTTTATCCATGCATACGCCGCTGGACAGGACGCCGCAGCCGGTGTACGGGATGCCGAGCGAGTCAAGCGTCGCTTGCACGGTGCCGTCTTCGCCGTATTTGCCGTGCAGCGCGAGCAGCGCAATGTCGAGTCCGGCGGATTGCTCGATAAGATCCATTTTGTTGTTGATGACGATCGGTTTAACCTCATATTTTTCCTTGTTCAGGTTATTGACCATTTCCTGACCCGTCAGGAGGGAGATTTGCCTTTCCGAGGACATGCCTCCCATGATGACTCCTACTTTCATGATGAACCCTCCTAAAAGTTTTGTGAATGAAATTACTTCCTGAGACGCTACGAGCAAAACTGGCTTCGAAAGCGATGCTTGGTTTTTGCGAATGCCTGAACTTCTTTGAAACCGGGCTAATGCCCCGTGCACCCAGCATATGAGCGCGCTACAGCAATTGCTTCGCCGTTTCGCCGATGACGCGGATGCCGCGCTCGATGTTGTCGTCCGACACGCGCGAGAAGCCGAGCCGCATCGTATGCTGGCCGCCGCCGTCGACGTAGAAAATATCGCCCGGCGTAAACACGACGCCGCGTTCCGCGCATGCGGCAAGCAGCTCTCTCGTCCGGAACGGCGGGTCGAACTCGGCGAACAGATGCAGCCCGCCGTCGCCGGACAGCCTGCGCGCAGGCAGCCACTTTTCGCAGCAGCGGATGGCCAGCTCGTATTTCCGTTTATATTCCGCTTTGGCGCGCTTTAAATATTTTTCGAAATTGCCGTTATGCAAATATTGATACAGCAGCGACTGGTCCAACGTCGACGTATGGATCGTCTTGGCGCGCTTGACGCTTTCCAGGTAGCCGATCAGCTCTTCGTCCGCGACGATCCATCCGACCCGGAGGCCAGGGAACAAAATTTTGGAGAAGCTGCCCAAATAAACGACCCCGTCCCCCCTGCCGGCGCAAGCGATAAGGGGCGCGACGTGGGAGCCGGAATAGCGCAGCTCCTCGTTAAAGCCGTCCTCGATGATCGGCACCCGGTATTCGTTCAGCAGCCGGATCGCGTCCAGCCTTTTGTCATGCGACATAACGATGCCGGTCGGATTGTGGTAGGAAGGCACGAGATACGCCATGTCGAAGGCGCCCTCCGACAGCGCCCGCCGCAGCTCCCGCAAGTTGATGCCGTCTGGATCCATCTCGATTCCCGTCGGGATAAAGCCGTGCATTTTCATATTTTTGATGGCGGTATGATGGGTCGGATTTTCGCACAGGATGCGGCCGTGCACGGGCTTCAAGGAAGACAGCACGATGCCGAACCCTTCCGTGAAGCCGTTCGTGATCAGAATGTCCTTGCCCTTCATATCGACGCCTTTGTTCTCCATATATTGCTTCAAATAATCGATGAGCGGCTTGTAGCCTTTGGCATATCCGTAATTCAGCAGCACGTTGCCCTCGATCGCCATCCGGTCCAAAAAAGCGCGCTTTACATTCTGCAGGTCGAACAGCTTCTCGTCGGGGGCGATGCTGGTAAACGAAATGACGCCGCGTTCGGCTCGAATGCCGTGCTTCATCAGATCGTAACGCTCGGCCGTAAGCGCGAACTCGCTCATCCGGGAGGACCAGTCCGTCTTGAAGGCCCGGCTCCCGTCTTTCCCGTTCCGGCCTTGTTCAAGCCCTCCGGCCGTCGGAACGACGAAATGCCCTTTGCCCTTCAGCGGGTAAATGTAGCCTTCCTCCTCCAGGTCGGCATAAGCGCTCAGAACGGTATTGCGGCTGACGTGAAGGGAGGCGCTGAGCTCCCGGGTCGAAGGAAGCTTCTGGTCCGCCTGAAGCGCGCCGGTCGTAATTAACCGCTTCATATAGTCTTTGACCTGAATGTAGGCCGGACGGTCTTTCGCCGGCTTGAAATCCGTATACATCCGGGTGGCTCACTCCCTTGCTAATGTCATGATCTCATACCTACCAGTATAACAAAAGAACCACGATAAGCCTCTTTCGGCCAGCAAGTGGTCGTTATGCGGGCGTGCTTTGACCCGTTCCGTATCGGCAGCGGTCTTGGCCGTACTGCCTGTGCAGCGCGAGACGAGGAGTTCTTCGAAATGGAATGCAAGGAGAAACTTTCCACCTGCATACAGCGTCTATCTTAAACAGATTTATCAGTTTTGCTTTTATTGGCTTTGTTTTTCGGCGAAACCGGTTCGCCCTTGAACGAGCGGCATTTCATGCCAGAGCAGTTCTAATAAAGGAAGGAGATCAAACTATGCTTCATAAAATGATCCAAATCATTGCGGGAGCGTCCGCAGCCGTAATGCTTCTGGCGTCTCCGACGGCCGATGCCGCATCTTACGTGCAGCCGAACGACAGTTACGACGGATATTCGTCTCCCGCCTACCTGAATCAAGTGCAGGCGGCCAAGCCGTTATGGACCTTGAATATCGGCGTGGAGAGCGATGATGAGTGGACCGTCTCTGCCCCCGAGCGGGTTGCCGCCGGAGGCAAGCAAGCCTATTACATCAAGGGCGGCAAGCTGGCGGCCGTAAACGTCCATACGGGGAAGGCCGTGTGGACATTCGGGCAAAATCTCGTATCGCCCGTTACCTACCATAACGGAGAGCTGTTCGTCTTATCCGGCCAGAACCGGCTGTACAAGGTGAATGCCGTAACCGGCAAAGCGGTCTGGTCGCTGGATTTGTCGGGGGCCGCGTCGCAATCCGGTTACGATGGCAGAACGATCGCTTACGATGATCAGAGACTGTACCTCCATCTCACCTTCGGAGGACTGGTTGCCGTTGACCGGAAGAGCGGCAAGCTTCTATGGAAGGAGCAAACGATGTACGGAGCCGGCCAATTGATCGTAACGGACGATCTGCTGCTCGTATCCGCATCGGAATCGGGAGCGATTACCGTTGATGTCGTTTATGCGTATGACAAGCACACGGGAAAGCAAGCATGGAAGCTTAACAGCAATTCAAGCCCGCTTCTTATCGATGAAGGAAAGGTCTACTCGCGGGATACTTGGCCGCCCGGCGACCTCGATACTCATCAATTGAAGCTGGACGTGACGGACGCCGCCACCGGGGAAAGTATTGCCGTTTATTCGTATGTCCCTTTGGCCGAAGGAGAAGATCCGCTTGGCAGCTCGGCCTCGAAAATCGCTTCGGACGGCGAATCGCTGTTCGTCCAAACGGCGGCCGGCATATACCGCTACGATACGCTCCAGACAGGCGATGTCCAGCAGCCGGAATTGTTCCGGCAGTCCGGGCAATGGATCGCCGGCCCGTACAACAACAAGCTGTTCTTCGAAGATGAAGACCGGCAAGGCATTACGGCCGTGAAGCTCATTGACCATAACCAGGTCAGTTACGAAGGAATCGATAATCCGGTCAGCCGGCTCGACTTTTATAATAGCGGGATGTACGTCGGACAGACGGACGGGGAGCTGTATGCTTTGAACGTGACGACGGGCCAAGCCGTATTCCGGTATGACACCGGCAAGCAGCAGTTCGATCCGTTTCTGGTGGAAGACGGTGTCCTGCTTGCGCGGGCGGAAGGCATGATCTACGCCTTTAAGCTGCCGGCGCAGCTTCTTGCGCCGATAAATGCCGGTTCGGCGGTTCCGGGCGTCGATTATACGAGGACCGATGCGGGGCTTAAGATCGACGGCGTAACGGTAGAGCTTAAGCCGGAGCCTATTATGATTAACAATAGCTTGTACGTGCCGCTTCGCGGCATGGCGGAGGCGCTTGGGGCAACGGTCGGCTACGATGCGGCGACCAAGGCGGTCACTGTCACCTATAAAGAGAAAACGGCGGTTGCGTCAAACGGCAAAAATATTAACGGCACGGTCTATGTGCCGGTTCGCCAATTTGCGGAGCTGCTCGGCGTCGGCGTAAATTGGGACTCTTCCGCAAGAGTCGTCGTCGTCGACACGAAGGCGGCGTAGCTATTGCTCATTTCTGGCCAGCCTGCTTTCGATGGAATGGTCGTTGAACAAGGCTGTATCATTCGGTAATACAAAAAAACCGCCCCGAAAAGAAGTGTCCTTTTTGGGGCGGCTTGGCTTACCGCATAATAATTTATATGTTTTCGCGTACCGAGAAAAGCCGATCGTCTCGCCGACGGCCGATCAAGGCGTTTCAATAATATAGCGGATGAGCTTGTCCTGCACATCGTACAGCCTTTTGGTCCGGATGCTGTATTCGACCAGGTTCTCGCCTTCGAGGTGGGCGTACAGCAAGCCGGCGCTGCGCAGCTTGTTCAGATGGTCGTGGGTAATGCCCTTCGAAAGCTTCAGATGGCGGACAATCTCGATGAACGTTCGGGGACCGCCCTGCAGGTAACGCAATATTTTCAGGCGGTTCTTCTCGCCCAGGCTGCGAAGCAGGCGGAGGTCCGGCGTCGGTATCAAGTCCTCGTCTCCGAAATAAAGCCTTGCGTTATAGTTGCAAAGAATCCGGTTGTCGAAATGATAAATAATGTTGATCGGCTGAAAATGGTACTGCGGAATGAGCAGCAGCTCGTTCACGCCCGGAATCGGACGGAACGAAAGCCCGTTGGTCGTCTCGTCGATCGTCTCCTCGATCGATACGCTTTCTATCGCGGCGTTCCGGCCGGCCGCTTCGCGCGCCAGCGCCTCGTGTACGGCGGGATCGATATGGCGGAAATATTGATCGTTCCAATCCTGAAGAACGGCCAGCGTACGGTCCAAATATTCGTCCAGATTGTCCGGGAACGGATGGCTGTATTCGGCGAACAGCTCTCTCAGCGACGTTCCGTTCAGCCTTCCCGCCCAATCCAGGAAGCCGTCGGCCGAATCCTTCGCCGGGCAAAGCATGGCCAGCAAATAAGTCGACTTCCACTCGTCGTCCGTCTTCATCGATTGCAGCAGCTCTTCAAGGGAAGGCTCCAGCCTGCCGCGGACCTCCTCCGCCCATGCGGGGGTCAGATCGAGCTTCTTGTAGGAGTTGCGGCTAATGTAAGCATGAAGGCTTGCAAGAAGCTCATAGACAGGGGAATAAGCAATGTCCAGGCGCCAGTTCATAGTAACGCTGCTGCTCTTTACAGGGACATCGACACCGCGATTGCCCGGCAGCAGTACCCTCCTCTTTTATCGAAATATATGGATCTATAACGGTTCGTCCTTTAACAAGGACTTTAAGAATCGTTCGGCTTGAAGCTCTATGATTGAAAAGTCTACAAGACTATCGGGGAAACTTCAACTCTTTAATGCGACAAATAGCCTGCAAAACCCCGAGACGGCCGAATCAAGCGGCAGACGGGTTATTTTTTTCGCCAATATTGTGTATTATAAAGAGATATAAGTTACGCTTCGAGTCAGGAAGGATTGATCGCGTATGGAAAATACCGAAACTAAGCAATCATCGACGAATTTTATCCGGAACATTGTCGTGGAAGATTTGAAGGCCGGCCGCGTGCAGGAAGTGATTACGCGTTTCCCGCCGGAGCCGAACGGCTATCTGCACATCGGACATGCCAAGTCCATCTGCTTGAATTTCGAGCTGGCCGACGAGTTTAAGGGCCGCACGAACTTGCGCTTCGACGACACGAACCCGGTCAAGGAAGATACGGAATACGTCGAATCGATCCAGGAGGACGTTCGCTGGCTTGGTTTCGAATGGGACGAGCTGCGCTTCGCTTCGGATTATTTCGAAGAAATGTACAACCGCGCCGTTCTGCTGATCCGCAAGGGCAAAGCGTACGTGGACGACCAGACGGCCGAGCAAATCCGCGAAACGCGCGGCACGCTGGTCGAGCCGGGCAAGGAAAGCCCGTACAGAGGCCGCAGCGTCGAAGAAAACCTCGATTTGTTCGCGCGGATGCGCGCCGGCGAGTTCCAGAACGGGGAGAAGGTGCTGCGCGCCAAAATCGATATGGCTTCGCCGAACATTACGCTGCGCGACCCGGTGCTCTACCGCATCGCGCATGCGCATCATCACCGCACGGGCGATGCTTGGTGCATCTATCCGATGTACGATTACGCGCATCCGCTGAGCGACGCGATCGAAGGCGTCACCCATTCCATCTGTACGCTTGAGTTCGAGGATCATCGCCCGCTCTACGATTGGGTGATCGCGGAATGCGAGATGGATTCGACGCCGCATCAATACGAGTTCGCCCGTCTCAACGTGACGAACACGGTCATGAGCAAGCGCAAGCTGAAGGCGCTTGTCGACGAAGGCGTCGTGGACGGCTGGGACGATCCGCGCATGCCGACGATCAGCGGCTTGCGCCGCAAAGGCTATACGCCGGAAGCGCTGCGCGCCTTCTGCCGGGAGATCGGCGTGGCGAAGAGCAACAGCCTTGTCGACGAGCGGATGCTGGAGCATTTTATCCGCGAGGACTTGAAGCTGAAGGCGCCCCGCACGATGGCGGTGCTTCGTCCGCTCAAGGTCGTCATCACGAACTACCCGGAAGGGCAGACGGAGCTGCTGGACGCGGAGAACAATCCGGAGAACGAAGAGATGGGACATCGGCAAATCCCGTTCTCCCGCGAAATCTATATCGAGCAGGACGACTTTATGGAGAATCCGCCGAGCAAGTACTTCCGCTTGTTCCCGGGCAACGAGGTTCGTCTGAAGCATGCGTATTTCATTAAATGCGAAGAGGTTGTGAAGGACGAAGACGGCAACGTGGTCGAGCTGCGCTGCACGTACGATCCGGAGACGAAGAGCGGCACCGGCTTTACGGGACGCAAGGTGAAGGGAACGCTCCATTGGGTGGAAGCTTCGCAGGCCGTTCCGGCGGTGTTCCGCCAATACGAGCCGCTCATTACGGACGAAGCGGAGGAGGAAGGCAAGCCGTTCCTCGAATGCATCAACCCGAATTCGCTCGAAGTGCTGCACGGCTTTGTCGAACCGAACATGAAGGGTGCGGTTGGGCACGACAAGTTCCAGTTTTTCCGCCACGGCTACTTTAACGTCGATCCGAAAGATACGACGCCGGAGAAGCTCGTATTTAACCGAATCGTTTCGCTCAAGAGCTCGTTTGATCCGTCCAAAGCTTAAGGGCGGACCGGTCGACTATTTAAAGAACGAACAAAAAGCTGTCCGCCAAGGCATCTACGCCTTGTTGGACAGCTTTTTGCATATCGTGGCCGAATCCGGCCGCAGGCAACGAGCTTGGCTTTCCACTGCGAAGCCCGATGCCTGCCAGGCGCTAAGCTTTCGTTGCGATGATGACGCTTCGCGTCCCGGCATCCCACTTCACCTCGGCGCCTAGCGCTTCGCCGATAAAGCGCAGCGGCACCATCGTCGAGCCGTCGACGATTTGCGCCGGAACGGCCAGGGCGACGGAACTGCCGTTTACTTTTGCCGTTTTGCTGCCGATTTTCAAATAGATGGATGTGTCTTCTTTTGTCGCTGTCACCGATTGGTCCTTGGCGTTCCACACGATTGTTGCCCCAAGCTTCTCGAAAATCGCGCGCATCGGCACGAGCGTAGTGCCGTTCTTCTGGATGGGCGCTTGGTCGAACGACTGGATTTCGCCGTCGATAATCACCTTTATTTCGCGCGTCGCCAGCACGAGAGCCGGGAACGAAATGCCCGTACCGGTCAACTGCTTGCGGATGGCCGAGATCGTCGCTTCCGCGTCGCTTCGCTTATCCAATATGCTTGCCGTCGATTTTGTTTTGGTCTCCGTTACGGTTTTCACCGTATTGGCGCGGATCGATTCGATTTTGGCCAGCATCGCTTTGCGCGTAGCGCTGATTTCGTTGTCCGTCCGCTCTTTGGCCTCGTCGATCAGCTTCTGCGCTTCGGCCTGCGACAGCTTGCCGCGTTTATATCGATTCATGATGCTGCCGGCATAGTTCGGGTCCGTGTCGTTCTCGAATTCCCAGAGCGCGCTGTTCAAATAATCCGGGTCCACTTCGTTTTCGTATTCCCAGAGGGCGCTGTTCAAGTAATCGGGATCGACCGCATTCTCGTATTCCCACATCGGCGAATTCAAATAGTCTTCGTCGATGTCCGTTTTGAACTCCCACATATCGCTGTTCAGGTAGTCTCCGTCAATCGCTTTTTTGTATTCCCACATGCTGCTGTTCAAATAATCGCCATCGATTTCCTTCAAATATTTGCGAAGCGTATCGTCGGAGTCGTAGCGCGACTCCAGCTCTTCCCCGTCGTCGTCCAGCATCCGCTGCAGACTTTCGTAATCGGCGTTCGTCTGATCGTGGAGAAGCCGGTAATCTTCGTCGCTTTCGTCCAGAAACGTTTGAAACTCCTTTTGCACCCGCTGCTTGTCCGCGGCGTACGTTTGCGTCACTTTTTCCTCGTAAGCGTCGTACATGCTTTGAATGCTTTGTTCAAATCCGGAATTCGCAAGCGCCTCGCCGCTGCCAAGCGGCAGCGAGCCCGCAATCAAGAGAGCGCCTGCGACAGCGGCCGTTAGTGAGCGAATCATGTTTATGCATTCCTCCGTCTAGTTATTTGGTATTGGGTATGCCGGCAGAAATAGTCACTTCTTCGCCTGCCAAAAAAATCCTTCCGCAGCGGACGAAAATGATGCTTTCGAAACGGTTTTCGTCGAATTTCGACAAGGGCGAAAAGGGACGTTCGGCCTCCGGACCGAAACGGCGGCAAGGCGTACGGCGGGAACAATAACGGAAGGCGCGGGTCATATTTACGCAAAATGGAAAGGCTATGAATGCAATTCCTTAAGCGGGACAAATGTTCGAAGTGTTGTCACCAATCGAGCCGCCATGGCTCGGTAATAGCCAATATAATGGAATCAAAGCAACGGACAAGAGGAGGTTCCCGGTTTTATGGACCACAACAAGACGGATCAGCTTCAGCCGACCAGTACAAAAAACTATACAGGCCTGATCATTACCGTTTCCATTATCGCCAATGTCATCATTTTATTGCTGTTTTTTTCTCCGATCGGGTATGAAGGGGAAGTCCATTTCGACGTCACGATTTTTCCGAGAATCAATGCGGTTTTGAACAGCTTTACGTTTATTTTTCTGCTGGCGGCTCTGATCGCCATTATAAAGAAGAACGTTACGCTGCATAAAAGGTTTGTGCTTGCGGCATTCGGCTCTACGCTGCTGTTTCTGATTACGTATTTGACGTTCCACTACATTTCCGCGGAGACGGCCACGTTCGGCGGAGAAGGCATCGTTAGGCCGATCTATTTCTTTATCCTTATTTCGCACAGCGTTCTTGCGGCGATTATCGTGCCGTTGGCGCTGTTTACGGTCGTATGGGGCTGGACGAACCAGTTGACGAAGCATAGACGCATCGCCCGCTGGACGATGCCGATCTGGCTGTACGTCAGCCTTACGGGTGTAGTCGTCTATCTCTTTATGGCGCCGTATTATTGATCACATGAAAGAAGAGGGGTCCGCCGTCATCATCGATGACGGATGGGACACCCTCTTTTTTTCTACCGGTCAACTCGTCACACGGTCGGCTTGCGGCGTGCGACTCCGCTTTCGAAAGCGGCCCCGATGACGGCGTCCCGCACCCGGTCTGCGACGTTAGGGTTGAACACGCTCGGGATAATATAATACTCGTTCAGTTCTTCTTCGCTTACGACGGACGCGATCGCCCGGGCAGCGGCCAGCTTCATCTCCTCGGTTATCCGGGTCGCCCGGCAGTCGAGAACTCCGCGGAACAAGCCGGGGAAGCACAACACGTTGTTGATTTGGTTCGGATAATCGGATCGGCCGGTCGCCATGACGCGGACATATCCTTCGGCTTCCTCGGGCGAAATTTCCGGCGTCGGGTTCGCCATCGCAAAGACGATCGGGTCGCGGGCCATCTTCTGAATATGTTCCACTTTCAAAACGCCGGGACCCGATACGCCGATAAAAATATCCGCGTCCGCGATCACGTCGCCAAGCGTACCCGTTTCCATGTTCGGGTTCGTATTTTCCGCGTACCAATTCCATTCATCGTGCCCGTAACGCATTCCCCGGACCAAAGCGCCTTGCCGATCGACGCCGATAATATTTTGCGCTCCGGCGGCAAGCAATATTTTGGAGCAGGCGATGCCGGCAGCGCCGATTCCGCACAGTACGATTTTGCATTCTTCGAGCTTTTTGTCCACTAATTTGAGCGAATTATAAATTCCGGCCAGAAGCACGACAGCGGTGCCGTGCTGATCGTCGTGGAATACCGGGATGTCCAGCTCTTCGATGAGCCGCCGTTCGATCTCGAAGCAGCGCGGGGAGGAGATGTCCTCCAGGTTGATTCCCCCGAACGCGGGCGCGATCAGCTTGATGGTCCGGATAATCTCTTCGGTGTCCTGCGTATCCAAGCAGATCGGGAACGCGTCGACCCCGGCGAATTGTTTGAACAGCATCGCTTTGCCTTCCATAACCGGCATTGCCGCTTCGGGACCGATATTGCCGAGCCCGAGCACGGCCGAGCCGTCCGACACGACCGCAATCGTGTTGCGCTTGATCGTAAGCGAATACGCGCGGCTCGGCTGCTCATGGATCGCCATGCACACCCGCGCGACGCCCGGCGTATATACCCGCGACAAATCGTCGCGCGTTTTGATCGCCATTTTAGGCGTGACCTCGATTTTTCCGCCAAGATGGGCGAGAAACGTTTGATCCGACACCTGGACGACGTTGACGCCGGCCAGCGAGCGCAGGATGGCTACGATTTTTTCCCGGGCCAGCGTATCCGTTATGTTGACCGTAACGTCGCGAACCGTCGTCGTTTTATCCGTACGGTTCATATCGACCGCGACGATGTCGCCTCCGGCGTCGCCGATTGCCGTCGCGATTTGTCCAAATGTAATTTTATCTTTTTCGATCTCGAGCCGCAGCACGATGTTCGTGCTGGCCAAAGCCGGCGTTGCCATAGTTTCACGCTCCCGTCTAAACAATACTAGCAGCAATAATCACTATGGTATCGCTTACAAGCGGGAGGGTAAACATTTTGGCCATTTCGTTATTTTTGGTCCTTTTGGTCTGCGGTCGGCTTGTAACGGTTGACCGGGCGGCCGACGCCGCCGTAATGGATGTCGAGGGCGATGAGTCCTTGCTTCTCCAAATAGTCCAAGTATCTCCGCGCCGTTACGCGGGCGATGCCGACGCCGTCGGCAACTTCCTCGGCGGAAAGCAGCCGGTTCTGTTTGAGCATGTACGCAAAAATTTGCTTCAACGTTATCGCGTTCAACCCTTTTGGCAGCAAGTGCTGCGCAACCTCAAGGGTCGCTTGTCCGTTCTCTGACCGAGGCGGCAGGAATCCGGCCGGCCCCGAACGGAGGAGGGAATCCAGCTCCGCTTGCGTAAACGGCTCGTTCTTCGCGAAAGATTCGCGATGCAGGCGGTAACGTTGCAGCGTTTCTTGCACCCTCTCAAATTTGAACGGCTTGATAATGTAATCGAACACGCCGCCGCGCATCATCGACTGAATCGTTTCCGGGTCTTTCGCGGCCGTCACCGCGATGACATCGACGGGCGTATCCGCCAATCGCAGCTGCCGGAGCGTTTCGAGCCCGTCCAGGACGGGCATGAAAATATCGAGAAACACCAGATCGGGCGACAACTCCCGCGTGAGCCGAATGCCTTCCGCGCCCGTTCTGGCAATGGCAATAACTTGAAAGTCCTCTACCCGTTCGATAAACATGCGGTTCACTTCTTGCACCATCGGATCGTCTTCGATCAATACGACCCGAATTGTAGGCTTATTCGCCGCTGTCACTGTCAGTTCCGCCTCCCATTGGAAAAATAATCATAAACGAGGTTCCTTGTCCCGGCGACGATTCGCAGCGCAATTCCCCGTTCCCCTTCTGCACGATGCGATGAACCAAATGCAAGCCGACGCCGCGATTATCCGACCCCTTCGTGGAATAGCCTTGCTCCAGCATTTTCGCTTTCGTCTCCTCCGTCATGCCGCAGCCGTTGTCTTCCACGAGGACGGACAACACTTCGTCGTCTTGTTCGACGCTGACATAAACCTCTTTCCGTTCCCGTTCCGCCGACTGCAGGGCGTCAAAAGCGTTTTCGATCAAATTGCCGAAAATAACGACGAAATCGTGGTGGTCAAGAAGCGGCGGAAACCGTTTGAATTCGCTTCTGCGGTCCAATTCCACCTCGATTCCGAGCTCCTTTCCGCGGCTTACTTTGCTAAGGAGCAGTCCTGCGATGCTGTCATGGCCAATATGCTCCTGCAAAAAACGCGTAAGCTCCTCTTGCCGTTCCGACACGTCAAACACGTACTCGAGCGCTCGTTCTTTGTTGTCGAGCTGGATCAGGCCGGCTATCGTATGCAGTTTGTTCATATGCTCGTGATTTTGTACGCGGAGGGCGTCGACGAACGCCCGCACACCCGTCAATTCTTCGGCGATGCGGGCGACCTCCGTCCGGTCTTGGAAAATGGCGACCGCCCCCAGCGTCTGCTCTCCGTCCCGAATCGGAATCCGGTTGCTCCAGATGAGCGCATTGCCGACCCGAATCTCTTGATTGTAGATCGGGCCTCCTTTCTCCAGCACTTCCGGAAGACGGGTATCCGGCAGTACGTCGCGAATGGGGCGCCCGACGCAATCGCCCTCGATGCCGAATATCCGCTTGGCCCGCTCGTTGAAGATCGTGATCGTCTCGTTCATATCGACGGCTACGACCCCTTCGTGCATCGCTTCGAAAGCGGCGTTCCGCTCGCGGTACATGCGCGCGATCTCGTGCGGCTCCATATTAAACATTTGCCGTTTAATGTGGCGCGCCAATTGCCAGGAGCCCATCATGCCGAAGGCTAACGACAGCAGGATCGTCACGGCGGCAAACCGCCATTGCTCCGCGATCGTTGCGCCGAGCGAAGGGAGCAGCTGGCCGACAACGACAACGCCGACCTGCTGGTGCTCTTCGTTTGTCACGGGCATATACGCCCGGACGGCCGTCCCCGATTCTCCAACCGCTTTCGAAATGTACGTATGCTCCGCAAACGCCGCATCGGCATCCGCATCGTCGAACGGTTGTCCGATACGTGACCATATCGGATGAGACAGCCGCGTACGGTTCATATCCAACACGACGACGTAGCTGACGCCGTGGATCATACGAATGTTGTCGGCCACAGGAGCGATTTGCTTCCATCCATCCGGAGCGGCAATATATTGCTGCACCGTAGGCAAATTCGCCACTGTGCGGGCGGTGAGCATGACGCGGCGGCCGATCTCGTCTTCTTTCAGCCGCGTGACGCTGCCGAGCAGTATTATGCCGCCGATCAGCAAGGAGAACAGCACAAGGCCGAACGACAGAACCGTCATTTTCCAGCGAATCGGCATAGGTGGAAGCCGCATCCCGTCCCCTCCGTCCATCTCGGTTTACGTTTTTATTAGTATTGTGAAATAATACTCGTAAAATAGCAATGAGGAGGGGGACGCTTGAAAACCATTTACGCAACGGCCCTTTTCGTTTTGTTCGGCCTTGCGGTCGCCGTGCCGATCGGCTTTCCGCCGAAATTTTCGGCTGCTTTGCCGTTTGACGGCGAACAAACGGGACTCAAAGATCGGGTGGTCATTAAATTCAGCCACGTCGTCGCCGAGAATACGCCGAAAGGGTTGGCCGCCGCGCATTTCGCCCGGCTTGTGAAAGAAAAAACGGACGACCGCGTGGAAGTGCAAGTGTTTCCGAACGGGATGCTTTATTCCGAGAACACGGAAGCGGAGGCGCTGAAGCGGGGCGATATTCAATGATCGCTCCGTCGTTTTCGAATATGTCGAATATCGATCCGGCTTGGCTTGTTATGGACCTTCCGTTTGCTTTCGCGAACCAGGCGGCGATCGACGAGGCGCTCGGCGGGACGATCGGCGAAGCGCTGTTTGAGACGCTCGGACGTCACGGGATGCAAGGTATCGCTTTTTGGAGCAACGGCTTTAAGCAGATGACGAGCAACCGCAATCCGCTTGTCCGGCCGGAAGACTTTCGCGGCCAGACGTTCCGGATTTTGCCGAGCGACGTGCTTTCGGGCCAATTCGCCGCGCTCGGGGCGGAGACGGTCAATATCCCGTTCAATGAATTGTACTCCAGCCTGCAAAACGGCGTCGTGGACGGGCAAGAGAATACGATGACGAACATATTCACGAAGCGGCTCTATATGGCGCAGGACTATATGACTGTCAGCAATCACGGATATTTGGGCTATGCCGTGGTCGTAAACAAGCCGTTCTGGGACAAGCTGCCGGACGATTTGCGCAATGCCGTAACGGAAGCGATGGAGGAGACGACCGAGTGGATGAAGCGGGAGACGGAGTCGATGAATGAACGGCAGTTCGAGCAAATCCGCGCCTCCGGCGCGATCGAAATTCACGAGCTGTCCGCCGAAGAGCGCGCGAAGTGGATGGAGCAATTAAGGCCGCTGTACGACCGATACCGGAATGAGATCGGGAGCGGGCTGATCGAGCAAGTTGAGCGGCTGCAAGGGAAATACGAACGGCAGCCGCTTGAAACCAAAATGACCAAAACGAACAGTATGACCGAATGATTGTTTGGAAGCGGTTTCTTTTTTACAATGGGGTCACCTTAAAGGCTACACCTACCTTTACGAAAGCGAGGGTGACCCCTTGAAAATCAATTTTCGCAATTTGACCGTACAGGTCGTTATCGCTATTATCCTTGGCATCTTAGTCGGGCACTTCTTCCCAACAACCGGGGAAAAGTTGAAAGTGTTGGGCGACGTATTTATCAAGCTCATCAAAATGGTGATCGCTCCGATCGTTTTCTTCACCGTCGTCAACGGCATCGCCGGCATGGGCGATATGAAGAAGGTCGGCCGGATCGGCGGGAAAGCGCTGCTTTACTTTGAAATCGTTACCACCGTCGCGCTTGCGATCGGGCTGATCGTGGTGAACCTGGTAAAACCGGGCGCCGGGATCGATATGAACAGCGCGCAAGGGGATGTGTCGCAATATACGGAGGCGGCCGAAGAATCGAGCCACGGAATCGTGGACTTTCTCGTAGGCATCGTGCCGGACAATGTCGTCGCGGCGATGGCTTCTGGAGAATTGCTGCCGGTTCTCGTCTTTGCGGTGTTGTTCGGTGTCTCTTTAACGGCGATGGGGAAAAACGCCAAACCGGTAATCGATTTGTTCGATAAATTGACGCAAGCGTTTTTCGGCATTGTGAATATTATCATGAAAGTTTCCCCGATCGCGGCGTTTGGAGCCATGTCGTATACAATCGGCAAATTCGGCATCGGATCGCTGTTCTCACTCGGCAAGCTGATGGGCTCCGTTTACATTACGATGGCGCTGTTCATCTTTGTCGTGTTAGGAGCGATTGCGAAATTTTACGGATTCAGCATCGTTTCGTTTATCCGTTACATTAAAGAAGAAATTTTGCTCGTCCTCGGCACCTCCTCCTCGGAATCGGCGCTGCCGCGGATGATGGATAAGCTGGAGAAGTACGGCTGCTCGAAGCCGGTCGTCGGCTTGGTCGTTCCGACCGGATATTCGTTCAACCTGGACGGCACCTCCATCTACCTGTCGATGGCCGCCATGTTCGTAGCGCAAGCGGCGGGGGTGGACATGACTATTTGGCAGCAGCTGACGTTGCTCGGCGTGCTCATGCTCACGTCGAAAGGGGCTGCCGGGGTGACCGGTTCCGGCTTCATTACGCTAGCCGCCACGTTGTCGGCGTTTCCGTCGATTCCCGTGGCCGGCATGGCGCTCCTGCTTGGCGTAGACCGCTTTATGTCGGAAGCGCGCGCCATCACGAACTTGATCGGCAACGGCGTCGCTACCGTCGTCGTCGCCAAGATGGAAGGCGAATTCGCGCCGCAAGGACGCGAAGCAGGGGCTGAAGGTAACCAAGGAGCGGAAGGAACGCATACGGACCAGACCGCCCTTGGCAAACATGCGGTGGAAGCAAACGGATAGAGAACTTGAAACGGCCGTTTCCCTTTTGGGGGAAGCGGCCGTTTTTTTGTGCCTGCGGCTGGCTGTTCGGCTTAAAAAACTTTCACTAAAAGCGGTCTCGGCTGCTTTGAAAGGCTTCGATAGAAGTTAAATTTCATGCTATACTCAGGTTATCTTTGGAAAATTTTCATACTGAGAGGAATTATTTATGCAAGAGATACAAGGAAGGCTGATGACCGTCGATACATTAGCCGAAGATTTGCGCCGGCTTGGCGTCAGCCCCGGCATGACTTTAATTGTACATTCATCCTTCAAGTCGCTCGGCAGCTGGGTGCTGGGCGGTCCGGCAGCCGTCATCCTGGCGCTGGAGCAGGCGCTTGGTCCGGAAGGGACGCTCGTCATGCCGACGCATTCGAGCGACTTGTGCGATCCGGCCGGATGGCGCAATCCGCCGGTCAATCCGGCGTGGTGGGACGAAATCCGCGAGCAGATGCCGCCTTACGACCCGTCGTTGACGCCGACCCGGATGATGGGGGTGATACCGGAATGCTTCCGCAAGCAGGACGGCGTGATGCGAAGCCGGCACCCGATGCAGTCCTTTGCCGCTTGGGGCAAACATGCCGAGCGGATAACCGCGGAGCAAAGCTACGATTACAGCATGGGCGAGCAATCGCCGCTTGCGCGCGTGTACGAGCTGGACGGACGGGTGCTGCTTCTCGGCGTCGGCAACGCCAACAATACGTCGCTGCATTTGGCGGAGGTCCGGGCGAATTATGCGGGGAAACGGGAGATGACCGCCAGGTCGCCGATCCGGAAGGACGGCGGGAGCTGCTGGCTAAGCTATACGGAGCTCGAATACGACTCGGACGATTTCGAGCGTCTCGGCGAGCAGTTCGAGAAGGAGGCGGGGCTCGTGACGCGGGGCAAAATCGGGGACGCGGAATCGCTTCTTATTCCGCAGCGGGCGATTGTCGATTACGCGGTCAAGTGGCTGGAGGGAAACCGGAAAGGATAGCGTAAAAAGCGAGCTATTCTCCCGGCCTGTACGGTATAATGGTGAACAAACCACACTAGCCGTACCGTATAAAGGAGACCGAAATTCGATGTCAAAAGCAGACTTTGCATACACCATTGCCGATGCGCAGCTTGACGATCTGCCGTCCATCGTCGCGATATATAACTCGACCGTTGCCGGAAGAATGGTGACGGCCGATCTTGAGCCGGTAACCGTCGCCAGCCGCGAGCGCTGGTTCCATGAACATTCGCCGGATTTCCGGCCGCTGTGGGTCATGAAGGACGGAGCCGGAACGATTATCGCTTGGCTTAGCTTCCAATCGTTTTACGGCCGGCCCGCGTATAACGCGACGGCGGAGCTTAGCATCTATATCGACGAAGCGTACCGCGGACAAGGCCTTGGCGGCATCCTGATCCGCAAGGCGATCGAGGAAAGCCCTCGAATCGGCGTCCGTACGCTGCTCGGCTTCGTGTTCGGGCATAACGAGCCAAGCCTGAAGCTGCTCGCCAAGCACGGGTTCGAGCGATGGGCGCATCTGCCGCGCGTGGCGGAGCTCGACGGAGTCGAGCGCGATCTTGTGATCCTTGGGAGAAGAGTAGAGTAGTAGGAGGGAACTCCTTGAAAAAAACGTTGCTGCAAGCCGCGCTTGCCGGCATCGCCGCAGTGGTGCTGCAAATTGCCTTGCAGGCCGCATACGGCATGTATATGACGGCGGCATACGTACCCGATATCGTCAATGCATACGAGGCGGTCGATTATTTGGAGCATAAAACCTCGTTCGGGCTCATTGCGGAGCCTTCTTCCATCTTGGGCGCGGCAATGCAGCCGCTGACGGCGTTCGCGGCCGGCGCGCTATTGTTTATTGCATGCAAAAGCCTATATACCCGTATGAAAAGGCGGGGCAAGTAAATATACATCATCCGTGCGCCTTGGAACGCCGGAGACGTTAGCGGGAGGCAGGAGGATCGGATGAACGACAAAGCGCTGCAAGTGTCCGCGTCCGGCGGGCCGGAAGAGCCGCAGGGAGGCAAGCCTCGCTGGCCGTGGCTTCAGCTGTGGATCCGTCCGCGCGCCATGACGCGGTATTATTTAAACCGGCCTTATTCGGAGGAACGGATTCTGGCGTTTGCCCTTATCGCAGGCGTCATTTCCGTCATTACGCGGCCGACGCAAGGAGCGTTAACCGAATTTTCATGGATATCCTGGTGCGGTCTGCTCATCGGCTCGGCGGTCGTCGGGGCCGCCGGCGGATTGCTCGGCATGTATTTGTTCGGCTATCTGCTGACCAAAGCCGGCGGGTGGCTTGACGGCTACGGCGAGAGTAAGCATGTCAGGACGGCGCTCCTCGCGGGGTCCTGCATTCCGGGCATTCTGACGGGAATATTGTGGCTGCCGAAGGTTGTGCTGCTTGGAAAGTACGTCTTTTATGAACAGCCTCTTCAATATGCGGCAAGCGGCGGGCTGAGCGCTTTTCTGGCCGTCTATTCGGCCGTAGAATGGATCGTTTCGGTTTGGGCGCTGGTCGTGCTGGTCAAGGCGCTTGCCGAAGCGCATGAATTTTCCGCATGGAGATCGCTTGGCGCGTTTATTATCGCTTTGGTTCTTTTCCTGCTTATTTTGATCGTGCCGATCGGCATTTTGATTGTCATTTTTGCGGGGATAGCGGGCATCATGGGATAGCGGCCGGATTGCGCGGACGGACCCTTCGGATTCTGCCGAAGGGTCCGTCGTTTTTTTATCGGAATCGCCAAAACTTGTACAAGCGGATGTGGTAAAATAAAGCGAAATACAGCCGCCCATCTGAAAGGAGATAACTATGAGCAAGTATTGGAGCCCGCTTGCGGCGTCGCTTGTCCCGTACGTTCCCGGGGAGCAGCCGAAAGATAAAAAATATATTAAGCTGAACACGAACGAAAACCCGTACCCGCCTTCCCCGAAGGTGCTGGAAGCGATACGGGAGGCCGCGAACGCGGATTTGCGCTTGTATCCCGACCCGACCTGCGACGCCCTTGTACGCAAAATCGCCGATTATTACGGCGTGCGCCCGGAGCAAGTATTCGTGGGCAACGGCTCGGACGAAGTGCTGGCCTTTGCTTTCGGCGCATTTTTCGACCCGGCGGATCCGATTCTGTTCCCGGACATTACGTACAGCTTTTATAAAGTGTATGCAGAGTTTTTTGGCCTGAAGGCGGAGCTTATTCCGCTGGACGAGCGTTTCGAGGTGCCTTTCGAGCTGTTCGACCGCGAGAACGGCGGGATCGTGCTGCCGAATCCGAACGCCCCGACGGCGATTCTGGCGCCGCTGGACGCGTTCCGGGGGCTGCTGGCCCGCAACCCGGACCATGTCGTGATGATCGACGAGGCGTACATCGATTTCGGCGGGCAATCGGCCGTCGAGCTGGTGAAGGAGTTTCCGAACGCGCTGGTCGTGCAGACGTTGTCGAAATCTCGTTCGCTTGCGGGAATCCGCGTCGGCTTTGCGATCGGCAGCGAGGAGCTGATCGAAGGCCTGAACCGCGTCAAAAATTCGTTCAACTCCTATACGCTGGACCGCGTGGCGCTCGCCGCCGCCATCGCATCCTTCGACGACGAGGTTTATTTCCGCACGACGACGGAGCGCGTTATTCTGACGAGGGAAGCAGCCAGCGACAAGCTGCGGCAGATGGGCTTCGAGGTGACGGATTCCCGCGCCAACTTCGTCTTTATTTCGCACCCGGCCATTGCGGCGAAGACGCTGTTCGAGCAGCTCCGCGAAAAAGGCATTCTGGTCCGCTACTTCAACCAGCCGCGCATCGATAACCATCTGCGGGTGTCGATCGGCACGGACGAGGAAATGGACGCATTCCTGACAGCCTTGCAGGAGATCGTGGCGGCCCGCCGCTAGCCGTTCATGGAAGGCCGTAAATCGTATTATCGGGCGACCTGCCGCGTGCTGCTGCTTGCCGCCGCGGGAGCGGCGGCAAGCGGCTTGACGGCGGCGGGAGCCGCCGTCAGCCCGCTAATCGCCGATCGCATCGGGACGATTGCGTTCCTGCTGGCGATCGGCTGCGCCGTCCTCGCCGCTGGATGGTTTCGCGGCCGATACTGGTATTATCCCGTGTTCGTGCCGGTGCTGTGGGTACCGTTATCGGTGCTGGCTTTGCGGCTATTGGCTTTTGTCTCCGGCGGCTTCTCGGAGGCGGGGCATGATGCGATTTATATTTATATCTGGCTATGGAATGCGGCGGCCGTCGCGGCAGGGGCGGTACTCGGCATTTTGGCTCGCGGGCTGATCGGGCTGGTGCGGGCTTTGGAGCGAAACCGTTAGCAAGCCGGAGGACGGAACGGAAGAGCATCCGGAGCCCGTAAGCAAGATAAGTCGGATGGCGAAACCAAAAATGAACAAACATAAGTCTATCCGCCGGGATAGGCTTTTTTAATTGCTTGTCGGCCGGGATTAGGCGCGGATTTCCGCATTTGACAATAAGCCGATTGGCGGTTAACATAGACAGAACGTCCTAACTAACGTTCGTTAGGAGTGCAAATGGCCAGTGTATGAAAGGAGGGATCGGGCGATGAACGATCAGCCGCCATCGACAGCGGACCGGATTAAAGCCGCGGCGTTGTCGTTGTTTTTGGATTCGGGTTATAACGGCACGTCGTTATCGGATATTGCCAAAGCGGTAGGGATTAAGACCCCGTCGATCTACGCGCATTTCGAATCGAAGGATCAGCTGTTTCAGCAGCTGTTCGCCGACGTCATCATGGAGGACCTCGCGAAGTTCAAGGCGATGCAGCGCAAGCTGAACGGGGCGGGACCCGTCGCCAAGCTGCGCGGCGCGTTCGACTATTATGTGGAGAGCGACGAGCTGTCGGCGGGCCAAACTTTTTTGAGGCAGACCTTTTTGCTTCCGCCCCGGCACTTGCGCGCGGCGCTGCGGGAGAAATTTTTGCAATATGAAAACGAAATTAACGGCATCCTATTAGCCTTCTACCGCGAAGGCGTCGATCTCGGGTATTTCCGTCCGGACACCGAGGAGCAGATGATCGCCTTATTTTATGCGGGGTCGGACGGGCTGCTTGTGGAGAGGCAAATCTATGACGAAGAGCTGTTGAACAGCCGAAAGAAAGAAGTATGGAACGCTATCTTGCAGCTGTTTGCGACAGACAAAGGGAAAGGACAGATTGAATAATGGCTTGGATTTATCTTTTATTGGCGGGTGCGCTTGAGGTCGGCTGGACGTTCGGGCTGAAATATTCGGAAGGGTTCACGAAGCTTGGACCGAGCGCGGCGACCGTTATTTTGCTTATTGCAAGCTTTGCGTTGTTCGCCAAATCGATGCAGGTGCTGGAAATCGGCGTAGCTTACGCGATGTTTACCGGCATGGGGACGGTCGGCACCGTCATCGCGGGCATGATCTTATTGGATGAACCGGCGGAGTTCTGGCGGTTGTTCTTCACCTTTCTATTGATCGTAGGCATCATCGGGCTGAAGCTTGTGGCCGGACATGATGACTCAGAGAAACAGAGCGGCGGGACTGAAGCGGCGAAGTCCGCCCGTGCCGGCGCGGCGAACGGAAAGGGGGCGTAAACGATGGCGTGGCTGTTCTTAGTATTATCGGGCTTGGGCGAAGTCGGCTTCGTCACCTCGATGAAGCTTTCCGACGGCTTTCGCCGCTGGAAAGGGACGGCTGGAGCGGTGGCGTCCGGCTTCGTCAGCTTCTATTGCTTGTCGCTCGCCATCCGCGACATTCCGATCAGCACCGCCTACGGCATTTGGACGGGGATCGGTTCGATCGGCAGCGTGCTGCTGGGAATGTTTTTCTTCAAAGAGTCGAAGGATTGGCGCAAGCTTATCTTCGTGGCGATGATCATCGTCGGCGTCATCGGCTTGAAGGTCGTAAGCGGCGTATAGCGGCTGCTTGGCGGTCCGGTTTTAAATCCTTGCATCTTTGCTCCGGCTCTCCCTGTTCCAATGCGGCCAACGGGCATATCGTCCCGACCGTTCCAAATAATGGACCTTCTCGAAGCGGCGGCAGCCGTTTACATGCGGACATCTCTAGCATTACAATGAATGCATCAATGAAGAGAGCTGGGAGGCGGGACGGCTATGGACGAAACGACAATCGGCAGCTTTGTACAACTGGCGGAACGGCATCTGCTGCCCGCGCTTGATCTGGTCAGCATCGACCCGGGCGACCCCGTTCGAGTATTGGAAGCGCCGGAAGGCTTTCAATTGCTTGGTGCGGGCAATTATGCCGCCGTGTTTACGCACCGGGATTATAGCGAGCTGGTCATCAAAGTCTATGCCCCTGGGCGGGGAGGCTGGGAAGACGAACGCGAAGTGTACGGGAGGCTGGGACGGCACCCCGCCTATTCGGCTTGTTACGCCGCAGGCGAGAAGGAAGGGCTTCGGTATCTCGTCTTGAAGCGGCTGCGGGGCAAGACGATGTATCAATGCATGCTCGACGGAGAACCGATTCCGGAGAGCGTCATCGAGGATATCGACGAGGCGCTCGATTACGCCCGAGGCAGAGGGCTGCATCCGCACGACGTTCACGGCAAAAACGTCATGGTTTCCGGCGGTAAGGGGCTGGTGGTGGACGTATCCGATTTTCTGAAAACGGAGCCCTGCATGATGTGGGACGACTTGAAGCGGGCGTACGAGCGAATCTATGTCCCGTTTATGGGCAACCGTCCGTTTCCGGTGCCGGAATGGGTCATGAACGGCGTGCGCAAAGGCTACCGCTGGATCCGCCAAGCGGCGCTGGACGGCAGGTCGTCCTGAAACGGCATGCCCTAAGCGTGGGCTGGATCCGCTCGAACGGAGCATTAGCAAGTTCTTAACGAGTAGCTTTAGCGGCGAAAAATAAACCGGCGCATCCCATCGGCCTTCGACGGGGGCGCCGGTTTTTTGATCTCATAATCGGAATTTATAAAATTCCGAAGGGATCAACAACCTCGATATAGGTTGTTGACGTACGGGCGGATAAAGCTTCGCGTGTTATGCCCGTATGCGCTGCGAGCGCCGCGTGACGGTTACCGACCGGCTCTTGCTCATGGTTCGCGTTCTAAATCCTGGAGGCACATCAGATTAAATGTAAAATTACATCTAGTTTCGATCATTTTTACGTTTTAAGCATGTTTAGCTGCAATAGTACAGGTAATATTCGTCGATTCCGGTTATATGGGCCGTTAGATAATACGGTAAATGTAGATTTGCATTTAAAGAGATGGATCGCAGCTTTTTAAAAAATTTTAACTGCATAATCGCAGTTAAATTGATTGGAACTTTGAGCTCGCCGCTTTCAAGCTGTCTACCGCGCTCGTCGCGCCACGCCCCGGGCGCTCCGCGTCAAGCGCTGCCGCGCACCAACAGCCCTCGCCCCGGGCGCACAGCACCGCGCCCCGGGCGCACAGCACCGCGCCCCGGGCGCACAGCACGCGCCACGCCGCATGGTACGCGCCATGCGGCGCTACGCCGCACCGTGTCGGCGGCGCAGGCCCCCTGGCGCGCCGCGCTAGCTGCCGCCGGCGGCTCCGCCGGCCGCGGCGGCGATGCCGCGCGATTGCCGGTGCAGCTCGGCGTAATAACCGCCGCGCTTCATCAGGACGTCGTGCGGCCCTTCCTCGGCGATAACGCCGCCCTGCATCACGATGATCCGGTCGGCGTGCTGGATGGTCGACAGCCGGTGGGCGATGACGATCGTCGTCCGGCCTTGCGAGACATAGTTCAGCGCCCGCTGGATCATCTGCTCCGAATGGGAGTCGAGATGCGCGGTCGCTTCGTCCAGGATCAAGATTTTCGGCTGGAAAATCAATATCCGCGCAAACGCGATCAGCTGCCGCTCTCCGGCCGACAGCCCGGAGCCGCGCTCGGACAGCTTCGCGTCGTAGCCGCTTTTCAGCCGCTGAATCATCGGGTGCGCGCCGACCAGCTTGCAGGCCCGGATGACGTCCTCGCGCGGCACATCCTCGCGGAACAGGCGCACGTTGTCCAGTATCGTGCCCGAATAGAGGAACGGCTCCTGCTGGACGAGGCCGACGATATGGTGCAGCGAATCGAGCGGCAGCTTGCGGATATCGACGCCGTCGATTTCGACGCTGCCTTTGTTGACGTCGTAGAAGCGGGTCAGCAGATTGACAAGCGAGCTTTTGCCCGCCCCGGTCGTGCCGACGATGCCTATAAATTCCCCCGGTTTAATATGCAGGTCCAGCCCGTGCAGCACCTCGAGGTCGTCGACGTAAGAGAACCGGATCCGGTTGAAGTCGACTTTGCCCTGAACGCGGTCGGGATCCAGCTCTTTCGCTTCCTCCGGCTGCGGGTCGCGGACGGCGGGCTGCACGGAGAATATCCGCCACAGCCGCTCCGCGGAAACAAGCGTCGACTGCAGCGTGTTCCACTGCTGCGTAATTGCGTTGATAGGCTGGAAGAACAGCCGGATATAGTTGATGAAGGCGTACAGAATCCCGAAGTCGAGCTTTCGGCCAAGCACCGCCATTCCGCCCAGCCAGACGACCAATGCGACGGAGATGCTGCCGAGCATGTCGAAGGTCCGGTTAAACGAGACGGTCGCCCGCACCTCGCGCAAATTTTCTTTTAAATATTGTGCGTTGCGCTCCGTGAATTGGCGCGTCTGCTCCTTTTCCTGATGAAAGGCTTGAATGAGGCTCATGCCCGACAAGTTTTCCGCCGTAAAGGCGATGAGCCGGGACAGCTGCGCCCGCGCCCGCTGGTAGGAGGAGCGGAGCAGCTTGCGGAACGCGATCGAGATGCCGAATATGACCGGAAACAGCAGCAGGCAATACGACGCGAGCGTGGCGTCGAGCGAGAACATAAAGCAGACGACCAGAACGAGCATCAAGCCGTCGCGTACAAGGCTGACCAACACCTGGGTAAAAAACTGGCTGATCGTCTCCGTGTCGCTCGATTCGTTCGTGACGAGGCTGCCGATCGGATGCCGGTCGAAGAACGACATCGATTGGCTTGATATATGATGGAACAGATCTTTCCGCAACTGCGCGACGATGCCTTGGCCGGCCCGCTGCAGCAAATTCGCCTGCACGAAGGTAAAGACGAAGCTGAGGACGGCGAGCAGCAGGAAGGAGCCTCCGATCCAGACCAGCGTCCGGAAGCCCTCCGGTCCGGCAAGCACGTTCTCGTCGATGGCGATTTTGATGAGATAAGGCTGAAGCAAGTCGGCCGAGATGGCGAGAAACGAACAAAGAAAAACGAGCAGAAACGTGCGCCGGTGCGGCTTCGCGTACGCGAGCAAAGCGCGCAGCGCCTTGCCGCGGTCCACGTTGCCGGTCTCCGCGGGGCCGTCGTTCCTCTTGCTTTCATCCGTGCGGATCGTCTTCATTCCAGAGCACCTTCTTCCTGAATGGCGTGGAGCGACGCGTAATAGCCGCCCTTCTGGAGCAGCTCCTCATGCGTGCCGGACTCCGCGATGCCCCCGTTCTCCAGCACGATGATCCGGTCGGCGTGGCGCACCGCGCTGATGCGGTGGGCGATGACGATGTTGGTCATTCCTTTGCGCGCGCTGCGCAAATTGGCGAGAATACGGGATTCGGTAACCGTATCGACCGCACTGACGCTGTCGTCGAGAATGAGCAGCGGCGCTTTCTTGACGATGCCCCGGGCAAGGCTGGTGCGCTGGCGCTGTCCGCCGGACAACGTCAAGCCGCGCTCGCCGAGCTTCGTCAGGAACCGGTCGGGGAAGCCCTGGATATTGGCGTGGATATCGGCCAGCTTCGCCGCTTCTTCGACGGCCGCGTCCTCCGCCTGGCGGTTGAAGAAGGCGATGTTGTCGCGAATCGTCGTGCTGAACAGGAAGCCGTCCTGCGGCACGTAGCCGATCCGCTCCCGCAAGCTTTCGACGGTCAGATCGAGGACGTCGATTCCGTTCAACCGGACCGTGCCGGCGGGCGGGTCGTACACGCGGAGCAGCAGCTTGACGAGCGTCGTTTTGCCGCTGCCCGTCTTGCCTACGATGCCAAGCGTCTGGCCCGCCGGCAGCTCGATATCAATGTCGCGCAGCACTTCGTGATCCGAATCCGGATAGGCAAACGTAAGCCCGCGAATGCTTAAGGAGACGGGCGCCCGTTCCGCAAGGACAACCGCGTCCTCCGCTTCCCGGATGTCCGGCTGAACGTCGAGCAAGGCGTTCAGCCTTTCGAGCGACGCCCGCGACCGCTGAATCATATTAATGATATTACCGATCTGCTGCAGCGGGTTTATAATCATCCGGAGATAAAGCGTCAACGCGACGAAGCCGCCCAGCGACAGCTGACCGTGGATCGTAAGGTATCCGCCGTACAGGATGGCGATGACAAGAGACAGCGCTCCCGTGAAAGGAAGCGCCGATTGAAACAGCGAGGAGGAGCGCACGAGCTTGAGCTGGTTGGCGCGGATGCGGTCGACCGTTTCTCCGAAACGGCTGCGCGCCACTTCCTCGGCCGCGAACGTTTTCGTGACGCGGATGCCGCCGAACTGCTCCTCGGCGGATGCGGTCATCGAGGCGAGCGCTTCTTGCACGGCGGCCGACTTGCGGCGGATGCGCGGGCCGAAATAGACGACAAGCAGCGGTATGGCGAGCAGCGGAAGCACGCATACGGCCACAAGATAAAGCGGGATGCTGCTGAACGACATCATGGCGACGACCGAGACGAGCAGCACGGAGGCGTTCGTCATTTGATTCAGGCCGTTGGCGATCGATTCCCGCACGGCCGTCACGTCGTTCATGAAATAACTCAGCAGCTTCCCGCCGCCGTTTTTGGAGAAATAGTGCTCGCTTAACCCGGTGAAATGGCCGAACAGCTTCTGCCGCGCTTTAAATTCGAACATCCGCCCGAGCCGGTGGTTAATGAGCTGTCCGCCGCCGAACAGAACCCCGTAGCCGATCCCGATCGCCAGCAGCATAAGGCTGTACTGCTGAACCGCTCCGGCGCTAAGCCCGTTCCGGTGCAGATCGTCGGTGAACCGTCCGAGCACGCCCGGAAACAGGGCGTTGACGACGTTGCCCGCGGCGACAAGCGCCACGCCGGCCGCGTACAGCGGCGCATGGCTGAACAAATGCGAGCGCAATAGCGTGCTTCCTGAACTACCTGAATTACCTGTACTACTTGTACTACTTGTACTACTTGTACTACTTGTACTACCCTCCAAGCTACTCACATCCTTTTTTTTGACCAAATTATACCACGCGCGGCGAAATTTGTGGATGCGTTTTCATACGGTAAAAAAGCATCCGTTTCGCGGGAAACGATTTTTCCCGCATTCGGATGCTTTTCGAAGCTAATGCTCCTTATCGAATTGCTCGAGCAGCTCTTTGGCCCGCTCTTCGTTTTTTCGCAGCACGTGCAGCCGCTTCAAATTGCCGTCCGTCGTAATTTTCGCCTTTAATCCATTCGCTTTCAAATGCGCTTCCAGCCGGTCGATCAGTTCCGCTCTCGTGCCTCCTTCTGTCCGCAGTGCCGTCCATCTGTTAAAAAGACCCATGCGCAACACGCCTCCTGCCGGTACGGTTTGTTTTTGTCATCCCGGTTTTATTTGTATTCCGGTATATGCCGCCCTCATGACAGCTTTGACGATAAAAACATTCATGAATTTCCTGTGAAGGATCACGTCGGCTATTTGTTGGAGACGCGGCCTAATGGTAGACTTGAGAAGATGGCCGCATCGGGCCGCTTAAGGCATGGCTTATTTTTTCGAACCCCATTGTCCTTGAATAAGGAAGACGAACTTGTTTTCTTCATAAAACACAAAGGAGTTGTTGCACATGGCAAGCATAACGGGCATACAAGATACCGTCCGGCTCCATAACGGCGTACATATGCCTTGGGTAGGGCTCGGCGTCTGGCAGACGCCGGAAGGCAAGCAAGTGGAGCAAGCCGTTCTTCATGCGATCGGGGCCGGTTACCGCTCCATCGATACAGCTACCTTATATGAGAACGAGGAAGGCGTGGGCCGCGCCGTACGGGAGTCCGGCGTCAAGCGCGACGAACTGTTCGTAACGACCAAGGTGTGGAATGCCGACCAAGGCTACGAGAACACGCTGCGGGCGTTCGAGGACAGCAGAAGACGTCTAAAGCTCGACGTGATCGACCTTTATTTGGTGCACTGGCCGGTGGCGGGAAAATACATCGAAACGTACCGCGCTTTGGAGAAGCTGTATAAAGACGGCTATGTCCGGGCTATCGGCGTCAGCAATTTTATGGTCCCGCATCTGGAAAACCTGCTTGCGCAAGCGGAAATCAAGCCGATGGTCAACCAGGTCGAATTCCATCCGCGCCTTACCCAGCCGGAGCTGCAAAGCTTCTGCAAGGAGCAGGGCATTCAGCTGGAGGCTTGGAGCCCGCTCATGCAAGGGCATCTGGATATTCCGCTGCTGCAGGAGCTCGCGGCCAAATACGGAAAATCGCCGGCGCAAATCGTTCTCCGCTGGGATTTGCAGAAAGGTATCGTTACGATTCCGAAGTCGGTCCGCAAGGAGCGGATCGAAGAGAACGCCAACCTGTTCGATTTCGAGCTGTCGGATGCGGACGTAGCTGAAATCGACGCGCTCAACGAAGGCAAGCGCTTTGGCCGGGATCCGTTTACGTTCTGGTCGACTTCCGCATAATCGGAGGCAAAGCTTCGCATAATAAAAGGGCGCCCAGGCTATTGACAGCAGGAACTGTAATTGATAATATTACAGTATAAAGCAGGGGGGCCGTCGATTGAACAGCGAATTTACAATTGCCGTCCATAGTTTAGTTTATTTGGCTTACTTGCCTGAACGAATGGCGAGCAGCGATATGATCGCCGACAACGTCGGCACGCATTCCGCCCGCGTTCGGAAAGTGCTCAGCGCCCTGCGCAAAGCCGGTTACGTCGAGACGCGCGAAGGGGCGGGAGGCGGTTATCGCCTGACCATCGACCCGAATGCCGTGACGCTCGGCGACATTTACCGGGTGATGTCGCAAGGATCCTTGATGCCTGGCTGGTGTTCCGGCGATCCGTCGATGGATTGCGTCGTCGGCTCCAATATGAAGGAAGTGATGAACGGCATTTTCTGCACGGCGGAGAAGCAGCTCGAGAATCATTTCCGGGGCATTACGATTCAGGATGTGCTGGCGCAAATTCAGGCATGCGATAGCAAATAAGCGCGTGCTTTACGTATGGTGAGACGGGGATTTCCCTAATCATAGAGACTTTATGGAGAGGATGATTCAAGATGGCAGTAGCACTGACGAAAGAAAACTTTGCGCAATCCGTTGAGAACGGCGTGTCTCTTGTCGATTTCTGGGCGCCTTGGTGCGGCCCTTGCAAAATGCAGCTTCCGATTATCGAGGAGCTTTCGACCGAGCTGGAAGGCAAGGCTACGATCGCGAAGATCAACGTTGACGAGCAACCTGAGCTTGCTTCGCAATTCGGCGTTATGAGCATTCCTACGCTCATTCTGTTCAAAGACGGCCAGCCTGTCGACAAAATGGTCGGCGTGCAAAGCAAAGACGCCCTCAAAGCTAAAATTTCGAACCAGCTGTAAGCTTAAGCTCCGGTTCGACGCACAGCAAAGCGGTCTATCCGTAAAGGATGGGCCGCTTTTTTTATTCTCGCCAAGATGATTTCCTGACCTTGCGGCGATTGTTGTGCAACATTTCCCATCAATCCCCGTTCTTATGGATAGAACATATCCTAACCATATTGAGGGAGGGTCAAGGTATGAAGTCTAAACAACGCTTAGCCGTTTTATCCGCCGCGGCCGTTCTTGTAAACGCTCTCGTGCTGCCGGCAGCCGTTCACGCCGATGTAAACGAAGAAGCGGCTGTCGTATCGTCTGCGCCCGATGCTGCGGCCGCCGAGTCCGACGCAGCCGCCGGATCGTCCGGCGCCGCGGAGGGAGCCCCCGCCGAAGACGAGCCGCAAGGCGATATGGTCATGCCGAAGGAAGAAGCGGAAGAGATGGCGAGAAAGCTGGCACAAATTCCGGAGGATTACGCGCTGCGGAATGCGGGCTACGGCGACGAGCTGCTGGCGAACGGCAAGCGGGCCGTATGGGAGCTTTATTTTGTCCGGGAACAAAACAACAAAACGAATGCCTCCGTCTCGGTCCGCCTGAATGCCGATAACGGGAAGCTGCTGTCCTTCGACGCCTGGGACGACGATCCGAACGAAAAGCCGTCGTACCCGCTGAAAGTGGAGCGGGAAGAAGCGAAAGAAATCGCGCTTGCGTATATTGAGCGAATGGCGCCGGAATACGCGGAGGAAATCGTCTTCAACGAAGACTACGGCGCTCAGCTTCTTCCGCCTCTTACGGGAGAGGTAAGGCATACGCTCCGGTTCGACCGGACGGTGAACGGAATCCTTTTTATGGATAACGGGATTACGGTCGAGGTGGACAGCGAAGGTTATGTCGTGAGCTGCAGCGTGGATTGGGATGAAACGATCGTGTTCCCGAAAGTCGAAACGAAGCTTGAGGCGTATGATGCGATGGCCAAGCTCACGGCGATCGCGAAGCCGGAGCTTGTGTACATGCTTCCTTACGAGGCTGCCGACAAATCCAAGCCGATTCTTGGGTTTGTCATGGAAAGCGCGGCCATCGACGCCGTAACCGGCGAGCCGATTCAGGAGGGTGCCGCGGGAGAGACGGTGGCGTCCGAGCCGGTATCGCCGGAGAAGCTTGGCGAACGTGCGGAAGGGGCGGCTATGACGGAGGCGCAAGCGAAGCAAAAGGTCGAGGAGCTGTTCGGTCTTCCTGCGGCGGCGGAGCTGACCGATTCGAGCTATAACGAATATGTCGACGACTATACCGGCCGGAAGAGGACCGCTTGGAATTTGTATTGGACGGTCAAGGAAGGCGGCAAAGAGATTCGGGAATATCACGCCAGCGTGGACAGCGGATCCGGCACGGTATACAGCTACTACAGCTATAATTCCAACGATTCGGACGAGGAAGACGCAAAGCCGAAGGTATCTTACGAGAAAGCCAAGTCGCTCGCTGCGGATGCGGTCAAGAAGCTGCTTCCGTGGGCTGCCGATTCGTTGTATCTCGTTTCGAATTCCCGGTATGAAGCCGATGAGGACGGCGAGTTCCGGTCGTATCCCGTTTCGTTCAAGCATAAAGTAAACGGCGCAACCGTAAGCTACGACGAAGTAACGGTCCGAATCGACGCGCAGACCGGAGAAGTGACGAGCTTCGACGCCGTTCTTGCGGACGTCGATTACGGCAGCGGACTGCCTGAAGTGATATCGGACAATATCGCGCTGGGCAAATGGCTAGGATATTACCGGACCGTGCTAACGTACGACTTGGCCCGTCAATACTTGTTGGATGGACAGCCGATTTCGGATCAAAAATACAAGGTTATGGCTGCGGCCGGCGAATGGACCGGCGATCGCGTGGAGCGGAGGACCGAGGCGAAGCTCGTTTACCGGCTTATCGCCCGCCCGCTTGACGAATCGGTGTTTCTGAGCGCGGAAACGGGCGAATGGATCAATAGCTCTACCGGCGAGGTAACGCAGCTGAATAAGCCGAAGGCGGACGATATTGAAGGCCATTGGGCCGAAAACGAGCTTTCGTTGATGGTCGCCTACAAGGCGTTAGACTTGAAGGACGGCAACGTCCGCCCGAACGAGACGATAACGCGCGGCGAGCTGATCAAGATGCTTGTATTGGCGATGAACGAAGGCCATATGCCCTATGAGTTTTCGAAGGGCGAAGCCGGGGTATCCGCTTCTTTTGCCGACGTAGCCGCCGATTCGGGATTTTACAAGTATGTCGAAACGGCGCTGGCGGAAAATCTGATCGATATCGGGGACGGCTCCTTTAATCCGGAGGGCAAGGTGAACCGGGAGGAAATGGCGGAGCTGATCGTCCGGGCGCTCGGCTATAACCCGCTGGCCAATTACGAAGGGTTGTTCCGGACGACGTTCAGCGACAGCGCGTCGGTCGAGCGGAAAGGCCAGGCCGCCATCGTTGTAGGGCTTGGCATTATGAGCCTCAACGACGGCAAGTTCGAACCGGACCGGCTCGTGACAAGGGCGGAGGCGGCAGCCGCGTTTTTCCGCTACTTGCAAGTAAGGGCGGATTTGAAGGAAGCGCCGCTGCGGGATTAAGGCCGGCGATAGGGGACGTTTTGCCGGATGAAGAGAATAGGGATAGCCGCTCTATGCAGCACATTTGCCGTCTTGATCGCGAATTTCTTGAACGATGTCCATCAATTTAATAAGGAACAGAAGAGATTAGGGGAGCAGTATGTGTTTTTTTCGGGACCTATTCCGATTCATTGAAGATTAGGCTCGAAAGGAACGGGATTTCTTACACGATTAATCCAGAAGGTCAATTGATGATCAATCGAAAAGATCAGGATAAGGCCGTGGCTTGCTGCACGTAAGCAACAACCGCTGCTCGGCCTCTATAAGCGCTACGAACGGAAAAGAGTCCAATCGACGCACGAATGCGTCGATTGGACTTGTTTTATTATGGCAATGTCTCGCACCGACATCGGGGTATGCCTTCGCCGGGGGAGATTAATCCGTTTTTTTCTTTTTGCCGAAGTTGGTAACCGATTTGGCGTCCTCGACCGTATCGTTCACGAACGCCATGTCCTGGTTTTTCGCTTTCATATGGGTCGTGCCTTTATAGTTGCCTGCGCGGTTTTTGTTCTCCATGCGAACAACTTCACCTCCCTGCTTTCGGTAGTATGTCCTGCCGCCGGCAGGACATACGGAACCAAGCGGGCGAGACGTAAGGCACGGCATTTGTATGGCCCTTTTCCCGCACCGCGCGAAGCTCCCGGCGCGGTGCTCGGCGTCGCATGACGGCGGTCGACCACAGGCGCTTACAGCAGGCCGGACTGCTTCACTTCCTCGAAGAAACGGTGGAATTGCGGAATATTCAGCTGCTGCGCCGCGTCGGACAACGCCTCCGCAGGGTTCGGATGCACTTCGACCATGACGCCGTCCGCGCCGGCGGCAAGCGCCGCTTTGGCGCACGGCGCCATAATTTCCTTGCGGCCGGTGGAGTGCGTGACGTCGACGAGCACCGGCAGATGCGTCTCCTGCTTCAGAATCGGCACGGCGGAGATGTCGAGCGTGTTGCGCGTCGCCTTCTCGTACGTCCGGATGCCGCGCTCGATCAGCATGATTCGGCTGTTGCCCTTGGAGGCGATATACTCGGCGGCATAGATGAACTCCTCGATGGTCGCGGCAAGTCCGCGTTTAAGGAGAATCGGGACGTTCGCCTGTCCCGCGGCTTTCAGCAGCTCGAAGTTTTGCATATTGCGCGCGCCGATCTGGATGACGTCGACATAATCGCAAGCGAGCTCGATATGGGCCGGATCTACGATTTCGCTGACGATGCGAAGGCCGAATTCGTCCGCGGCTTCCTTCAATATTTTCAAGCCCTCCACGCCGAGGCCCTGGAATTCGTAAGGCGACGTGCGCGGCTTGAACGCGCCGCCGCGCATGACCGTAATGCCGGCCTGCTTCAGGGCGGCGGCCACCTCACGAACCTGCTCGCGGCTTTCGACCGAGCAAGGCCCGGCGATCAGGAGCGGCTTGCCGCTGCCGATTTCGGTTTCCCCAAGCGCGATGACGGTGTCGGTTTGCTTCGATTTCCGGCTGACGAGCAGCGGTTTTTTTGGCGCTGCGGCCTGCGCGGCCACCGCCGCCTGAACCTGCTTGATACGGCGCAGGGCCGCCTCCTGTACGGAAGATTCGGCTTGCTGCAGCAGGGCGGCCCGGTCTTCCAGAAGCCGAAGCAGGCGGGCGTCCAGTTCCGACAGTTGTTCGTTGATTTGCTGTGCGGTTGCAGTATTCATCGTATATACGCTCCTTTTAGGTTAAAGTCGATTCGGTCTTCCGTTATGCCGAATGTATAACGCCCGAAGGCGGACAAACGCGGTACGCGGGCTGCGGCAAACGCAAAAAAGCTCCACATCCGCAAGGGACGTGGAGCCGTGGTACCACCCTTATTAGAAACGGCCGCTCCGGGCGGGCCCGCAGCAATGCCATCGATCATCCGTTTCTCACTTTCGGCCCTTCTAACGCGGGGCATGCGGGTCACCCTACAGGAAGCCGTCTTAAGCCGGCTGTCGTTCAGGCTCCGGCTCGGGAATGAACTTCGGCGGGCTGTTCGACCGGGCGCTCTCAGTCGGTGGCGCTCCTTCTCTGTATGGAACAGATGTCCGCGTACTCTTTCCGTCATTGCCTTTAAGCTATGATTAGAATGTATTGTATGCTCTTAACGCCGAGAATGCAAGCCCCGACTTTAAGACTTGGGATGCGCCTTTTGTAAAAGCGTCATAAGTTCGTCGCGTCAGGACGATGTTACAGACCGAGCTCGGAAAGGCCGGGATGATCGTCGGGACGGCGTCCGAGCGGCCAATGGAATTTACGCTCGGATTCTTGAATCGGCATATCGTTGATCGACGCGAAGCGCCGCATCATCAGTCCGTCGGCGTCGAATTCCCAATTTTCGTTTCCGTAGGAACGGAACCATTGTCCGCTGTCGTCATGCCATTCGTAGGCGAATCTTACCGCGATCCGATTGTCGGCGAACGCCCAAAGCTCCTTAATAAGCCGATAGTCCAGTTCCTTAGCCCATTTCCGGGTCAAAAAAGCTTCGATTTCCGCTCGGCCGACGGGAAACTCGACGCGATTCCGCCAGCGGCTGTCCTGCGTATAAACCAGCGCTACGCGCTGCGGGTCCCTGCTGTTCCAGCCATCCTCAGCCATTCTAACCTTCGCGGCCGCGGTTTCATGCGTGAACGGGGGTACTAGAGCCGTCATAGGATCACTCCTTCATACAATTTGTTCTAGTGTATACCGATTGGTCTAGAAGTGCAACGCTTTTCGATATTCCCGCGAGCCTTCTTTGCTATTGCATCGCTAGACCGGTCTGTCTATACTGTAACAACCGGACTATAATTAAGGAGCGGATTTTCGAAAATGATCGGGAACGCCGAGTTTACTCCTATCGGGAGTGGTGGCAGCTTATGACGCGTACGGTTTTTGAAAAAGCCGATGTCATCCCGCTGGTCGCGGAGGTTTTTCGCGAGCTTGGCTATGAAGGGGCGACCATGAGCAAAATTACCGCAAGAACCGGTCTGTCCAAAGGAAGCCTTTATCATTTTTTTCCCGGCGGGAAAGAGGAAATGGCTGCCGAGATCGTGGCGGACGTCGAAAGGTGGTTTGCGAAGCGCGTATTTGAACCGCTGGAGCGGGACGATCCCAAGGAGGCCATCGCGGTTATGTGGCGTGAGGTCGATGCGTATTTTCGGTCGGGCCAACGAATCTGCCTGATTGGCGCATTCGCGCTCGATGAGACGAGAGACCGCTTCGCCGCGGCGATAAGCCGCTATTTCCGAAGATGGGTGGATGCGCTGCAGGACGCTCTCGTTCGTGCCGGCGTGCCGCGCGGGACGGCCGCCAAGCTGGCGGAGGAGTCGGTAGCCGGGATTCAGGGAGGGTTGCTGCTCGCGAGGGGGCTCCATGACGAATCGGTCTTCGCCCGGACGCTTGCCGGGCTCGAGGAGCGGGTATCGTCCTATCTGCCTAAGCCGGGCCGTTGACGGTTCCGACCGCCGAGCTTTGACTTTAAAACAGGAAAAAAAGAGATCGCCGGAATCGAGTCCGGTGATCCATCAAAAAGAATAAGGAGGAGACTGCTCCCGAATCCAATATATGACTTGTGATGTAAATTAAGAACGATTCGGCTCTAGATGGGCCTTGTCTGCTTTCCTTGCGGGTAACGTTCGAGTATAATGGCAAAAGAATTGTTGTGATAAGGAGCTGTTATTTTTATGCCACTTTCTTGTGGAATCGTCGGCCTTCCGAACGTCGGCAAGTCGACTTTATTTAATGCGATAACGCAGGCGGGCGCCGAATCCGCCAACTATCCGTTCTGCACGATCGACCCGAACGTCGGCGTCGTGGAGGTGCCGGACCCGAGACTGGACAAGCTGACCGAGCTGGTAACGCCGAACCGCACGGTTCCGACCGCTTTCGAATTCGTGGATATCGCCGGCCTTGTTGCCGGAGCGAGCAAAGGCGAAGGGCTCGGGAACAAGTTTCTGGCGCACATCCGGGAAGTGGACGCCATCGTCCACGTCGTGCGCTGCTTCCAGGACGAGAACATTACGCACGTGTCGGGCAAGGTGGATCCGCTGAGCGATATTCAGACGATCAACCTGGAGCTTATTCTCGCGGATATCGACTCGGTCGAGAAGCGCATCGAGCGCTCCCGCAAAAACATGAAGAGCGGCGACAAAAAATACGCGCAGGAAGTCGAAGTGCTGGAACGGATCAAAGAAGCGCTGTATAACGACAAGCCTGCCCGCAGCGTGGAGCTGAGCGAAGAGGAGAAGCTCCTCGTCCGCGATTTGCATCTGCTTACGATGAAGCCGGTGCTGTATGCCGCCAATGTTAGCGAGTCGGAAGCCGCGGACGCTTCGGGCAACCCTTACGTAAAACTCGTTCAGGAGTTTGCGGCGGCGGAAGGGGCCGAGGTCGTGCCGATCAGCGCCAGGGTGGAGTCTGAAATCGCCGAGCTGGAAGGCGAAGACAAAGCGATGTTCCTGGAGGAGCTGGGGCTCTCCGAATCCGGCTTGAACCGCCTCATCCGCGCGGCCTACAAGCTGCTTGGCCTTTATACGTATTTCACGGCCGGGGTGCAGGAGGTTCGCGCTTGGACCATCCGCAAAGGGATGAAAGCCCCGCAAGCGGCGGGCGTCATCCACAGCGACTTCGAGCGCGGGTTTATCCGGGCCGAAGTCGTATCGTACGAGGATCTCGTGGCGGCGGGCTCGATGAACGCGGCGCGCGAGAAAGGACAGCTGCGGCTGGAAGGCAAGGATTACGTCGTGCAGGACGGGGACGTCATGCACTTCCGCTTTAACGTATAACGAACGGACGGGGCTTTCGTATCGAGAACGAAAAGCCCCGTTTTCTCATCCAAGAGCGTGCGGAATCGTGCGCTTGCCGTTTTTTCGCTTGTTTCAAAAAAATGGCGCCAGCGGCGGGAAGCTGCCGGTCGAAAAAACGGCTTCCGCATGGTATAATAAAGTTTAATTTGACTTTAAAGATTTATAACGAGGTGACTGACTGTGTTGGACCGTTTACAAGCGCTCGCGGACCGTTACGAGAAGCTGAGCGAATTGTTGTGCGATCCGGATGTGGCCGGGGATCCGAAACGGCTGCGCGATCTATCGAAAGAGCAGTCCGATTTGCAGGAAGCCTACGAGGCATATACGGAATATAAAAAAGTCGTCGAGCAGCTGGAAGACGCCAAAGCGATGCAAGGCGAGAAGCTGGACGACGAAATGCGCGAGATGGTGAAGCTGGAAATCGAGGAGCTGAGCGCGCGCAAAACCGAGCTGGAGGAGAAAATCCGCATTCTTCTGCTGCCGAAGGACCCGAACGACGACAAAAACGTCATCGTCGAAATCCGCGGCGCGGCCGGCGGCGACGAAGCCGCGTTGTTTGCGGCCGACTTGTACCGGATGTACACGAAGTACGCCGATTCGCAAGGCTGGAGGACGGAAGTGATGGATGTCAGCGAGAACGATCTGGGCGGCTTTAAGGAAATCATTTTTATGGTGAACGGCAAAGGCGCCTACAGCAAGCTGAAGTTCGAAAGCGGCGCGCATCGCGTGCAGCGCATTCCGGCTACGGAGTCGGGCGGCCGCATCCATACGTCCACTTCGACGGTGGCGGTCATGCCGGAAGTGGAAGACGTGGAAGTCGAGATCTTGGACAAAGACATCCGGATCGATACGTTCTGCTCGAGCGGCGCGGGCGGCCAGTCCGTCAATACGACGAAATCGGCCGTCCGGGTGCTTCACGTGCCGACGGGCATTATGGCGACCTGCCAGGACGGCAAGTCGCAGAACGATAACAAAGTCAAGGCGCTTCAAGTGCTGCGCGCGCGCATTTACGACATGAAGCGCCAGGAAGAGGAAGCGAAATACGCGGGCGAGCGCAAGAGCAAGGTGGGCACGGGGGACCGCAGCGAGCGGATCCGCACGTACAACTTCCCGCAAAGCCGCGTAACCGACCATCGGATCGGCCTTACGCTTCATAAGCTGGACTCGATCTTGAACGGCGATATGTCCGAGATCATTTCGTCTCTGACGCTTGCGGAGCAAGCGGAGCAGCTGGAGAAGGAGCTCGTTTGACGAAAGGTCTAGCGTCCGCGGCGGATATGCCGGGACAAACGGCGGAAGGAGAGCCCAGGGAAGGAGCGCCTGTAAAATGAATAACGAATCTACCCGCGGCAAGCTGTTCGAGCCGCCGTTGTCCATTCGGGAAGCCTGCATGCAGGCTTCTTCGTTTTTGGAACGGGAGCGGGTGACGGAGCCGCGCGAGCATGCGGAGCTGCTGCTCATGCATCTGCTCGGATCGGAGCGGGCGGCGCTGCTGCGCGACTGGAACGAGCCGTTCCCGGCCGAACGGCTTGCGGAATGGGAGCGGCTCCTTCGCCGCAAGGCGGCCGGCGAGCCGCTGCAATATATTGTGGGCGAGCAATGGTTCTACGGGCGGCCGTTCAAGGTGACGCCGGCGGTGCTCATTCCCCGGCCCGAGACGGAGCTGCTCGTCGAGGCG
Organism: Paenibacillus thailandensis; assembly: GCF_042685365.1. Taxonomy (NCBI): domain Bacteria; kingdom Bacillati; phylum Bacillota; class Bacilli; order Caryophanales; family Paenibacillaceae; genus Paenibacillus; species Paenibacillus thailandensis. Next base: position 76,189 of record NZ_JBHUMY010000043.1, on the reverse strand, counting down.
GTGTTGGAGGAGGCCGACGCGTTATGGCCGGAGGCGGCCTTGGCAACCGGCATGGGCGCAGAAGCTTTGCGGCCGGAAGCCGGCGCTCGCCTTGGCGAGCCCCAAGGGGAAAGCGGGAGCGATCCGCTTGACGCCGGCATGAACGCCGCGCCCGGGCATTCGGAGGAGGGCTTGCCGGGCGCGGCAGAAGCGGCAGGGTCTGGCGAAAGGACAATTGCCTCTTCGACGCCACGGCCGGAAGGCGGCGTGGCCGGCGGGCGGATATTCCGCCGCGGCGCGTCGTTTGCGGGGACGGGGGCGGAGGCGCCCGTCGTGCTCGACGTCGGCACCGGCAGCGGCGCGATTGCGGTCACGCTGGCGGCGGAGCGTCCCCGCTGGCGCGTATGCGCGACCGACATTTCGCCGGATGCGCTGGACATTGCGTGCCGCAACGCGTCCGGTCTTGGAACCGCGGAACGGATGCTGTTCACGCAAGGCGACTTGCTGAAGCCGTATTTGAACGGCGAGCAGTTCGGAGGCATAGCGGCCGGACTTGCGGTCGACGTGCTCGTATCCAACCCGCCCTATATTCCCGAAGGCGATATCCCGCACCTGCAGCGCGAGGTTCGGGATTACGAGCCGCGCCTCGCCCTGGACGGCGGAGCCGACGGGCTGGACCCGTACCGGCGCATGCTGGACCAGCTGGACGGGCTTGCCCGGATCCCGCGGATCGTCGCCTTCGAGCTGGGCATTTACCAGGCGGGGGAGGTAGCGGCGCTTCTTAAGTCGCGCGGCCATTGGGACCGGATCCGCATCGTCTCCGATTACGGGGGCATCGAACGCCACGTGCTGGCGATACGATCGCAGAATGAAACGAATCTAGCAAAAATTTAATAGAGTACCGTTTACGATAAAGACAGGACGGGCATACTGGCGGATAGAGACGTTCCGGAACGCAAGCGAGGCAGCCGACGGGCAGCCGAAAGGAGCTTGTGTTGAAATGGTCTATACCCGTTCTTATTCCCGTCCTTATACCCGTTTTCCTTATCGCAGGTCTTACGGTTTGATTGCTTTTATTCTAATTCTGCTCGTGATGAGCTGGGAAAGCCAAAAAAACGACGCTGCCGCTATCGGCAGCTCCATACCGGACGAATCGATCCGGCTCCGCATTCTGGCCCATTCGGACGCGCCTGCCGATCAAGCCGTCAAGCGCGTCGTGCGCGACGAGATCGTGGCGGCGATGAACGGCTGGGCGGCGGGCCCGCAGACGATCGAGGAAGCCCGGGAGACGATTCGGGCGCATATGCCGGAAATCGAGGCGATCGTAGCGGACGTTCTCGAGAGCCGCGGGTTCGATTATTCGTTCGAAACGAAGCTGGGAATGGTGGAATTCCCGACGAAAATGTACGGCAACGAAGTGTATCCGGCCGGCGAATACGAAGCGCTGCTGGTGACGCTTGGCGAAGGTCAAGGGCAAAATTGGTGGTGCGTCCTGTTCCCTCCGCTTTGCTTTATCGATGCGGCAACGGGAGAAGCGGCGGCCGCATCGACGGAAGGCGGTAAAGCGGCCTCGGCATCCGCCGATCCCGACGGAGCCGCAGCGAAGCAGGCAGCCGCCGGCGCTCAAGGCGAAGGGCAAGGCGCAGAGCCGGATGAAGGCGGAAGCGGGAAGACGGAGCCGCAGGCGCCGGAAGTGAAGTTTTTTATAGCGGAATTGCTGCAAAACGTCGTCCGTTTCGTGAAAGGCCTGTTCGCTTGAGCCGTCCGGGTCTGTGCTACTGGCAGGCTTGCAGCTTCACCTTATGACGCGTGCCTATCCGGCGCGCGTTTCTGTATTAAGATACGCCGCCGGCGATATGGTATAATCGGACTGATATTAACGACGAAGAGACAGGATTGAAGATCAAGATGACGACGACAAAAATGTGGCAAGCGGATTCCCCGTCGTCCGATACGGGGCTGCGGGAAGCCGCCGATCTGCTCCGTGCGGGCGGCCTTGTCGCTTTCCCGACCGAGACGGTTTACGGCCTTGGCGCCGATGCCCGCAATACGACGGCGGTCGGGCGGATTTTTGCCGCCAAAGGCAGGCCCTCCGACAATCCGCTGATTGTGCATATCGCCGACCCGGCGCAGCTGGAAGGGCTCGTTTATCCTCTTCCGCCGCTGGCGGAGGTTTTGATGAAACGGTTTTGGCCGGGGCCGTTGACGATCGTATTGCCGGTTGTTCCGGGAGCCGTATCGCCGCTTGTGACGGCGGGGCTCGACACGGTGGGCGTCAGGATGCCGAATCATCCTTCGGCGCTAAGGCTGCTGCGGCTGGCCGGCTGTCCGGTAGCCGCGCCAAGCGCCAACGTATCGGGAAGGCCAAGCCCGACCGAAGCGCGCCATGTGCTGGACGACCTGGAAGGGCGCATCGACGGTGTCGTGGACGGAGGAGCCTGCGGCGTCGGGCTGGAGTCCACCGTCATTCAGCTGACCGGCAGCGATGAGATTCGGATATTGCGCCCGGGAGGCGTAACGCCGGAGCAGCTGGCCCAGGCGGCCCCGGGAGCGCGGATCGATGCGCCTAGCGCGAAGGCGGAAACGGGTTCGGCAGCGGAAGCGGAAGCTCCGCGTTCGCCGGGGATGAAATACGCCCATTACGCGCCGCGAGGCGAGATGGTCGTGGTGGATGGCGAGCCCGGCGCCGTCGCAGACTATATACGGCGTGTAACGTCAAATGCCCGCGCGCGCGGAGAAGTGACGGGCGTCCTGGCCTTTGAGGAGCGTGTGCATGCGTACGACGCCGACGCGGCGCTGTCTTACGGCAGCGCGGGCGATCTGGAGCATGCGGCGGCACGGCTGTATGCGGCGCTCCGCACGTTCGACGAGCTTGGCGTCCAGCGCATCTGGGCGGAAGCCTGCGACGAACGGGGCATCGGCCTCGCGCTCATGAACCGGCTGCTGAAGGCTGCGGGCGGCAGAAAGGTGCTTGTATAACCGCGGGTTATGTTTGTCCCCTTGTCCGCATATGTTGGATATGTGCGAAGGTAACCATCTATAAGCTTTCTCTTGCAGATGGCTTAACTTCCGCAGCGAAACGCCGTTTCTTCCGTCCGGAGGGCGGGAGCGGCCGTTTCATGCCGAAACGGTTCGTCCTTGGAACAGGACGATGAAGTCGTTTCCGCTTGGGATGCGGACTTGGAGGAGATGCGCAGGTGACAGGAGCCGATGCGGCCGCGGGCCAACTCATTACGCTGCTGCTGATGGCGGCGGCGCTTGGAATGGATGCTTTTTCGCTGGGAATCGGGATCGGGCTAAGGGGCATTCGCCTGATGCATGTCGCCCGGCTCAGCGCGGTGATTGGGTTGTTTCATGTGCTGATGCCCCTTGCGGGCATTTATACGGGAAAGCTGATGGGGGCCTTGCTGGGCCACATCGCTACGCTGGCCGCCGGCCTATTGCTGGCGCTTCTGGGCGGCCATATGATCTACAGCTCGCTCCGGGGGGACAACGTTCAGCCGTTCGATCATCGGACCCTTTGGGGAACGGCCGTTTTCGCTTTAAGCGTCAGCATCGATTCGTTCTCCGTCGGGATTTCGCTCGGCATGTTTGCCGCGGACATTATGCTGACCGTTCTGACGTTCGGGTTGTTCGGCGGAGCGATGTCGACGCTCGGATTGCTGCTGGGGCGCAAGGTGAGCCCGAATCTCGGGGAGTACGGAGAGGCTTGCGGCGGCGCGATATTGTTATTATTCGGAATTCTGTTTATCATATGAGCATCAGGCAATGCACGCAGAAGGAGGTTACCGGCATGACCCGCATCTTGTTTGTATGTACCGGCAACACATGCCGATCGCCAATGGCGGAAGCGCTGCTGAGGAAGCTGGCCGCCGAGAGAGGAATACCGCTTGAAGTGAGGTCGGCGGGCGTCTCGACGGTAGACGGACTGCCGGTATCCCGGCATGCGTCCGAGGCGCTCCGCAAACGGAGCATCGACCACCGGGGGCAGTCCAAAGCGCTTGGAACGGGTTCGGTGAAATGGGCCGACCTGGTCCTGACGATGACGGGCGGCCATAAGCGCAGCTTGCTGCAATGGTTCCCCGAGGCGGTGGATAAAACGTACACGCTCAAAGAATACGTTTATCTTCACTCCGAAGCGAACGGCGATATCGAGCGGCTCGAGAAGCTCTATACGGAAATGCACATGAAGCAAGCGCTTGGCGGCCAGTTGACGGACGAGGAGCGTTCGCAGCTGCTGGAGCTCGAACGGAAAATCCCGAGCTTCGATATCGTGGACCCGTTCGGCGGCTCGCTCGAAGAATACGAGCAGTGCGCGAAGGAAATCGAAGCGACCGTCAGGAAGCTGTTGGACAAGCTCGACCGCCGGGAAAGCGAACAAGATTAGCGGAGCGGCGGGATAACGGCTAGCCGAGCGGGAAGGATGGGAGCGGGAGGACGGAATGGATTAACCTCCCGGACGCCCCGATAATCCGAAAAGGGCGACCGGAATCGCGCGGCCATTGCGGCAGTTGAGCAAGCCATTTTTTACATGCCGGAGTGGGCGGATTGGGATTGATTTTCGCCGTTCGTTCGGCTATGATGAAGGTACACATAACGGATATCCGATGTAACTGGCGACGGAAGTGGGGAACCACGGTGGAGCATCGGATTATACGGCCGGTCGCCTGGGCAAAGAGCAGCATGCTATGATGGCATGTCATGCTCTTTTTTCGTCTTTTTGGCCGGAAATTAGGTATAATAAGCTCGACCAATACATATTGGCGACGATACGGCAAGCATCCTGGAAGGAACGGCGTCTTGTACCGGTTGTGCCGATTGTGCGAATTCCCGGCCGGAGATGACGACGTACCGTTCAGATACCGTTTAGGCTTGGCCGGGGTTGCTTTTCTGACAGGAGGATGAGCGCGATGGAACTTAACGGCATTTCGAAACAGGTGGAAACCGTAGTGCGAGAGTTGGCCGCGGCCGGCGGATTGTCCGCAGGCAAGCTGCTCGTGATCGGAACGAGCACCAGCGAAGTGGGCGGGGGGCGCATCGGCACGTCCGGCTCGGTCGAGATCGCGGAGCGGATATTCGAGGGGGTCGAAGCCGCTAGGCGCGAGTTCGGGTTTTATCCCGTTTATCAATGCTGCGAGCATTTGAACAGGGCGCTCGTGCTGGAGCGGGAGGCGGCCGAGCGGTACGGGCTGGAGCTTGTATCCGCCGTCCCTGTCCCGAAGGCGGGTGGCTCCATGGCGGCCTATGCTTACCGGCATCTTCCCGAGGCGTGCCTTGCGGAAACGGTGCAAGCCCATGCCGGCGTCGATATCGGCGACACGCTGATCGGCATGCATTTGAAGCGGGTGGCCGTGCCGGTAAGGCCGAGCATCCGGACGATCGGCAGCGCGCACGTGACGATGGCCTATACGAGGCCGAAGCTGATCGGCGGCGAACGCGCCGTCTACAAGCTGGAGGAACCGCCTTCGGCGGGCAAGCCGGCCGGTTCGTGCGATTAACGCGAGTAACGCTTATAAAGTCGATTTTTTGTCCAGCAACGTATTCGTTGCTTAATCCAAAAAACCTTTAGGAGGAACAAACAATGGAAAATCTCCGCAAGCAAGATCCTGACGTGCTGAAAGCAATGGGCCTCGAACTGCAGCGCCAACGCGACAACATCGAGCTGATCGCCTCCGAGAATATCGTAAGCGAAGCGGTGCTTGAAGCGATGGGCTCCGTCCTGACGAACAAATACGCGGAAGGCTATCCGGGCAAACGTTACTACGGCGGCTGCGAGCATGTCGATATCGTGGAAAACATCGCGCGCGACCGCGCGAAAGAGATTTTCGGCGCCGATCACGCCAACGTTCAGCCGCACTCCGGCGCGCAAGCGAACATGGCGGTTTACCTGGCCGCTCTGAATCCGGGCGACACGGTGCTCGGCATGAACCTCGCCCACGGCGGCCACTTGACGCACGGCAGCCCGGTTAACGCATCCGGCTTGCTCTACAACTTCGTCGCTTACGGGGTAAACGAAAATACGTTCACCATCGATTACGACGACGTTCGCAAGGCGGCCTTCAAGCATCGCCCTAAACTGATCGTTGCCGGAGCAAGCGCGTATCCGCGCATCATCGATTTCGAGAAGCTCGGCCAAATCGCTCAAGACGTAGGCGCGCTGTTCATGGTGGACATGGCGCATATCGCCGGTCTTGTTGCGGCAGGCTTGCATCCGAACCCGGTTCCTCACGCGCACTTCGTGACGACGACGACGCACAAGACGCTCCGCGGACCGCGCGGCGGCATGATTCTGTGCCGTCAGCCGTGGGCGCAAGCGATCGACAAAGCCGTCTTCCCGGGCTCGCAAGGCGGTCCGCTCATGCACATCATCGCCGCGAAAGCCGTTGCGTTCGGCGAAGCGCTGCAGCCGTCGTTCAAAACGTACGCGCAAAACGTCGTGAACAACGCCAAGGCGCTGGCCGAAGGCTTGATGAGCGAAGGGCTTAATCTTGTATCGGGCGGAACGGACAACCACCTGATGCTGATCGATCTTCGCAACCTGAACATTACCGGCAAGGATGCGGAGCATGTGCTCGATTCCGTCCAAATTACGGTGAACAAAAACGCGATCCCGTTCGACCCGACCAGCCCGTTCATCACGAGCGGCATCCGGATCGGCACGCCGGCCGCAACGTCCCGCGGCATGGACGAAAAAGCGATGAAGACGATCGCGCAGGTTATCGCGATGACGTTAAAAAATCCGCATGACGAAGCGGTGCTGGAGAAAGCCCGCGGCATGGTTCGCGATCTGACGGCGCAATATCCGCTTTACTCTAACGTTCAATATTAATACGCAAGGCAGCTAACCGCTGGACGACCGGCTCAAACCGGATCGCCGGCGGTTTTTTTGTTGCGCGCGCAAAACCCCGGGGCCGCTGAGCTCTATTTGCCGCAGGAACGGGCCGAATCTTTTCTAATCTAGCAAAAACGGTTGCCAAATCAATTGATTTTCTCTACTCTATTAAATATACATTTATTGTCTGCCATTCTGCCTCCGCAGAACATTGCATTACCGCATAAAAGCGTTGTAGCGTTATAACGCCATAATATTACATTATTAATGTAATAGCGTATCAAGAAATGGTCAGAATTTTAGAAAATATACTCGAACAAAATCGAAAACTTGTAAAAATACCTTACATACAATAATTTACACCTAACATATTGTTGCGGAATTATTAATTGTGGTGGTATAGTGGGAAAGGTTGAATATAAATATACTTATATTTTGCGCGTGGGGGGATAGCTCTATCACAGACGAACATATGGTTGATGTTGGTTCGTTCGATACAAAAATTGAATCGGCATAATGGTGAGTTGTAATGCTTAAGACCTGGTTTTATCTTCGCTTGTCGTTAGGGCTATCTATTAATCAATTAGGAGGAAAGACATGAGATCGAAAAAGTTTGCATTTACTCTGGTTTCTGTAATTTTGATTTTCTCTGTCATCGCATCCGCGTGCGGATCGAACAACAGCGGCGGTTCCGGCGAAGGTACGACCGAGTTCCGCATGAACATCGGTTCCGAGCCGCCAACCCTTGACCCGGCATTGGTACAAGACAACGTATCTTCGACGGTCGTTAACGGTCTGTTCGAAGGTCTGACCCGCAAAGACGCTCAAGGCAACACGATTCCGGGCGTCGCCGAGAAATGGGAAGTTTCCGAAGACGGTTTGACTTACACGTTCCACCTCCGCGATTCCAAATGGAGCAACGGCGACGCTGTAACGGCAGGCGACTTCGAGTTCGCATGGAAACGCGCGCTTGATCCGGCTCTGAAACCTGAGCCGTCCACATACGCTTACCAACTGTACTACATTAAAGGCGCAGAAGAGTTTAATACGGGCAAAGGCTCGGTAGACGACGTAGCGGTTAAAGCGCTTGACGAAAAGACGCTTGAAGTTACGCTGAAATCGCCGACGCCGTATTTCGAAAGCCTTGTAAGCTTCTACACCTATTATCCGGTTCACCAATCGGTTAAAGACAACGAAGCTTGGGCGGCCGACGCTTCTACGATTATCAGCAACGGTCCGTTCAAGATGGGCGACTGGCAAAAGAACAGCTCGATTTCCATCGTGAAAAACGAGAACTACTATGCAACCGACGAAATCAAGTTCACGAAAGTAACGTTCTCCGAAGTTCTTGACTCCGCAACCGAGCTGAGCATGTACGAAACGGATCAGCTGGACTGGGCCGGCAAGCCGGTAGGTTCGATTCCGGTCGACCAGCTGGAAACGCTGAAAGAAACGCATAAGGACGAGCTGAAGATCGAGCCTTCGGCTAACATTTACTACTACCTGTTCAACACGACGGTAGAACCGTTCAACAACGAGAAAATCCGCAAGGCGCTTTCGATGGCGATCAACCGCAAGGACATCGTCGAGAAAGTAACGAAGGAAGGCCAAGTGCCGGCATACGGCCTCGTGCCTCCGGGCATCCACATCGGCGACGAAGAATATCGTTCCGTTGTGAACGGCGATTACTTCAAGGAAGACGTCGAAGAAGCCAAGAAGCTGCTCGCCGAAGGTCTGCAAGAGCTTGGTCTTTCCGAAATGCCGACGATTAAGCTTGCTTACAACACGAACGACGCGCACAAAGCGATCGCCGAAGCGATTGCCGACATGTGGCTGAACAACCTGGGCGTACAAACGACGATCGAAAACCAAGAATGGGGCGTGTTCCTCGACAACCGTACAGCGCTGAACTTCGAAGTGGCTCGCGCCGGATGGGGTGCCGACTACAACGATCCGATGACGTTCATCGACCTGTTCACGTCGAAGAGCGGCAACAACAACACGGGTTACGCTAATCCGGAATACGACGCTCTGATCGAAAAAGCATACAGCACGGCCGATCAAAAGGTTCGCCTCGAAGCGATGTCCGCTGCCGAAAAAATGCTGATGGAAGATATGCCTATCGCTCCGATCTACTACTACACGAACGTGTACATGGTAAAACCGGGCTTCAAAAACATCACGATGGACTACAAAGGCGACATCGATTACACCCGCGGCTACTACGAAGCGCCAGCCGAGTAATTCGTGGGCGGTGAACGGGATATATGCGGCAAGTCCGCATATATCCCCTTTCTCTTTATAGGTCAATCATTACTGAATTATTCCATCCCCGTATAAGGAGGTGCCGAAAGCGGATGACGCGATATATTATCAAAAAGTTCGTATTTATGGTTATTGCTCTGTTTGTGCTGGCGTCAGCGACGTTCTTCCTCATGAAGGCGATTCCGGGCAATCCGTTTCAATCCGAAAGAAACGTGCCGAAAGCGATTCAGGAACGGCTGTACGAAATGTACGGGCTCAATGATCCGCTCTGGCAGCAATACTTGACTTATTTGAACAACCTGATTCATGGCGATCTCGGGATGTCCATGAAGCAAAACTACGTGACGGTAACGAGCATTATCGGCGACGGCTTTAAAGCCTCGGCGCAGCTCGGTATCGTAGCCATTCTTTTCTCCGTGGCGGCCGGCGTTCTTCTCGGTATTATCGCCGCGCTGAACCACCGCAAGTTTCTTGACAGCTTTACGATCTTGATCGCCGTGCTCGGCGTATCGATCCCGAACTTTGTAGTAGGTTCGTTGTTGCAATATGTGCTTGGCGTTAAGCTTCGCTGGTTTGACGTAGCCGGCCTGAACGAATGGTCGGATTTTGTTATGCCGGTCATTGCATTGTCTTTCCTGCCGATGGCATTTATCGCGCGTTTGACGCGTTCCAGCATGCTGGAAGTATTGACGGCCGATTATATCAAAACCGCTCGTTCCAAAGGTCTTGCCGGCCGCGTTATCCTAGTGCGCCATGCGCTCCGTAACGCGATTATGCCGGTCGTAACGTACGTTGGACCGATGACGGCCAACATTATTACCGGCTCCGTTGTCGTCGAGCAAATTTTCGGCATCGGCGGCCTTGGCAAATTTTTCGTTAACAGCATCACAAACCGCGACTATACGCTCATTATGGGCTTAACTTTATTCTATGCCATCATTCTGATGGTTGCGCGCTTCCTGACGGATGTCGCTTACGGCTTTATCGATCCAAGAATTAAATTGACGAGGAAGGGGGGCTGACCATGTCGGAGAAAACGTTCCAGCCAAGCGATTTTGCCAAGCTGAGCGACAAGGAGAAACAACCGGAAGTCATCGTCCGCGAAAGTATTTCCGCATGGAAGGATGCCTGGTTCCGCCTTCGCTCCAACAAGATGGCGATGGTCAGCCTTGGAATTTTGTTCGTAATCGTCCTGATGGCCATTTTCGGCCAAATGATGACGCCATACGATTACCGGACGAACGATCTGCAGAACACGAACCTGGCGCCTAACGGCGACCATTGGTTCGGTACGGACGGTCTCGGCCGCGACATGTTCGAAAGAACGTGGATGGGCGCCGGCATTTCGCTGCAGGTCGGCATTTACGCCGCGCTCGTCGACCTTGTCCTCGGCGTTATTATCGGCGGCATCATGGGCTATTACGGCGGCCGTATCGATGAAGTATTGAACCGTATTTGCGAAATTTTATATTCGATTCCTAACCTGCTGATCGTTATTTTGCTGACGGTCGTGTTTCAGCCGAGCATGGGCACGATCATTTTGGCGCTTAGCATAACCGGCTGGATTAATATGGCGTGGATTGTGCGCGGCCAAATTATGCAGCTGAAAAACCAAGAGTACGTGCTTGCTTCCCGTTCGCTTGGCGCCGGCACCGGACGCATCCTGTTCCGCCACCTGGTGCCGAATGCGATCGGCCCGATCGTCGTCACGATTACGATGACGGTGCCGAACGCGATCTTCGCCGAGGCGTTCTTGAGCTTCCTTGGTTTGGGCGTTCAATCGCCGGCCGCGTCGCTCGGTACGCTGATCAACGACGCGTTGAAATCGATGACCGTCTATCCTTGGCGGATGTGGATTCCGGCTGTCGTCATCAGCTTGACGATGCTGTGCTTTAATATATTCGGTGACGGCCTCCGCGACGCGCTTGATCCGAAAATGAAAAAATAGGAGGTGGCAGTCCATGGAACGTATTCTTGATGTCAAAGACCTTCGCGTTAACTTCAAAGTGCGGGGCGGCGTCGTACAGGCGGTCCGCGGCGTCACTTTTCACGTCAATAAAGGGGAAGCGGTAGGCATCGTAGGCGAATCCGGCTGCGGCAAAAGCGTAACGGCTCAATCGCTCATGCGCCTTATTCCTTCCCCGCCGGCCCAAATGACCGGCAGCATCAACTTCAAAGGGCAAGAGATACTGAGCAAGACCGACAAGGAAATGGAGAGCATCCGCGGCAAAGAGATGGGGATGATCTTCCAGGACCCGATGACTTCGCTTAACCCGACGATGACGGTCGGCCAACAAATTATGGAGGGCTTGACGAAGCATCAGGGGCTTAGCAAGGAAGACGCGAAGAAGCGCGCCATCGAAATGCTGTCGCTGGTCGGCATTCCGAACCCGGCTTCCCGCGTGAAGCAATATCCGCACGAGTTCTCGGGCGGCATGCGCCAACGGGCGATGATCGCCATTGCTCTGGCGTGCAATCCTTCCCTTCTGATCGCCGACGAGCCGACGACGGCTCTCGACGTGACGATTCAGGCGCAAATTCTCGAAGTCATGAAGAAGATGCAGCAGCAATTCGGCACTTCCATTATTCTGATTACGCACGACCTTGGCGTCGTGGCGGATATGTGCGATCGCGTTATCGTCATGTATGCGGGCAAGGTTGTAGAGACGGGTACGAAATGGGAGATTTTCAAAAACCCGCAGCATCCGTACACGAAAGGCTTGCTCCGTTCGGTACCGCGTCTGGACCAGAAGAAGGACGAGCCGCTTGTCCCGATCTTCGGCACGCCTCCGGATTTGATCAAGCCGCCGGCGGGCTGCAGCTTCTGCGCGCGCTGCGACTATGCGATGAAAGTTTGCCAGACTCATGATCCTGCCCTGGAGCAAGTGGACGGCAATCCTTCGCATATGGCCAGCTGCTGGTTGTCCCATCCGCTTGCGAAAGGGGGATCCGTATGAGTCAGCCGATCATTCAAGTCAACAATTTGAAGAAGTTTTTTAATCTGGGCGGCGGCAACGTGCTGCAAGCCGTCAACGATATCAGCTTCGCGATCGAGAAGGGCGAAACGGTCGGCGTCGTAGGCGAATCCGGCTGCGGCAAATCGACCGCGGGACGCACCATTATGCGGCTGTATGAGCCGACTAGCGGCAGCGTCACCTTCAACGGGGAAAACATTTATGCGCTGAAAGGCTCGAAGCTGAAAGCTTTGCGCCGCAACATGCAGATGATTTTCCAGGATCCGTACGCCTCGCTAAACCCGCGGATGACCGTTACGGACATTATCGGCGAAGCGCTCGATATTCACAAGCTGACGAGCAGCCGCGCCGAACGGAAGAAGAAGGTCGAGGAGATGCTGGATCTGGTCGGCCTCAATCCGGACCATGCGACGCGTTATCCGCACGAGTTCTCCGGCGGCCAGCGCCAGCGTATCGGGATCGCCCGCGCGCTTGCGGTGAACCCGCAATTCATCGTGGCGGACGAGCCGATCTCCGCGCTGGACGTGTCGATTCAAGCGCAGGTCGTCAACCTGCTGCAAGACTTGCAGAAGAAGATGGGCCTGACGTATTTGTTCATCGCGCACGACCTGTCGATGGTTAAGCATATCAGCAACCGCGTGGCGGTTATGTATCTCGGCAAAATCGTAGAGCTTGCGGATTCGAGCGAGCTGTACGCGAACCCGGCTCACCCGTACACGAAGGCGCTGCTGTCGGCCAACCCGATTCCGGATCCGGAAATCGAGGCGACCCGCGAGCGCATCGTGCTGCAGGGCGAGCTGCCAAGCCCGATCAATCCGCCAAGCGGCTGCCCGTTCCGGACGCGCTGCCCGATGGCCACCGAGCTGTGCGCCAAAGAGGTGCCGCCGGTGGTCGAAGTGAGAAAAGGCCATTTTGCGGCTTGCCATTACGCTTCCGTTTAATCGAAATCATATTCGGCCGGCTCAATGCCGGCCATTAAAGGGCCGTCCCCGAGGCTGCGTCAAGCAGCCTCGGGGACGGCTTTGTTTGTATATGGCTCCCGCCGCGTCCTTGAACAAGGGGGACGAAGACGTTTTCTGCTTGGCGAAGGTTGTCCGTTCCCGGCAAGGACCCATGGTGCGGGTGCAGCAATATGCCTTTGCTTTATCTAAAGTTCGGTCTGATGCAAAAATACATTAACATACGATTTATATTACTCAAGACGCTGGTTTACCGTTAAAAGTACAGCTATAATCTGGAAAAACGGGCGGATACTTTCGTTTGTCATTGCGATAAATGTATTGTTACATTAAAACGTTCTCACTTCTGCTTCTTTCATTAATAGAACGGTATAATTGCATTTAAGCCGGGCGGAGCGCGAAACGGTTCATCGGTAGAGGAGCCGCATGACTGTTGCAGCATATGCAAGGGGAACGACAAGTACATATAACAATGTGATAAACTGGAAGAAACGTTTATAGGAGGAACGCCCGTGACAGAGATTTTGATTATTGCCATTCTATTGGCCGCCATCCTTCTTTTTGCGTTCTCGCAACGGAAAAACCGGGGCGGCTCAAGCCCGGCATCGGTTAACCCGAAGAAAGGCGGCGCTCGCTCCGCCGCATCGGGCTGGCCGGGCAAGCAGCCGCCGGAGGCGTTGGGCGTACCGCTTGGACATCCGGCCCGTCCGGCTGCCGAACGATTGGAAGCGGCGATAAGCCCGGATTTTGAAGAGCGGATTCGAGACCGGGTGACGAAAGCTTGGCCGAACCTAAGGCGGGACGAGTGGAATTGGACATGGTTCGAGCTGAAGCGCTACTTTCTGCTGTGCGGAATCGTCAAAAGCGTTCCGATGTACAGCAAAAACGCGGACCGCATATGGCACGAGATGCTGATGTTCACTCGGGAGTACGAGGATTGGTGCAAGCGTTATTGCGGGGAAATGATCCATCATTCGCCTCATCCGCCCGGATTTGAGCCAAAGCCGGAGGAAAGGGCCTGGTTCGACTGGCTGTACGGCGAGCTGTTCGAATACATGCCGTCAAGCCGCAACGTATGGGGTGCGTTCTACCGGACGCCGCTTTCCGCCGAACGGATTGACCGGATTAACCGTATGAACCGCTCGGAGCTGAGAGCGTTATGGTTCAACGCCGCTGCGGGCGACCGGTATCCCGACGATATCGGCCGGACGATCGATTATTTGCTGAACCGGCTGGAGATGCAGCTTCAGGGCGCTTTGCGCAAGGAGGATCCGGATGACGGAAACAGACGTCAGACCGGTTCGGACGGGGATTTATTTACGGCCGGCGTGCTGTCGGGCATGTTTTTTCATTATTCCGTCGTGGAACCGGACCGGTTGGAGGACCATCTTCGGGAGCAGCGCAAGGAAGAGGAGGATAAGGCCGACAGAAACGGCTACGGAGCTTCGGACGGCGGCGCCGGGTACGCGGGCGGAAACGGGGATTGGGACCGGCGGGACGACGACCTTCATAGGTCCGGCCATCACGGCCATGACGGACGCTCCGATCACGATCACGGCGGCGGTCAGGAGAGCCACGGCGGGCATGGGGGCAATGACGGCGGCTCTTCCTCCGGCGGCTCGGACGGGGGCGGCTCGTCGTGCGGCGGAGGAGGCTGCAGCAGTTAATCGAGCGAGGATTCGTTTTCCGACAAAAAGCGGCGGCAGGTATTGGATAGGCCCGAAGAAAATCACAAGATGCAACGAAATGTCAAGGGTGATATAATATACGGGACTGCGGGCAGACTTGTACCCCGCCGCGATTTAAAAATACAGTCCGGACCGCTCCGGACGGTACAGGAAGGAATCAAGCTCCATGAACAAATTGGTCATCTGCGACCATCCATTGATTCAGCACAAGCTGACATTTATTCGGGATAAGAATACGAATACGAAAGATTTTCGCGAATTGGTCGACGAAGTCGCCACGCTGATGGCGTATGAAATTACGCGGGAAATGCCGCTCGACACGATTAAGGTGGAAACGCCGATCATGGAGACGGAAGCGAAGGTGCTGTCCGGGCGCATGCTCGGCCTGATCCCGATTCTGCGTGCGGGCCTCGGCATGGTCGAAGGGATTCTGAAGCTCATCCCGGCGGCGAAGGTCGGGCATATCGGCCTGTCGCGCGACCATGAAACGCTCCAGCCGGTCGAATACTATATTAATTTGCCGACGGATGCGCAGGACCGCCAACTGATCGTCATCGACCCGATGCTGGCGACCGGCGGCTCGGCCATTGCCGCGATCAACTCGCTCAAGAAGCGGAATTGCGAGCAAATCAAAATGATGTGCCTCATTGCGGCTCCGGAAGGCGTCAAGGCGCTTCACGCGGCCCATCCGGACGTCGACATCTACGTCGCCGCTCTGGACGAGCGTTTGAACGAGAAAGGCTATATTATTCCGGGTCTTGGCGACGCGGGCGACCGGATGTTCGGAACGAACTGATTGCAAGCGCGCCGAGGAACGACAATTTTTCGCGAAACGGCACATGGCCTTGGAGAAGGCGCAGGAGGCCGTTTCGGTTTGTGGGAGTGAACTGTTTTGTCCAAAATTAAAGTAATGACCATCTTCGGCACCAGGCCGGAAGCGGTGAAAATGGCGCCGCTCGTGCTGGAATTGCAGAAGCATGAGGAACATATCGAATCGATCGTATGCGTAACGGCGCAGCACCGGGCGATCTTGGATCAGGTGCTCGATTTTTTTGAAATTACGCCGGATTACGATTTGAACGTGATGAAGGACCGTCAGACGCTGACGGAAACGACCGTCCGGGTGCTGGAGGGACTCGATCCGGTTCTCGCGGAAGCGAAGCCGGATATCGTGCTGGTGCACGGCGATACGCAAACGACGTTTCTCGCCAGCTACGCGGCTTTTCTGAAGCAAATTCAGGTCGGCCACGTCGAGGCGGGCCTCCGCACCTGGAACAAGCTTTCTCCTTATCCGGAGGAGATGAACCGCCAGCTGGCGGGCGTGCTGTCCGACGTGCATTTCGCCCCGACGGACTGGTCGGCAAGCAACCTGCGCAAGGAAAACAAGCCGGAATCGGCGATCTATGTGACCGGCAATACGGCGACGGACGTTTTCCAATATACGGTCGACCCCGGCTTCGAGCATCCGGTTATCGATTGGGCGAAAGGGAAGCGCATGATTCTGATGACGGCCCATCGCCGCGAGTCGCTCGGCGAGCCGCATCGCAACATTTTCCGGGCGGTCAAGCGGATTGCGGACGAATTCGAGGACGTCGCGTTCGTATACGCCGTTCACCCGAACCCGGCGGTGCGCGAGCCGGCGAACGAAATTCTCGGGGACCATCCGCGCATCAAGCTGATCGAGCCGCTCGACGTGTTCGAATTCCATAACTTCTATCCGCATACGTACATGATTATGACGGATTCCGGGGGCTTGCAGGAGGAAGCGCCTTCGTTCGGCGTGCCTACGCTCGTGCTGCGCGATACGACGGAACGGCCGGAGGGCATCGAGGCCGGCACGCTGGAGCTCGTCGGCACCGACGAGGAGACGGTTTACGCCCGTGCCCGCGCCTTGCTGACGGATGCGGCTTTGTACGATCGGATGAGCAAGGCGGCCAATCCGTACGGCGACGGCAAAGCGTCGCAGCGGATCGTGCAGGCGATTTTGCATCATTTTGGAAAAACGGATGCGCGTCCGGAGCCGTTCACACAAAGTTCATAGTTTCGGGTTCGAAACGCGGTTAACGGCGCAATGTACAGCATACAGTGGTACTGTACGGTTTGGAAGTCTGAAAAACCCATATTTTATAAGGCTTCCGGCCGTTCCGTTCACTTAATTTTCGCTGTTAATTTCATTGACAAAGGACTTGCCGCTTCGATAAAATATATGAGGATTGACAGGGGTATGTAAACCATGAATAAAAAGAACAGAAGGGATAATCCGCTGTTTGCCGCAGGATTGGTCGGCGCGCTCGGGTTGCAAGTCGCTGTATGTATCTTTTTAGGCTATTGGATCGGATCGTTGGCCGGAAGCCGCTTCGGCGGCGAGAAAGGATGGACGGTCGGAGGCATACTGGTCGGTCTGGCTGTCGGCATACTCTCAGCCATTCTGTTAGTCAAGAAGGTTATGGAGGAAACCGATGGATAAACTAATGAAGACGGCAGTCCGGACGCTTCTTTTTGTGATTGCAGCATGTCTGCTAGTTTGGGCTGTTTTGCCGGAATGGCGAATCGTCTCGCAAGGCTTGCTTTTGGGCGCTGCAGGCGGTTCCATGAATGCGTTTTTACTGAAGCGCCGCGTGGAACTTGTCACCATGAGCGCAGCCGGAGGCGGATCTCGCAAGATGGGGCTTGGACTCGGCAGCCGCATTGCAACGGTGCTGCTGGTCGCGATTATCGCCTATCGTTTTCCGGAAGAGTTCAGCATGCCAGCCGCGTTGGCCGGCTGTATGATCATGCCGTTTATTTTATTGGTTGCAGCGTTTATTCACAACAAACAGAAACATTAGCGGAAAGGGGTGAAATTTTACATGCATAAATTTCCCGTGTGGGAAGTCGGAGGCTTGCACATTGATATTTCGACCTTCGTTGCGATTACGGTTTCTGCGATCATAACGTTTGTACTCGCGGTGGCGGCCACCCGCAAGCTGTCGGTGGACAACCCGTCCAAACTTCAGAATTTTCTGGAGTGGGTCGTCGACTTCGTTCACGGCTTTATCGCGAGCACGATGCCGCTGAACCGTGTCAAACCTTTCCTATCGTTAGGAATGACGCTGATCATGTTCATCTTTATCTCCAACCTGCTCGGCTTGCCGTTCGGTATCGTAACGGATGTGCATCACGAATATCCGAGCCTGGGCATTACGAAGGAGCTGCTTGAGGAGCACGGCGGCCATGCGGAACTCGCATGGTGGAAGTCGCCGACTGCCGACCTTTCGGTTACGGCCGGTCTTGCGCTTATCGTATTCGTGCTCGTCCACTTCCTGGGGCTGAAGATGAATCGCAAGCATTATCTGAAACATTATTTTCATCCGTATCCGATTTTCTTCCCCGTCAACTTGATCGAGACGTTCTCGAAGCCGGTTACGCTTGCGCTCCGGTTGTTCGCGAACATTTACGCGGGCGAGGTGCTTATCGCGACCATTCTCATGCTGGGCTGGATCGGCACGCCGTTCCTGATCGCATGGCAAGGCTTCAGTATCTTCGTCGGCGCCATCCAGGCGTTCCTGTTCACGATGCTGACGATGGTGTACATCTCGCAGGCAGCGATTCACGACGAGGAAGAGCACCATTAATCGGCTTGACCGCAAGTATTGGGGTTCGTATTACAAATTAAAAACATATTTTGAGGAGGATTTTACAAATGGAAGTATTGGCAGCAGCATTGGCAGTAGGTTTGGGCGCAGTTGGCGCCGGCGTTGGTAACGGTCTGATCGTAAGCAAGACGGTTGAGGGCATCGCTCGTCAGCCGGAGCTCCAAAGCAAGCTCCAAACGACGATGTTCATCGGCGTTGGTATCGTCGAAGTCGTGCCGATCATCGGCGTCGTTATCGGCTTCCTTGCTTTCTTTAGCTAATTCGGCAGCATTTTAATCAACTGGCGGGGAAGGCCTAGCCCTCTTCGCCTTCGTTTTGATTGGGATATACTCACGGTGAGAAAGGAGTGGCTTCAATGGCATGGCATTGGGAATCGACGGTGTACGCGATCATCGCATTCGGCATTTTGTATTGGCTGCTTAACAAATATGCGTTCGGCCCGTTGTTTGCGGTCATGGAAAAACGCAGACAGCTCGTGCTGGAGCAGATGAATACGGCTGAAACGAGCCGCAAGCAAGCGGAGCAGTCGATGGAAGAGCAGAAGGCGGCGCTCGAGCAAGCTCGCAAAGAAGCTTACGCGATTATCGAGCAAGCCCGCGTGACGAGCACGAAGCAAGCGGAAGAAATCGTGCAGTCCGCAAAGAGCGAAGCTGCGCGTCTGAAAGAAGACGCTCTGAAGGATATCGACAGCGAGAAGAACAAGGCGATTGCGGCTCTCCGCAACGAAGTCGGCGGAATCTCCGTCAAAATCGCTTCCAAAATTATCGAGAAGCAAGTGGATGAGAAATCGCAGGAACAAATCATTGACCAATACCTGAAAGAGGTAGGAAGTAAATGAGCCGGGACAGGGTCGTAGCGAAGCGCTACGCGAAAGCGTTGTTTGAGCTTGCGCAGCAGCAGGGCGTCGTGACGGAAGTGGAGGAGCAACTGAAGCTTGTCGCGCACACGCTGAACCAGGATCCGGAAATCGAGAAATTCCTGCTGTTCCCTGGAATTGATGCGGAGAAGAAGATCGAAGCGCTGAAGGGCGCTATCGGCGACCGCTTGTCCGCACTCGTGCTCCATACGGTGGAACTGCTTATCGTTCGCGGGCGTCAAGACGTAATCGCAGACGTATATGAACATTACACGAAAATCGCCGGCGAAGCGCTGGGTCAAGCGCATGCCCTTATCTATTCGGCGAAGCCGCTGACGGTAAACGAGCTGGACGAAGTAACGGCCCAGTTCGAACGGGTAACCGGCAAAAAAATTATCGCGCAAACGGCCGTCGAGCCGTCGCTGCTTGGCGGCGTTCAAGTGCGCATCGGCGACCGCCTCTACGACGGAAGCCTCTCCGGCAAGCTCGAGCGCTTGCAAAAAGCTTTGAAATAACCAGTACGGTAGATAGGGGTGAGCGAATTGAGTATCAGACCTGATGAAATCAGCACGCTGATTAAACAGCAGATTGAACAATATAAATCCGAAATTCAAGTGGTGGACGTCGGTACCGTTATTCAAGTCGGCGACGGTATCGCCCGCGTGCACGGACTTGAGAACGCGATGTCGGGCGAATTGCTTGAATTCGCAAACGGCGTTGTCGGCATGGCCCTCAACCTGGAAGAAAGCAATGTCGGCGTCGTTATTCTTGGACCATACACGGAAATTCGCGAAGGCGACCAAGTGAAGCGCACCGGCCGCATTATGGAAGTGCCGGTCGGCGAAGAGATGCTCGGCCGCGTCGTTAACGCGCTTGGCCAGCCGATCGACGGCAAAGGCCCGATCAACACGACGCATTCCCGTCCGATCGAGTCCCAGGCTCCGGGCGTTATCGACCGTAAATCGGTTCACGAGCCGATGCAAACGGGTATCAAAGCAATCGACGCGATGGTTCCGATCGGCCGCGGCCAACGGGAGCTTATTATCGGCGACCGTCAAACGGGTAAAACGGCGATCGCGATCGACGCGATCATTAACCAAAAAGGCAACGGCGTAAAATGTATCTACGTTGCGATCGGTCAAAAGCAATCGACCGTTGCGAACGTTGTCGAAACGCTCCGCAAAAACGGCGCGCTCGACTACACGATCGTCGTGAACGCTTCGGCTTCCGAGCCGTCCCCGATGCTGTACATGGCTCCTTACGCCGGCGCGGCGATGGGCGAGTACTTCATGTACAAAGGCGAGCATGTCCTGATCATCTACGACGACCTGTCGAAGCAAGCTGCGGCATACCGCGAATTGTCCTTGCTGCTTCGCCGTCCTCCGGGCCGGGAAGCTTATCCGGGCGACGTATTCTACCTGCACTCCCGCCTGTTGGAGCGCGCGGCCAAGCTGAGTGACGAAAGAGGCGGCGGCTCGATGACCGCTCTGCCGTTCATTGAAACGCAAGCGTCGGACGTATCGGCTTACATCCCGACGAACGTTATCTCGATTACGGACGGACAGATCTTCCTGGAGTCCGACTTGTTCTACGCAGGTCAACGTCCGGCTATCAACGTCGGTATCTCCGTATCCCGCGTAGGCGGATCGGCGCAAATCAAAGCGATGAAAAAGGTTGCCGGCACGCTCCGTCTGGACCTTGCGGCATACCGCGAGCTTCAAGCGTTTACGCAGTTCGGCTCCGATCTCGATAAATCGACGCTTGCCCGTCTGAACCGCGGCGCGCGCACGATGGAAATTCTGAAGCAAGGCGTTAACCAGCCGATGCCGGTCGAGAAGCAAGTCATCTCGATCTACACGGCCGTTAAAGGCCACCTGGACGATATTCCGGTTGCGGACATCCTTCGCTTCGAGAAGGAATTCCTGTCGTACCTGGATTCGAACAAGCCGGAAATCGGCCAATCGATCCGCGACACGAAAGATATCACTCCGGAGAACGAAAAAGCGCTTATCGACGCGATCAACACGTTCAAGAAAAGCTTTGCCGTTACGGCTTAACAAGCTTTGAAAGAATTGCCTAACGCCCGTCCTGCAATATGAACGGGCGTAGGCGCTTAGTTCTACCAATACCAGGCTTTGGCGCCCCCAAAGCAACAAAGGCGGGTGAAATCCAGTGGCAAAAGGCATGCGTGAAATTAAGCGCGAAATTAAAAGCACGCAAAATACGAAGCAAATTACGAAAGCGATGGAAATGGTCGCGGCATCCAGGCTGAGAAAGGCTCAGGAAGCGGCCCAAGCGGCCCGCCCTTACGCGGATAAGCTGAAGGAAGTCGTAGCGAACATCGCAGCCGGAACGAAAGACGTCAAGCATCCGATGCTCGAGACGCGTCCGATCAAAAAGACGGGTTACCTCGTTATCACGTCGGACAAAGGGCTTGCCGGCGGCTATAACGCCAACGTTCTGAAGCTTGTTACCCAGATGATTCGCAAGAACCATGCATCGACCGACGAATACGCCATTTTCGTCATCGGACGGAAAGGCCGCGACTATTTCCGCCGGCGCAACATGCCGATCGTGGAAGAAGTGATCGGCCTTCCCGACAGCCCGACCTTCGCAGACATTCGTGCCGTGTCGTCCACAGCCGTGAACATGTTTGCGGACGGAAAATTCGACGAGCTTATCCTGTGCTACAACCAGTTCGTCAACGCGATTACTCAAGTGCCGGTGTCGAAACGTCTGCTGCCGCTCGAAGAGGTAGGCGGCAAGTCGGCCGTTACGAATTACGAATATGAGCCGTCGCCGGAGGGCGTGCTCGAAGTGCTGCTTCCGAAGTATGCGGAAACGCTCGTATACAGCGCTGTATTGGACGGAAAAGCAAGTGAGTTCGGCGCTCGTATGACCGCGATGGGCAGCGCGACGAAAAACGCGACGAAGATTATCGCCCAGAAGACGCTTGCGTACAACCGTGCCCGTCAGGCGTCGATTACGCAAGAAATTACCGAGATTGTTGCCGGCGCAAGCGCCCAAGCATAAAACCGGAACCCACTAGGCTTATGACCGTCCGGCACGGACGGGAGCCGGAGTTGTTTTGCGTTTCATTTAGAAGGTAACAGGAGGGAAAACCATGAAAAAAGGACGCGTTTTGTCGGTTCAAGGTCCGGTTGTCGACCTTGAATTCGAACGCGGCAATTTGCCGGAAATTTTGAACGCCGTCACAATTAATCATAAAGCCGCGGATGGCGGCGTCGACATCAACCTGACGCTTGAAGTAGCCGTTCATCTTGGCGACAATACCGTTCGCGCCGTAGCGATGAGCTCCACCGACGGTCTTGTTCGCGGCATGGAAGCCGTTGATACCGGCGCTCCAATCACGATTCCAGTAGGCGCTCCGACGCTGGGCCGCGTATTCAACGTGCTTGGCCAGCCGATCGACGAAGCGGGCGATGTCACTTCCGACATCAACCTTCCGATCCACCGCGAAGCTCCTGCATTCGAAGAGCTGTCCGTACAAGCGGAAATGCTGGAAACGGGCATTAAAGTTATCGACTTGCTTGCTCCTTACACCAAAGGCGGCAAAATCGGTCTGTTCGGCGGTGCCGGCGTAGGCAAAACGGTAACGATCCAGGAATTGATCAACAACATCGCCCAAGAGCACGGCGGTATTTCCGTATTCGCCGGCGTAGGCGAGCGTACCCGCGAAGGTAACGACTTGTACCATGAAATGAAGGACTCCGGCGTATTGCCGAAGACCGCGATGGTATTCGGCCAAATGAACGAGCCGCCTGGCGCGCGTCTTCGCGTTGCGTTGACGGGTCTGACGATGGCGGAATACTTCCGCGATACGGAAGGCCGCGACGTGCTTCTGTTCGTCGACAACATCTTCCGCTTCACGCAAGCGGGTTCCGAAGTATCCGCCCTGCTCGGCCGCATGCCGTCGGCCGTAGGTTACCAGCCTACGCTCGCAACGGAAATGGGTCAGCTGCAAGAGCGCATTACGTCGACCAAAAAAGGTTCGGTTACGTCGATCCAAGCGATCTACGTTCCTGCCGACGACTACACCGACCCGGCTCCTGCTACGACGTTCGCCCACTTGGACGCAACGACGAACCTGGAGCGTAAAATTTCCGAGATGGGTATCTTCCCTGCGGTTGACCCGCTCGCTTCGTCCTCGCGCATTCTGTCGCCGGACATTCTCGGCGAAGAGCATTACAATGTCGCGCAAGGCGTTAAGAAAATTTTGCAACGCTATAAAGAACTTCAAGATATTATCGCCATCCTGGGTATGGACGAATTGAGCGAAGAAGACAAGCTTACGGTTGCTCGCGCTCGCAGAATTCAACTGTTCCTGTCCCAGCCGTTCCACGTTGCAGAGCCGTTCACGGGCAACAAAGGCATCTATGTGCCGGTTAAGGACACGGTTCGCAGCTTCAAGGAAATTCTCGAGGGCAAACATGATGACCTGCCGGAAGAAGCATTCCGTTATGTAGGTACGATTGAACAAGCCGTGGAGAAAGCCAAAACGCTAGTGTAGTGAAAGGCGGGAGGAATCCACATGAGCACTTTTCTAGTTGAGATCGTAACGCCGGAGCGCAAAGTATATGCGGAAACGGCCAATATGGTCAGCGTGAAAGGCTCGGAAGGCGAGCTCGGCATCCTGCCGAACCACGTACCGTTTGTGACTACGCTACGTATTGCCCCAGTCGTGATCAAACGCGACGGCAAACAAGATGTCATTGCCGTTCACGGCGGTTTCATCGAAGTGCGTAAAGACAAGGTAGTCATTCTCGCGGAATTGGCGGAAACGGCAAGCGACATCGACGTAGAGCGCGCGCGCCAAGCCAAAGAACGGGCAGAGCAGCGTCTCGCCCAAAAACGCGACGACATCGACTACCGCCGTGCAGAGCTTGCTCTGCAACGCGCGTTAAACCGCATTAACGCAAAAGGTTTGTAAACAGCATCGACAACACAACCAAGGGAACACCGTAATTTGTCCCGCTTCGGCGGGCAAATGCGGTGTTTTTTTGTTGCCATGAAAGCTTTATATAAAGCGGTTCGCCCTTTGACAGGACGAGTAGAAGCCGTTTCAGCGTGCGTCAGACGGGACTTGCTCACATGCGCAAGGCGTTTACGGTTAAGGCGCTGCCTTGGTATAATGACGGAAAGAGTTGGAAGATGCAGGGGAAAGGAAGGAGCATCGATGGTCGAGATCCATACGCATATATTGCCGGGAATTGACGACGGGGCTTCGGACTGGGAGACGTCCGTTCAACTGGCCCGATCCGCCGCCGAGCAAGGGGTGACCGATATCATCGCAACGCCTCATCATCGCACGAACCGGTTTATGAATCCGGCCGCGGAGGTCGTTTCGTTGACGGGCAAGCTGAATGCCCGTTTGGAAGCCGAAGGCGTTCCGGTTAATGTCCATCCGGGACAAGAGGTGCATGTCCACCGGGAGCTGCTGAGCAACTGGCAGAACGGCGAACTTCTTTCTCTTGCCGGAGGGCCGTACATGCTGCTTGAAATGCCGCATGGCCATGTGCCGGATTATATGGAATCGATCGTTTACGAACTGCAGCTAGCCGGCGTATGCGCGGTTATACCCCACCCGGAGCGGAACGCCGAAGTCGCCCGCGATCCGGACAAGCTGGTGCGGCTTGTAGAGCTGGGCGCATTGGCGCAGGTGACGAGCGCCTCGTTGCTCGGAGGATACGGCAAAGGCGTCGAGCGGTTATCGTGGCAGCTGTGCAGGCAAGGACTTATTCATTTTGTCTCGTCGGACGCCCATCATCCGGAACGGCGGGGGGTCTGCCTTGCGGAGGCTTATGCCCGCGTCGAACAAACATTGGGCGCCGAGTGGGCGGGCTATTATCGCTCGAATGCGGCCGCCTTGCTGGCGGGTTCGGAAATTCAAGACGCCCCTCTCCCTGTTGCAACACGCCCTTCGGGATGGAAACGTCTGCGGAGACTGTTCATCCGATAATTATGTCCGCCAAAAGAATAGAATCTTACATTGCAAGCTGCGGGGTCGCATCGTTCAAATGCCCTGCAGCTTGTTTTTTCGTCTTGATTCGTCAATTTTTTTCATTTTTTAACATTTTATATAGGTAGATTGTTATTTATATGTTAGTATAGTTGATATATACATAAAAATTCGGATAGGAGGAGAGGCCTATGTTTGATTGGCTAGGTTTCAAAAAAGGACTTCCGCTCTACAGGTCATGGCGTATGAACCGGGAGTTAAAGACGGACATAGAGCAAATATTCGAGGGTATTGCGGATACACGCAAGGAGCTTCTGGCCGATTGGGCCAACGAATATTGGGGCCATATGGAGAGGCTTGCCGATCTTGTCGCTGCCGAGCTGCCTTCCGCCAACGACGGCCGGAATGGAGCTCCCGGGGCCGAAAGCGTCGCCGTGCTGCTGGAGAAAGCCTATGATAGAGCAGACGACTTTACGGAACTTTTCCTCCTTGACGCCAAACATACCGTTACCTTCTCGACCTTTGCCGGGCATGTCGGCGCCTCCTACGGCGATGGAACGCTTCTGCACCCGGGCATCGAGTACTGCCGGAAGGCGGGGAGCGGAAGCCGTTACGCCAAATGCCTGTTCGGTCCTTACGGCGATCCGGTCACGCTTGCGCTGGGACCAAGAACATCATCCTTTCACGATAAAATGACGATTCTGTTCATGCACCCTCTGACGGTCCAAGGCCAATATGCCGGCATGCTGTGCGGAAGAGTGCCCAACGACGTGCTCGGCGATCTGATCCAACGCGAATCCGGGCATGTCTATCCCGATTCCGGCGACAACTACCTATTTATGGCGAAGCCCTCGCTTCTTACGCATATCGCGCCGGGCACGGCTTTGTCCCGCAGCCGTTTCGAAGACCGGACGTTCACCCATGGCGAGAATTTGAAGGACGGCGTAACGACGGATTGGGGAATCGTATCGGTCAAGGAGCATACCGAGCTGGAAATTATTTTTACCGACCCGGCTACCGGGCAGCTGCATCCGGGAGTGGCCAACACGATTAAGAACGGAAGCAATCTGTTCGTGGAATTCCCCGGCTACTCCGATTACCGCCATATTCCCGTCATCGGCAAGGGAGTGACGTTCCAGCTGCCTCATTGCCCGGACGTATGGGGCATGATGTGCGAAGGCGATCTGGAGGAAGTGTACCGGGTACGCAGCATCGGCCGCCGAATGTCCAGGATACAGCTATGGTCGTCGGCCGTTGTCGCCGTGCTTGTGGCGGGGTTAAGTTACGCGCTGGGCGGGGTGGCGTCGCCAGGGATAACCGCCGCTGCGGTCGGCGTCTTTGCGTTTATGTCCGCGGCGTTATTGACCGGAGGGCTGCAGCGCAAGGAATCCCGGCGGGTTGTCGACAAGCTGCACAGCTTGAACCGGTTTATCCGCATCAATGCGGAGGGGAAAGGGGATTTGACGCAGCGCATACCGCTTTCTTCCTTCGACAACGACGAAACGAAGGAATTGGCGAAATGGATCAACAACATGATCGATTCGCTGGAGTGCATTATGCTGAAAGTGAAGGCGGCGGCAGAAGACGTCATGGCCAGCCAGCTCTCGTTAGGACAGTCCGCCGGCGATACGGCCCGGACGACGGAGGAGGTTCACGCCACCATCAGCAGCATGATCGGCGGCATTCTGACGCAGCTGCAGGATATCGATACGGCGAAGGACGCCGCCGCCGATATGCGCAAGACGCTGCGGGAGATGGAACGGCAGGCGGAGGAGCAAATAACGGTAGCGCAAACCGAAGTCGAACGGATCGGAGACAAAATGGAGCACATCTCGCAGCGTGTAGAAGAAACAAACGGCACGATCCGAAGCTTCGTAAGCACGGTGGAAGATATTCGCGGGGTTATGCAGGTCATCGAGGAAATATCGGCTCAGACGCATCTGCTGGCGCTTAACGCTTCGATCGAAGCGGCGCGGGTCGGCGAACAGGGAAGAGGCTTCGCCGTGGTGGCCTCGGAAATTCGCAAATTGTCCGAAATGACGCGTAAGCAAGCGGAGGAAGTGCAGCAAATTACGCTGCATATTTATGAAGGCGCCAAACAGGCGTTTTCCTCGATGGAGACAGGCACCCGGGTCGTCGAGGAAGGCACGGAGCTTGTCCATGCCGCCCGAAGGACGCTTCAAGCTGCGGGAGCGGATCGCTTGCGCAAAACGCAGGTGGTGGACGGCATGGTCGATTTGATGGAGCGGATTGCGGAAGTGAGCATGTCGAACCGTCAAGCGTCGGCCGGCGTCGAGAGCAATATGCAGCAGCTGGCCGCCGCTATGGAGAATGTCCGGCATACGTCGCACAACGTCGGGACGATTACCGGCTTGCTGCAGCAAATGGTCGGGCAGTTTAAG
Organism: Paenibacillus thailandensis; assembly: GCF_042685365.1. Lineage (NCBI taxonomy): Bacteria > Bacillati > Bacillota > Bacilli > Caryophanales > Paenibacillaceae > Paenibacillus > Paenibacillus thailandensis. The sequence continues at coordinate 48,618 of NZ_JBHUMY010000043.1, read as the reverse complement.
CTTACGGAATCGCGTCTCCGTTAATGGCAGCCGGGCAGCCGCGTCACGCGCTTTGAACCTGGCGCAGACGAAGCGCTTCTCGAAAAAGCCCGAACGATGTTAGGCCAACCGGAACGATCCGGTTGGCTTTTTTTCAGTCCCCGTCAATCGGCTCGTCATTTTCCCCGAAACGGTACCGTTAACGGACCAGGACGGCGCAAGTCGATTCGTTCTGTCTCGGCCGATTGCGATTTTGACAGAAACTTTATCGCGCTTTATGCGTCCAATAGTAGGGACAGAAAGCATAGGATTAGATGAAACGCAGCATATGCGTCAATATAAACGGCTATTTTCCGCTTTTTTTTAGGATCTGGCATTTGCTCTACAGTATAGGCGGTCATAGAGGAGGTGAGCGAGCCTATGGATCTGTTTGCGCGGTTTGCCTGGGTGATTCCGGTTTTCCCGCTGCTTGCGTTCCTCGTTCAGCTGGCGCTGGGCAGAGGTTTCCGCAAGGGGGGAATGTGGGTCGGATGCGTCGGCTCGCTGCTGTCGTTTGTCATGTCCTTGCTGGTCGGAATCGGGCGGCTGCAGCCGAATGCGGAGGATTACAGCGGCAGCTTCGATTGGATACGCCTTGGCGAATATTCGCTGCAGGTCAGGTACGAAGTGACGAATATGACGGCCGCTTTGCTCGCCGCCGCGGCTTTGCTTGGCTTTGCGGCTTATTTGTCCGCTTCCTTCGGAAAGGGCGAAGACGACCGGACAACGGTATTGTTCAGCTACCTGTCGTTGTTCCAATTCGCTTTGCTGGGCTTATTGCTGTCCGGCGATCTTTTGACGTTGTTTTTATTTTGGGAAATGGCGGGAGCGGGAGCGTTTTTGCTGATCGGTTATTATTATGGCGACAATACGGCCGTCGGGGCCGCCAAGCGGATGTTTATGACGACAAGGCTCGGGAGCGCCGCGCTGCTGCTTGCGATCGTTACGTTGTTTTGGCGCTTGCCGGACCATTTGCTTGATTTTGCATCGATGCACAACGCCCTTCAGGCGGGAACGGAATCGATCGGGCGCGGAACGGCGGAATGGATTGCGCTGCTTGTCCTTGCCGCCGGTGCAGCGCAAGGCGCCTTGATTCCGTTCTATCGATGGAGCATAGAGGCTGCGGAAGAGCGCTCGTTCGCGGCGTTTTTGCCTGTCGCCGCACTGCCGGCAGCCGCCGTATTCCTCGTTTCCCGGCTTTACGATTTGTTCGGGGCCGCGGAATCGGCCATGCAGGCGGCTGCGGTGCTCGGAGGGGCGACGGCGCTCGCGGCCGCCGCTTTTGCCTTGGCGCAGCGGGAGCCGTTGAAGGCTGTGGCGCATCTGTCCGTAAGTCAGACGGGGCTTGCATTTATGGCGTTTGGCTTCGGTTCGGTTACCGGAGCGATCTTCATGGCCGGTACGAACATCTTGACGATCGCCTGGATGCGGGCTGCCGTTCTGCGAAGCGGTACCGGCCGGACGCAGGCATGGCTGACCGCTGCAGCCGCGCTTGCTCTGGCAGGGTTTCCGCCGTTTGTCGGCTACTGGTCTTCGTCGGCGGCACTAAAGGCGGCATTCGCTTATTCGCCGGCATGGTATGCGGTTGCGGTCGCCGCGATGCTCCTGAAAGCCGCAGCCGCCGTCCGGGCCGGGTACGGCGCCCGTCAAGCGGCTCTTCGAGGGAACGGGAGCGGAAAGATGTCCGTTCCGTTTAGCGCGATCGTAGTGCCTGCCGTTCTGTGTACGGCGGCCGGTCTCGTCGAGACGCCGTGGAACGGCTGGTTGTCCGTTTGGCTGACGGGCGCGGAACCGGCGGCCGGCGGCAACGCAGCTGCCGCGGCGGGCGTATGGCTCTCCATCCTGGCCGGCATACTGCTGGGGAGTCTTGCACACCGCCGCTCTTCCGCCGGGCCGGCCGGGGAAGCCCCGAAGCCATTGATGGTCCGGCTGCTTCAGCAGGAGATGTATATCCCGAAGCTTTGCCGCAAATTCCCGCAAGCTTCGCTGCGGGCCTTAGGCAAAGCCGTTCAGGCCTTTGACGACTTTTTGGTCGGAAGGAGGCAGCCGTAATGCTTCAGCAATTGCCTGTTTTATCGATGATTATATTTGCTCCTTTGCTCGGATTGCTTGCCGTGCTTTTGGTGCCGAAGGACAAGGGACGCTTGCTGCAAGCGGTCTCCGTTACAGCAGCGCTCATACCGCTCCTTCTCTCTTTATCGTTATACGGAAGCTATAGCGTCAATCCCGACGGCTCATTGTACGAAGAGAACGTTCGCTGGGGCGAATTCACGCTTCCGGCGGGGGGAGCCGAACAGGAGGAAGGGAGCGCGCTGACGCTACTCTTACAATATCAGGTCGGCGTTGACGGGTTGTCTCTACCGCTTTCCGTGACGGTATCGCTTGCCGCCGCGATGGCGGCTTTAGCCTCCGTTTATATCAAAAAGCGGAGAAAAGCGTATTACGGCTGGCTGCTTCTTCTGGAATGCGGCTTGCTTGGCGCGCTTCTGGCGAAGGATTTGCTGCTGCTGTTTGCATTTGCCCAAACCGTGCTGGCAGCGATGACGTTTCTGGTCGGAATATGGGGCGGCGACGGCAAGGAGAAGGCCGCCGGGAATTGGCTTCTCGTAAACGGGATAAGCTCCGTTCTTCTGCTGGCCGCTCTCCTGCTTCTTGTTTACTCGGCGGGTCATGGGCCGGAGGGAGGCGCGGGCCGGATCTTTTCCGCCGGCTACGAGCAGCTGCCGGGATTGGCGGAACCCGGGCGTACGGGCGAATCGGCGGCTTCCGGCAGCACGGCCGATTTTCTAACGAGTAACGGGTGGGTCCTCCGATGTTTGCTGCTGTTGGCCTTTGGCCTCCGGATCGGGTTGTTTCCGTTCCATGCCTGGCTGGTGAAGGCTTGCGCGGCGGCGCCGGCTCCGGTCGCCATGCTGCTCGGCGGCGGGGCCGTGCCCGTCGGAGCTTACGGGCTCATTCGGCTATGCTTCGAGGCGTTCCCGGAGCAAGCGAAAGAGCTAAGCTGGATCATCGGGCTCATCGGCGTAATCAATTGGCTGTACGGGGCCGTGCTTGCCTGCCGGCAGCAATGCTTGCGCATGTTAATCGCCTATTTGACGATTAGCCAATCCGGCATGGTACTGATGGGACTGGCGGCCGGCAATGAGACGGGCGTAACGGGCGCCGCGTTCCAGACCGTTTCCGGCGGCTTGATCGTTTCTCTGCTGTGGCTGGTGGCGGGCGCCGTTGAGGAGAGGACGGGAACCGCAAAGCTGCCGGAGCTCGGCGGGCTTGCCCGGCCGATGCCTTTTCTGAGCGGGGCGTATATTGCGGGGGCGTTCGCCATGCTGGGGCTTCCCGGCTTGTCCGGTTTTATAGGCTCGTTGTTTACGATGCTGGGCTTAATGGAGAACATGCCCGGACTTGCGATTGCGGCTTGCGTCGGGTTTATCCCCATTGCGGCGGCATTGTTGCGGGGCGCAACGCGTGCCATGTACGGGCCGGTCTCGGACCGGTACTCGGGCGTTCGCGACGCGCGGTTGATCGAAGCGGTACCGGTTATTGTGCTGCTTGCGTTTATCGTCTTGCTCGGTTGTTATCCGTCGATTGTAACCGATATGCTGCTATCCGGCTCCGCCGATTGGGATCGGTCTTTATTAACGGCAGGGATAGGGGGATAACGGATGGAGCGCTTCTCTTTCATTATAATGGCGGTTGCCGTCGTGCTTATGCTGGGCGGGACGGTCATCATGATTGTGCGCCGCGGCCATGCAGTCGGACTATGGACGGGTTCGGCGATATCGGGGGCCGGTTACGGCCTTGCGTCGGCCGCGTTAAGCCGCGGCGTAGACGTTCATCTTATCTACTATTTGCTCGTTTATGCGATCGGCCATGCCGGGGCGTTGGCGGCGATACGCGCCGTCGGCCGTCAGAGGATGCCCGTAAGCCGTTTGGCCGGGCTTTATTACCGGAACCCGGCCCTTTGCGCGATGACGGGGGTATTTCTATTGTCCCTTGCGGGGCTTCCCCCGGCAGGCGGATTCGCCGCCAAGCTTCTGCTGTTGTTTCAGGCCGCTTCGCAAGGCGAGCTGTTGGCGACGGCCGTTATGACCGTTTGTATGGCCGTCTCTTTTTACGGCTATTTTATATTCGTTCGTTGGATGTTCATGAGAACGGGACCGGACGACTCGCCGATCCCCTTGCCGGCATCCGCTGCAGGCATGCTTGCCGTTATGGCGGCAGCCTTAATGGCGATGGGGTTATTCCCCGGACAAATTTTGCATTTCCTCGGAAATATATTGTAGAATGATGACGGCCGGCAGCGGAGGTATACAGGGCGCGAGCTTAACGAAACTCCCGATACCGGCCGATATTTATATGGGTAAGGCAAAGTTAAATTTCCATTAAGCGTTTGGCGTCCGGCGGGCCGGAAGTCATGATCAAACTCCGCCCGAAATAAGTATAGAAGGGCGTTAAGGCGTCGAGGAAACGAAGAGAGTAGAAGCTTGAACCGAAATCGGGAAGGAAGCAAGCTGTGGTGATCATATGGATGGGATAAACGATTTGCAAATGACGAGCGGTTTGACGGGGCTTTTTTCAATTGTCGTAACGCTCTTAAGCATTATTCTGGCATGGTCGTTGCTGCAGGAAATCAAATGGGAGAAGCTGCTGCGGAACCCTCGAAGCCCGAAAGCGAGAATGCTGCAGGTGTTGGCCGCGGTTATCGTAGGCCATTGGTTCGCCCAATTCGTTCTCGGGTACTGGAACTGGTCCATGCTGCTAAGGGGATTTGTCGAATAACGATATCGAAAAATGTCAACAATGGATAGTATATAATGGACCGAAAAACGGGTCGCCCCACGAATATAATATCATGCGGCGATCTCAGGTTTTACGCGGCTTTCGGCTGTTGGCGCTTCCACGGCATCGGCGGCCGTAGAAGGCCCGGCATATGCCGGAGGCGGGGTAAAATTTGGAAATAATTTAGCGCTTGTCGACTCGTGTAGGTCGATGATATTATGAAGTTTAGGTGATTAAGCAGTGCCATTTTCTTCAGAAATAGGAAGAGGGAATTAACCTCGCGGAGGGAAACATAAGATGACCAAAATTATCGTCCGCGGAGGCCAGCGTTTGTCGGGGACAGTCCGCGTCAGCGGAGCTAAAAACGCAGTTCTCCCCATACTTGCGGCCTCATTACTTGCAACAGAAGGAGATAGCGTTATCCATGACGTTCCCCTCCTCGACGATGTCATGACCATAAAGAGCGTGCTTGCATCTCTGGGCGCGCAGTTAACGTATAACAATGAGACGATGCGCATTAACGCCGAACGTCTGGTTTGTTGCGAAGCCCCATATGAACTTGTACGGAAAATGAGGGCTTCGTTCCTCATTATGGGACCTTTGCTTGCCCGCGAAGGCAAAGTGAGAATTTCGCTTCCGGGCGGATGCGCTATCGGCACCAGACCGATTGACCAGCATTTGAAGGGCTTTGAAGCAATGGGAGCGGAAATCACGCTTGGTCATGGCTTTATCGAGGCGAGTTCGGCATCCCGCCTGAGAGGGGCCAAAATTTATCTCGACGTGCCTAGCGTCGGGGCTACGGAGAACATCATGATGGCCGCTGCGCTCGCCGAGGGAACGACGTTGATCGAAAACGCGGCGAAGGAGCCGGAAATCGTCGACCTCGCCAATTATTTGAACGCCATGGGCGCCAAAGTACGGGGCGCCGGCACGGGCCTGATCCGGATCGAAGGCGTCGAACGGCTGCAAGGCGTTGCGCATCAGGTGATCCCGGACCGCGTCGAGGCGGGTACTTATATGGTTGCGGCCGCCATTACCGGCGGCGATGTTTTTGTGGAGAACGCGATTGCCGACCATCTTACGCCCGTTATTTCCAAGCTTGAAGAAATGGGCGTTCAGATCACGGTCAGCGACAACGGGATCCGCGTCCGGTCGACCGGCGAATTGAAATCGGTTGACGTCAAGACGCTCCCGCATCCGGGTTTTCCGACCGACATGCAGTCGCAGATGATGGCGCTTCTTCTCATGTCGGAAGGAACCAGCCTCATCACGGAGACGGTGTTTGAGAACCGCTTCATGCATGTAGAGGAGTTTAAGAAGATGAATGCCCAAATTAAAGTCGAAGGGCGTACGGCCATCGTAAGCGGCGGTTACCCGCTGACCGGTGCCAAAGTGTGCGCCACCGATCTCCGCGCGGGAGCCGCGCTGATCTGCGCCGCGCTTCGCGCCGACGGAGAAACGGAAGTCGCCGGCATTCATCACGTGGACCGCGGGTACGTGGACATTACCGGCAAGCTTGCGGCGCTAGGGGCCGACATTCGCCGCGTGGAAGAAAGCGATGCGGTCGCGGCGGCAGCCAAGCATGCGGCGGCGGAGCCCGTGGCCGTAGCGGCAGCGGCAAGCGCTGCGGATACGGAATCGTCGTACAAGCGGGATAAGGAAGTACCAATGTTGAAGGTTCAACCGACTTGGGCCTAATGATACCGGCGTTTCAGCCTCCTTGAGAGGCGGAGCGCCGGTATTTTTTGTTTCGGGGCGAATGATCGTTTGTCCAGGTCTATCGGTATTTGAGTCTTTGCCGGCGCGCGGCAGAGGCTCTTTTTTTCATTCAAAAGGGGCTGGCGCGCGAAATTTACCGTTATGATCGTTGCGCTTGACGAAGCCTCGCTTGGCAGGCGGACCCGCGGGCTTGTTCATCGTTTGTTCATTTTTGGATGTTATAGTCGTGCTGATAAAGACTGATGGAGGGTGGAGTTGCGCCAATGAGGAAATGGATGGTATGGCTCGGCGTCATAATTATAATTGCCGCGGCCGGGGGCGGGGCTTACTATTACTTTGTTTTCAATAAAGAAAACAAGGTTGAGGCGGCTTCGACCGCGACGACGGTGCGGGTGACAAGAGGAGACATCGTAAATCAGATCAGCGGCACCGGATCGGTCGCGGCCAATTCGAGGGAGACGGTGACGGCCGGCAAAAGCGGCACGATCGCGACGGTCAACGTCGCGGAGGGAGATACGGTCAAAGCGGGCGACGTTATCGCCACGTTTGAGGATACCGACAATTATGACGACCAGATTGAAGAGATTAACAACAACATCGAGAAGCTGAAGGAAGAGATTCTGGATTATCAGGAAAGCTATAAGGAAGCGACGGGTACGGAGAACGAAGAAGAAACCAAAAAATCGCTGGAGAAGAGCATCGAGGACGCCAACGACCAGATCGCGGATTATCAAGAGGATCTTCAAGACATTTATGAAGAGCAATCCGAAGAGGTCAAGCAAATCGTGGCGCCGATCAACGGGCAAGTGACGGACTTGAGCATCGAAGTCGGCGATGAAGTCGAAGGGAACACGACAGTCGTGGAAATCGTCGATTACGACTATTTGGAATTTACGACGACGGTTGACGAGACCGACATTACGTCGGTCAAGGTCGGCCAAACGGCTGATATTACGCTGAGCTCGTTTACGGACAAAACGTTTGCCGGGACGGTTTCGGAAATCGCCAAGGAAGGAACGTCCAGCAACGGCTCGTCTTCGTTTGAGGTCAGCATTCTGCTGACGGACAAGGAGGGCGTCATGGTCGGCATGTCCGGCGAAGCGGCCATTACGATCGAATCGAAGGAAAATGTGCTGCTCGTGCCGGTGAATGCCGTCGTCGAAGCGGGCGGCAAATCTTACGTGCGCGTGTCGAGCGGAGAAACGGGCGGCGCGGCCGCCGGCGAGGCGGGAGCAGCTGCCGGAGAAGACGCGCAGCAGGGGACTAGCGCATCCGGCAGGACGTCCGGCAGCGGATCCGACAGCGCGTCCGCCGGTCAGCGCGGCACGGGGCAGACGGCCCAAGGCGCCGCGTCCGGCGAAGCGGGCGGCAGCGCCGGTGCAGAAAGCGCCGCAAGCGGAGCAGCCCAAGCGGGCGCCGCAAGCGAAGCCGGCAAGGGCGGCGCTCAAGGCGCGGCGCCGGAGCAAAGTGCGGCGGGCGGCGAATCCGGCGGCGATACGGCCGCATCGGGCGGCGACGGCAGCGGCCAAGCCGCAGCGGAAACCGAAAGCGGAGCGGGCAATCAGCGCGCGCTGCAACGAATCGATACGCTTGGCGGAAAGCTCGTCGAAGTGACGACCGGTCTTAGCAACGACGCTTACGTCGAAATCGTATCCGGCCTGGAAGAGGGGCAGCAGGTGCTTGTCCCGCTACCGCAGGGCGAAGCGGGCATGGGTGAGGAAAGCACCCAGCAAACGCAGCAATTTATGTTCCCGGGCGGCAGTTTCCCGGGCGGCGGTACGGGCGGCAATTTCTCGAGAGGAACCGCCCCTGGCGGCGGAATGAGCGGAGGCATGCGATGAATGACCGACCGAATCCTCCTCTGATCGAAATTAACAATGTCGTGAAGTATTACATGATGGGCCGGGAAAAAACGACGATATTGCACGGCGTTTCGCTTAACGTGACCCATGGGGACTTTTTGGCGATCGTCGGCCCGTCCGGTTCCGGCAAATCGACGCTGATGAACATTATCGGATGTCTGGACGTGCCGTCGGGCGGCAGCTATAAGCTGGACGGCGCCGAAGTCGTCGGTCAGAGCGACAACAAGCTGACGGAATTCCGCAATAAAAAAATCGGGTTCATTTTTCAAGGCTACCATCTGCTGCCCAAGCTGTCGGCTCTCGAAAACTGCGAGCTGCCGCTTATATATCGGGGCATGTCCGGCAAAGAAAGAAAAGCGAGAGCGGCCGAAGCGCTGGAGCGCGTTGGCCTTGCGCACCGGATGGGCCATCGCCCGAGCGAGCTGTCGGGCGGCCAGCAGCAGCGCGTCGCCATCGCGCGGGCGCTCGCGACGAATCCTTCGCTTCTGCTTGCGGACGAGCCTACGGGCGCGCTCGATTCCAAAACCGGGATGGAAGTGCTGGGCATGATGGAGGAGCTGAACGATGCGGGCCAGACCATTATTCTCATCACGCACGATATGGAAGTGGCCAAGAGGGCCAAGCGCATCGTGATGATCCGGGACGGGGTGCTGACGGAGCTGGAAGGAGGGAACAGCCGTGAAATTGTCGCAAGGCCTCAAGATGGCGATCAAAAGCGTCTTGTCGAACAAACTTAGAACGATCTTGTCCATGCTTGGCATTCTGATCGGCGTTGCGACCGTTATCGCCCTGGTGGCGATGGGCCGCGCTTCCGCTAACGAAGTCGCGGATCAGGTCGCTTCCCTTGGAACGAGTCAGGTCAGCGTCAACATTACGGGCCGCGGCTCGGTGACGACGCTGTCGATCGACGAAGCGGAAGCCTTCGCCGATATCGACGGCATCGAAGCCGTCGCGCCGATCGTAAGCAGCACCGGCTATGCCAAATTCGGCGGGACGTCGGTCACGGTGTCCGTGCTGGGCATTACGCCGGACTACGAGATCGCGCAGGAGTTCAGCGTGCAGGACGGCCGCTACATTGCGGCGCCCGACATTGCGAACAGGCAGAAGGTTGCGCTTATCGGGACGCAGACGGCCAAGGATCTGTTCGAGGACGAAGGGGAAGATCCTCAGGAGGCTGTCGGCAAAAAAATAACGATCAACGGCTACATCTTCACGATTGTCGGCCTGCTGGAATCGAAAGGCGAATCGCTGACCGGCTCGAACGACGAAAAAATATTGATTCCGATTTCAACCGGGCAAAAAATATTCGATCAAAGCGGCGTCTCCACGATTTACGTCAAGGTGGCGGACGGCAGCGACATGGACCAAGTCGTCGGCGATCTGGAATCCAGCTTGTACGCGAAGTTCGCGGACGAAGACGCGTATCGGGTTTCCAATCAGGAAGACGCGATGGAGACGCTCAACTCGGTTAACGAAACGATGAACCGTCAGCTGATTTACGTGGCGGCCATCTCGCTTGTCGTCGGCGGCATCGGCATTATGAACATCATGCTCGTGTCCGTAACGGAACGGACGCGAGAAATCGGCATCCGCAAATCGCTGGGCGCCAAAAAGAGAGACATCCTGTTTCAGTTTCTGGTAGAGTCCGTAACGATAAGCGGTTTAGGCGGAGCGGTCGGCATCGTGCTCGGGTATATCGCCTCCTTCATCATCGGCATTGCGATGGGAACGGAAACGGAAGTGCCTCTCAATACGGTCATGCTGTCGTTCGGCTTCTCCGCTTTTGTAGGCGTCGTGTTCGGCTTTATCCCGGCGAACAAGGCGGCAAGCCTACGCCCGGTCGACGCTTTGCGACACGATTAAAGTACGGGTTCTATCCTATCAAACCGTCTCATAGAATAATTCCATACAGGCCGGCCGAAAACGGCCGAGTCTCCTGCCAAGGGAGACGATCTCGTTTCCGGGCGGAATATAAGCTTGGTAGAGGTACGGAGTTCCGATGCTAGCTTATATTTCAAGAATTGGAGGAAGCCCGCATGTGCAGATGCGGGCTTTTCTCGCCAACCGCGCCTGGAAGGAAGGGAGCTGCGAGACGATGACTGGGGCAAGACGTATACGCCTGCGCATCCGCAAATGGCGGACAAGCCGCCTATGGGCGCCGTTTGCCGTCGGCGTCATGCTGGGAGCAAGCGCGCTGCTCGTTCAGCTGATCGCCGCGGATTTGCGGCAGCAGCCGGGCGCCGGGACGATGCGGAGCGCGCAGCAGAAGCAAGAAGAAGGAGCTGCCTTTGAGCGGGCGGCGGAAGGAAGGGACGCCGCGGCGGGCGGAGTCCGGGAACGGCCGGGGAACCCGCCGCCGGAGGAAGGAAGCGGGGCCGCTAAAGGCGGAGCGGCGGACGAGCTCGGGGATGTCGTCGTCCGGGTTTATATTACCGGCGAAAATCGCGTTGAGAGAGTGCCGCTCGAAACGTATGTCAGAGGCGTTGTCGCCGGGGAGATGCCTCCCGACTTCGAGCTCGAGGCGCTTAAGGCGCAGGCGATCGCGGCGCGCACGTATATTGTGCGAAGGCTGGAGCTTCGCGACAGGAGCGGCATGCCGGTGCGCAACGCCGATGTGACGGATACGCCCGTCCATCAAGTTTATGTCCCTTTGAAGAAGCTGGGCCAGACGATGGATAAGGAAAGCCGGGAGAAATATATGGCTGTGCTCGATAAGGCGACGGAGGAGACGAAAGGGGAGATCGTAACGTTCCGCGGCGAGCCGATCGAGGCGGTTTTTTTCTCCACAAGCAACGGCTATACCGAAAATTCGGAAGATTACTGGCAGGAGGAAATCCCTTATTTGCGAAGCGTTCCAAGCCCGTGGGACGTCGACCTTTCTCCCGATTATAAAGAAACGGTCACGATGACGCTGAAGGAGTTTTACGGCAAGCTGGGCATCAGTTCGGGGCGGGAGCCGGGCAAGCCTTCGATTAAGGTGCTGGAGCGGACGGACGGCAAACGGATTGCCGAGATCCGGATCGAGGGCCGCACCTACAGCGGCCGCGAAGTAAGAGAGAAGCTAGGCCTCGCGTCCTCTCAATTTACGTGGAAGGTTGAAGGAGATTCCATCGCCATCACGACCTACGGCTACGGCCACGGCATTGGCATGAGCCAATGGGGGGCGAACGGAATGGCCAAGGAGGGGCGGAACGCGCTTGATATCCTGGCTTACTACTATACGGGAGCGGAAGTCGTGCAAGCTTCGAAGCTTGCGAATTTATCGGAAGACCGCCGTTTATAAGTTCTTTTTCTAAAAAACTTTCTATCTTCTCACGTATAAAGCTAGACGTTCTGGCAACAATGGCTAGTGAGGTGATAGAAAATGAATGAAAACCAAAACAAACCGAAGCAAAAAGAAGAAACTCCCAAAACGATAGGGAGAGAAGCATCTGCCGCGAAATCTGGCAGCGGATGGAAGAGGCTGCTGTCGAAAAAATGGGTGACACCGGCAGCGTTTCTGGCCGCGGCAGCAATTATCGTAACCTTAATGTGGATCTATCAGGGCGCGGATACAACTAGCAAGACTTCCACCACGACTCCGTCCGAAGCGACTGAAGGTACCGCAGGCGGGGAAGCGACGGCGGCGCCGCAAGACGAGGAAGCCATTGTCGACGCGCTTCCGGGCAACGAGAAGCTCGAGTGGCCGGTATTGAATCGCGACAAGCTGGACGAAGTGCTTTCGTTCTACGACAGCGAAGCGGGCGAAGAAGAACGCGCCGCGGCCGTCGTACAGTCCGGCGATACCTTTACGCCTCACGTCGGCGTCGACCTGTCGGATCCGAACGGCGAAACGTTTGACGTAGTAGCGGCTCTTAGCGGCAAAGTGAGCCATGTCGAGAAACATCCGACGAACGGCAACGTCGTGGAAATCGACCACGGCAACGGCCTGGTGACGATTTACGAAAGCTTGTCCGATGTCAGCGTAGCCGAAGGCGACGAAGTGAAGCAAGGATCCGTCATTGCCAAAGCGGGCCGCAGCGACGCGGAACGGGATCTCGGCGTACATGTGCACTTCGAGGTTCGCGTGAACGGCGAAGCGAAAAATCCGGCTGAGCTGATGGAACAGCAATAAAGAAGCAAGTCTAATGTCTAAGCTTAAAGCCAAGGAACCCCAGACGGGAGCCTTGGCTTATTTTTTTGCGCTGTCCGGGCAATCGGCAAGACTTCTTCTTCCTCGGAGGGAGCCAAGGGGTCCTGTCCTTCCCTGCCCGCGGCTGCAGGTTGCACGAAAATTTGCGGCAAACGGCTTGTCATGCTTGGCCACAAAGAATATCTACCCGCGCCACTCATATAATGTACCAAACTATCTCAGGTAAGGGAGGCGGGAACGTGCACGATTACATCAAAGAGCGCACCATTAAAATAGGCCGCTGCATTGTGGAAACGAAGCATACGGTCCGTACAATCGCAAAAGAGTTCGGCGTTTCCAAAAGCACGGTTCACAAGGATTTAACCGAACGTCTGCCGGAGATTAACCCCGATCTGGCAGATCAGGTCAAGCACATTCTCGAGTACCATAAGTCGATTCGCCATCTTCGCGGCGGCGAAGCAACCAAAATCAAATATAAGAAGTCGAGCGGAAAAAAACGGGAGGTGCTGGCGGCGGCTAAGGTGTAAAGTTTTTTACGACATATTTTTTTGTGACATATAAAGGATTTTCGGTTTTTTTGGCGAATAATGTTCAGCAGACGTTCCTGTGTCAACGGAACTATAATGAGACGCGCAAACATTATTCGTTGGAGGACTTAAGGCTTATGCTAAGCAAGGACATAGGGATTGATCTGGGAACGGCCAACGTATCCATTCATATGAAAGGGAAGGGGGTTGTGCTCGACGAACCTTCCGTCGTCGCCATCGAGAGCGATACGAAGAAGGTTCTGGCCGTAGGCGAAGAAGCGCATCGGATGGTAGGCCGCACGCCGGGCAACATCATCGCGATTCGTCCGCTTCGGGACGGCGTTATCGCGGATTTCGAAATTACGGAAATCATGTTGAGGGCGTTTATCGACCGAGTCGAAGGCCGAGGCTGGTTCAGCCGCCCGCGGGTGCTGATCTGCGCTCCGACGAACATCACTTCGGTGGAGCAGAAGGCGATTCGCGAAGCGGCTGAGCGCAGCGGGGCGAAGGACGTTTATTTGGAAGAGGAGCCTAAGGCTGCCGCGATCGGCGCGGGCATGGATATTTTTCAGCCGAGCGGGAATATGGTGGTCGATATCGGCGGGGGAACGACGGATGTGGCCGTGTTGTCCATGGGCGACGTCGTTACCTCCTCTTCGCTTAAAGTCGCAGGGGACAAGTTCGACCTGGCGATCATGAAGTATATTAAAGACAAGTACAAGCTTCTGATCGGCGAGCGGACAAGCGAAGATATCAAGGTGAAGATCGGTACGGTCTACGAGGATGGCAAACGGGGAGAAATCGACATTCGGGGACGGGATATGGTAACGGGCCTTCCGCTTACGATTACGGTTCGCTCGGAAGAGGTGCGGGAAGCGCTCTGGGACCCGGTCATGTCCATTGTGGCGGCCGCGAAAACGGTATTGGAACGGACCCCGCCGGAGCTGTCGGCGGACATTATCGACCGCGGCGTCATTCTGACGGGCGGCGGCGCTTTGCTGGACGGGCTCGACTCGCTGCTGTCCGAAGAGCTGAAGGTGCCGGTCCTCGTCGCGGAGGACCCGATGCATTGCGTCGTGAAGGGGACGGGCATCCTGCTCGATCATCTGGACAAGCTGGGCCGGAAAGTTTAATTTGCGCAGGTAGGGCGTCTGGGGGGACGCGCCGAAGCGCAAATAAGACGATAGTCCTAGAGGGCAGTCTATTTAGACTGCCCTCCTTCATGCCGATATATATAGAATAACGTATATCCATCGATCGGGGAGGATTCAAGTATGCTAAGAGGGCTGTATACGGCCGCATCCGGAATGGTGGCGCAGCAGCGCATTCACGATACCGTCACGAATAATATCGCCAACATCAACACGCCCGGCTATAAGCAGGAGAACGCGGTTAACCGGTCATTCCCGGAGATGCTTCTTTCCATGACCGGTTTAAACGACGAGCCCGTAACGAAGGTGGGCAAGGTCAATACGGGGGTGTTCGCGGAGGAGGCGCCGTTTCTGCAGCTGCAAGGAGACCTCGCGGAGACGAGCCGTCCGCTCGATTTTGCGCTGGTATCGGACCTTATCGTTCCGGGCGTGACATTCGACGCCTCGGGCAAGGCCGTTTCGGAGGACGGCGAAGTGACGTACCAGCCGCAGGCGTATTTTACGGTGCAGAACGCAAACGGCGAAACCCGGTATACGCGCGACGGCAGCTTCTCGCTTGATCCGGCGGGTTATCTGGTTACGTCGAACGGCGACCGCGTGCTCGGGACGAACGGGCAGCCGATCGTCTTCCCTGCCGGCATTGCGGAGGAGCAGCTCGAGCTGACCGCCGATAACCGGTTCATCGATTCGCGGACGAATGCGGATACCGGCATGCAGCTGCTCATTACGAGGGTGAATAATCCAAACGATCTCGTGCGGGAAGGCGACGGCTTGTACATGTACAACGGAGAAGAAGACGGGATCGGGCCGCTTGGTGCGGGCGAAAACGCAGCCGTGCGGCAAGGATATATCGAACGGTCCAACGTGGATGCCGCCCAAGCCGCGGTCAGCCTGATGAGCGCCTTGCGCGCCTACGAGGCGAATCAGAAGGTCGTTCAGTTCTATGACGCCAGCTTGGATAAAGCGGTTAACAGCGTCGGACGCGTATAGGAAGGGGGCAAAGATCAACGATGAACAGCTCCATGATTAATGCGATGGTGTCCATGAACGGCTTGCAGCGGAAGCTGGATGTGCTGGCCGACAATATCGCGAACCAGGAGACGGTTGGTTATAAGCGCAAGGAAGCGTCTTTTGCGGATTTGCTCCATTCGTCCTATGAGCAGCCCGAATCGTTCTCGCAGCCGGGCCGGATGACCCCGCTTGGCTTCCGTCAGGGATGGGGCTCGCGCCTGGCTTCGGTCCGGACCGATTTCGAACAGGGCGTGCTGAAGGAAACGGGAGTTAAAACCGATATGGCGATCGACGGAAATGCTTGGTTCCAGGTCGAAACGGGCGGAGAGGAACAATATGGCTATACAAGGAACGGCTCCTTTCAGTTGACGCCTATGCCAAACGGTGATACCATACTGGCAACGGAACAAGGCTACCCCGTAGTGTCGAGGGTGTACGATCCTGTCGCAAGGACGGAGGTTGACGGCCGCATCGTCGTGCCGAACGGCTTCTCCGTTAAGGTCTCGTCCGACGGCACGGTAACGGCAGAGAATGAGGCGGGGGAAACCATGGAGCTTGGCCGCATCAAGCTGATGCAGGCAACAAGCCCCGCCGCCCTGACCGCGACGGCGGACAATCTGTTTATCGCGGCTCGAGGAGAAGACGGAAACGAGCTTGTTCGCGAGGTGAATCCGGACGCCGAAGGCATTGCCGTGAAGCAAGGCTTTCTTGAGCAGTCGAACGTGGATTTATCGAGCGAAATTACAGAGCTGATTAACGTTCAGCGCGCGTACCAGCTTGCGGCGAGAGCTTTGACCTCAAGCGATACGATGATGAATCTGGCCAACAATATGCGCGCTTGATAGATAGGATGATGTAGATGAGCATGGCAGACGAACGCGGCGAGTTGATCGAAACCGACTTCGGCAAACAAACTGAAGACAAGAGCCGTCTGAGCAGGCGTCAAAGCGAGGCTTCCGAAAAAAACGGCAAGCCGCGCCGAAGCACGGCTGCCGGGATGACGCTGCGAATTGTCCGCAGGTGCATCGTGCCGCTCATTATGATCGTCATGCTGGCGGCGGGCTTGTATATCGGCTATACGGTTATAGGCAACGGACCCGCAGAGGACGTATTCCACTGGTCGACGTGGCAGCATTTATACGATTTGGTTTTTGGCGAGTCCTAAACGACCGGACTTGCTTGACCGCATCATTCTTTATAAGTTTATCGCAGGATTTCTCGCGGCCGCCCGCTCAGGGCGGCTTTTTTGGTTTTCGGAAAACGGGGAAGGCCGGGGTCTTGGCTTGCCTCCGCTATTTGGGGCATAGACCGTTTGCGCTCCTTCAAACGGTAGTTGTATAATGATTGGGAGTGTTTAGAAGTTATACATATGGCTTTGGGCGCTTTCTCCGTTATGATCGAACAAGAAAGAGGCCTGGCCTTTAAGACGCTTCGGGTCCGATTGGCCAAGCCCCCTTATCTTAACCTCCACAAACTGCAGTTTTGTGAAGGATAAGCATAGTTTCACATTTGAAGACGAATTTTATACTTCGATTTTGATTTTGTAAAGAGAGGGATACCGCTATGCTGGATGTAGTACAAATACAGGAAATTATTCCGCACCGTCCGCCGTTTCTGCTGATCGACCGGATTGTGGAGGTCGAGCCGGGCGTGCGCGCGGTCGGAATCAAAAACGTCACGATGAACGAGCCTTTTTTCGTCGGGCATTTTCCGGGCTATCCGGTTATGCCGGGCGTCCTTATTATTGAAGCGCTCGCTCAGGTCGGCTCGGTGGCCATGCTGATGGTCGAAGAAAACAAAGGAAAACTGGGCTTTTTTGCCGGCATTGACGGGGTGAGGTTCCGCGGTCAGGTCAAGCCGGGCGATACGCTTCGTCTCGAGGTTGAAATTACGCGCCTGAAAGGCTCGATCGGCAAAGGAAAGGCGACCGCTTTGGTGGACGGCAAGGTCGTGGCGGAAGGCGAGCTGATGTTTGCGCTTTCCGATCCGGCGTAACGGGCCGCGAAAGGATCCGCCAGGAACGAAAGTCCCTTGGGACCCGTTGCCCTTGAACTTAAGGGTGTTCTTGTTTGAAGATAAGAATGATAAGCTTAGCCGAAACAAGTTGGTCCTACGAGAAGGACGCGCCGTCGTTTCGGCTTGTTATCTGCTAGTTCTACCATTATATATAGAGGAGAGGAATTCATAATGGCAAACGCGAATACGGCAGAAGCAAGATACCAGGCTTGGCTGAACGATCCGATCATTGACGAAGCGACGAAGGAAGAGCTTCGCGCCATTGCGGGCTCGGAGAAAGAAATTACGGACCGTTTCTACCGCGATCTGGAGTTTGGAACCGGCGGCTTGCGCGGCGTCATGGGGGCGGGGACGAACCGGCTCAACGCCTACACGGTAGGGAAAGCGACGCAAGGGCTTGCGAACTGGGTTCTTGCCCGTGCGGCCGGCAAGCCGGCGTCGGTCGTCATCGCGCACGACTCGCGGAACAATTCTCCCGAGTTTGCGCTGGATTCGGCATTGGTGCTTGCGGCAAACGGCGTTAAGACCTATCTGTTCCCGTCGCTACGTCCGACGCCGCAGCTTTCCTATACGGTTCGCTCGCTTGGCGCAAGCGGAGGCGTCGTCATTACGGCGAGCCACAACCCTCCGGAATATAACGGCTACAAAGCGTACGGCCCGGACGGCTGCCAGCTCATTCCCGAGGATGCGGAAGAGGTCATTGCGGCCATCCAGCAAGTAACGGGCTTTGATCAAATCAAGCGGATGACGCGGGAAGAAGCGGAAGCGAAAGGCTTGCTCGTCTGGCTCGGCGAGGAAGCGGACGAGGAATACGCAAGCGTCGTCGCGTCGCAAAGCTTTAACTCGGAGCTGCTGAAGAGCGGCCTTGGGGCGAAATTCAGCGTCGTCTATACGCCGCTGCACGGCACGGGCAATCTGCCTGTCCGCCGCGTGCTTGAGAAGGCCGGCTTCACCAACGTGCATATCGTGAAAGAGCAGGAGCAGCCGGACGGTTATTTCAGCACGGTGAAATCGCCGAATCCGGAGGAACGCGAAGCGTTTACGCTGGCGATCGAGCTGGCGAAGAAGGTCGGGGCCGATCTGATTATCGGCACGGACCCGGACGCGGACCGGATGGGAGCCGTCGTCAAGAACGGTGCGGGCGAATACGTCGTCCTTACCGGCAACCAGTCCGGCGCGATCATGGTCCACTACGTGCTGAGCCAGCTGAAAGAGCGCGGCAAGCTGCCGGCGAACGGTGTCGTCGTGAAGACGATCGTGACGAGCGAGATGGGGGCGGACATCGCGCGTTCTTACGGCGTTGAAGTGGAAAATACGCTGACCGGCTTCAAATATATCGGCGAAAAAATGACCCGCTACGAGCAAACGGGCGAGCGCTCGTTCCTGTTCGGCTACGAGGAAAGCTACGGCTATCTGACGGGCACTTACGCCCGCGACAAGGATGCGATCGTCGCTTCGCTGCTCATTAGCGAGGCAGCGGCTTACTACAGCAGCCAAGGCAAAACGCTGTACGACGTGCTGATGGAGCTTTACGGCCAATACGGCGTTTATCTGGAAGGGCTCGAATCCCGTACGCTTAAAGGGCTTGACGGCGTGCAAAAAATCCAAGGCATTATGCAGGATTGGCGCGACAATCCGCCTGCGGACATAAACGGCGTTCAAGTGGAGCGGGTGCTCGATTACAGCGGCGGACTGGAAGGGCTGCGTCCGGAAAACGTGCTGAAATACATTTTGGCCGACGGATCGTGGTTCTGCTTGCGTCCATCGGGCACCGAGCCGAAAATCAAAGTTTATTTCGCCGTGCGCGGTTCGTCCACGGATGAGGCCGGAGCAGCGCTTGACGCGCTTCGCAAAACGGTCATGGAACGGGTGGACGCTTTAGCCTAAGCCTGAAGCCTGACGGAACATTCATGCGAAAGCCAAGCGGAAGGGTATCTCCTGATCTTGATCTCGGATCATGCCTTCGGGAGATACCCTTCTTCGGATTTTTTCCGGTTTCTCATCTTTTTCACCGGGACGTTTTATAGGTCGGCAGAAGCAGGCGTTTTTGCGGTTTGGAAATCGTTTACAGGTAAAGTTTCTCTCAGAAATAATGAGATTTTTTCGTTGAATTGATAAACTAAGCGTAGGCGTTTATGCGGCTTATGGATATGAAGGAGGATTTTTGTGCTTCACAATTGGCGGCTTTGGAACCGCAAAGCAAAGCAATGGTTATGGGTCGTTACGCTGCTCGGGGTCGTCGCGGCGCTGCCGCTTGGCGCTTTGAGAATGAATATGGAATCGACGTCCAAGCAGGTCGAGTATGTGTTCGATTACCGGGACTTGCTGGAAATTGCCGAATATCAGCCGCGTTCCGGGGAGTTTCTCGAGGAGCAGCTGGCCGGGTTGAAGAGCGCGGGCATCACGACGATGTCCCTGTACGAAAGCTCGCTTAAGGAGCTTTATTTGGCGGGCAGACTGACTTACTACAACTCGAAGGATGCCGCCCAGCTGCGCGGGGAACTGGAGCCGATCGGGCAAAATTACACCTATGTACTGTTTACGGGCGCCGAGGAGCGGGACAAAATCGGACCGCTGATCCGCGACGCTTTCGCTCGCTTCGATATCGCGGTTCGCGATTGGACGTTCGAAGGCCGGGACGGACTCGTGATCGAAACGCCGCTTAGCGACGCGCTTCTGAAGCCGCTCAGCTTCGATCCGATGACGATGGATACGCTCCGGGACGCCGGTTTCCGGATATTGGCCCGCTATTCCGACCGGGTTCTGCCGTTTGACGCGGCGGAGACGGACCGACAGCTGGCGGAATTGAAGTCGTACGGCGTAGAACGCATTTTGTTCGACGGCGACAAGGTGAAGGGGTATACCGACCAAGCCGAGCTGAACAGCCTTACCGCTTTCGGCCAGCTGTTGAACAAGCACGGCATGGGCATCGTGGCCATCGAAAACTTGAAAAAACCGCAATCGGGCATGAATCAGCTCGCTTATGCGATCGGATATAACGTAACCCGGCTTTATTCGTTGTCCGAAAACGACGCGACGGCGGTATCGCCGGAGACGATCGCCGACCGGTTCCTGCTGGCGGCGAAGGATCGCAACATCCGGATGTTCTTTATTAACGCCGGCGTCCAGTCGAGCTCGGAGAAATCCGGCATCGTGAACTCGCTGGAGAATTTGTACCTGGCGCTCAAAGGCCCGGACGGCGCCGTGCACAAGCTGGAGGAGGCGGGCTTTGCGCCGGGGACGGCGCAGCCGTTCGACGTCGAGCGGCCTTCGTGGGCGAAGCCGCTTAAAGGGATAGTTGCGCTTGGCGCGGTCGCGATCATTACGCTGCTGATCGCCGCCTTTATCCCGGGCGTGGCGATTCCGGTGTTCCTGCTTGGCCTGATCGGCAGCGCGGGGCTTTACGTGCTGAATTCGGCGCTGATGGAGCAGGCTCTGGCGCTAGGCGCCGCGATCGCCGCTCCGACGCTTGCGCTCGTCTGGGCGATGAACCGGGTTTACGCCCATACGGAAGGGAAGCAGCGCGCCGTCGGCGGCGGCCAATGGACGACGCGCGGCGATGCGGGCGGCGAAGCCGCGGCAGGCTCGGTTTTTGGCGTGAAATGGATCTTTGAAGGGATGAACGCCGCCCGCCGGTTCGGCATGGCGATTGCACTGTTCGTCATTACGGCGCTTATCTCGCTTATTGCCGTGCCGTTCGTGTTCGGCTTGCTGAACAGCGTGGCGTACAGCCTTGTGCTGCAGCAGTTCCGCGGCGTAAGCTTGCTTCACCTCGCTCCGATCGGGCTGGTGGCGCTGTATGTCGTGCTTTATACGGGCGGGTCTCCCGTGGCAAGGCTGCGCAACCTGCTGACGCTGCCGATCAAAGTGTGGTGGGTTGTCGTGGCGATGGTCGCGGCGGTCGCAGGCATGTACTATTTGTCGCGGACCGGCAACGCCGGCGAAGCGTCTACAATTGAATTAATGTTCCGCAATTGGCTGGAATCGACATTTGGCGTTCGGCCCCGCACGAAAGAATTTTTGCTGGCGCATCCGCTGCTGCTGCTTGGACTGTTCTTGTCGCTGCGCTACCGCGCGGGCTGGGTGTTCATCATTGTCGGGTCGATCGGCCAGCTGTCGATGGTGGATACGTTCGCGCATATTCATACGCCGCTTTATATTTCGATCATCCGGGTGTTCCTCGGTCTCGGCCTTGGCTTCGTGATCGGATGCGTGCTGATCGGAGTATGGCAGCTGCTGGAAGGAGCTTGGAGGAAATGGCTGAAAACGCGCATTATCCGACTCGCCGAATAGCCGTCTCCGGCTATTACGGCTTCCGCAACAGCGGCGACGAAGCGGTGCTCCGCTCCATTCTGCTTGCGCTTGAGGAGCAAGGCGAAGCGCAAGGCGTCCGCATCGAGCCGGTCGTCCTGTCGGCCGATCCGGCCTGGACGGCGAAGATGTACGGCGTGGAGGCGGCGCCGCGGATGCATCCCGCGTCGCTGCTGCGAACGCTTCGTTCCTGCGACGGGCTGATCAGCGGCGGGGGCAGCTTGCTGCAGGACGCGACGGGCGCGAAGACGATCCCGTATTATACGGGCGTCATCAAGCTGGCCCAGTGGCTGGGCAAGCCGACCTTTATTTATTCCCAGGGCATCGGCCCGGTCAATCGCCGCTGGATGGATCCGCTGATCGCGCACGTCATGAAGAAGAGCGCGTATATATCGGTGCGGGACGCCGAATCCGCCGCTCTGCTGGCGCGCATGGGCGTCCCGCAAGACCGGATCGAGGTGGTGCCCGATCCGGTGATGGGCTTGCCGCTGCCTGCGGACGCAGCGGCAGCCTCGGGCGCGGCGGCGGGCCGCGCCGAAGGCGGCGCCGCCGGCGGCAACGCTGGCGACGGCGTGCCCGTCGTCGGCGTGTCGCTGCGCCGCTGGCGCCCGGACGGCGCGGATCTCGACCGCGCCGCAGACGCGCTCGCCGCGCTCGCGGCAAGCCGCCCCGTGCGGCTGCGCTTCCTGCCGTTCCATACGCCCGACGACGCGGAAACGTCGCGGGACGTCATGAAACGGCTGGAAGGCCGCCTCGGGGCGGGCAGCGCCGCCGAGCTCGCCGAGCCGGGCGACGACCCGCAGCGCATGCTGCTTGAAGTCAGCCGCTGCGACATCCTGTTCGGCATGCGGCTCCATGCGCTCATCTACGCGGCCAACCGGAGCGTGCCGATGCTCGGATTGTCCTACGATCCGAAGATCGACCAGTTCTTGGCGCGCCTTGAACTTCAGGCGGTCGGCACGACGGAGAAGCTGGACAGCGGCGTATTCGCGGCCGAAGCGGTTGCCCTGCTCGATCGGCGCGCCGAATGGCAGCGCGAGCATGCGGCGGCGATCGACGGCTTACGGCAGCAAGCGCAGCAGCCCGCGCAACAAATCGCGAAACTGCTGCGTCAATTGAATTCGAGGTGAATCATTCGAACATGAGCAGACAAGTGCCTACTGTGCCGATCTACGGCATTCCTTTTTCCAGCATGAGCATGGAGGAGACGGTCGAGTATTTGATCGAAGCCATTGACAATAAAAAAACGACGCATGTCATCACGGCCAATCCGATTATGATCATGTCGGCGCTGGACAATCCGGATTACTACCGCATGATGCGGACGGCCGAGCTTATCGTGCCGGACGGCGCGGGCGTCGTATGGGCGGCCAGCCACGTGGGCAGACCCGTCGCGGAACGCGTCGCCGGCTTCGATCTCATGCACCGGCTGCTGGCGTTCGGCGAACGCCGCCGCTGGAAAGTGTATTTGCTCGGCACGACAAAGGACACGATCGAGACGGCGGCCGAGAAGCTTCAGCTGCAGTATCCGCAGGTTCGCATCGTAGGCGTGCGGGACGGATTTTTTGGACCGTCCGAGGATGCCGAGGTCGTGGCGCAAATCCGAGCCGCCGCGCCGGATATGCTGTTCGTGGCGAGAGGGGCGGACACGCAGGAGCCTTGGATCGCAAAGTACAAGCATGAGCTTGGCGTACCGCTGATCATGGGCGTCGGCGGCAGCTTCGACATTATCGCGGGCAAGCTGAAGCGGGCTCCGGTGTTGTTCCAGAGACTGCGTCTGGAATGGTTCTACCGGCTGCTGCAGGAACCGAAAAGGTACAAAAGAATGCTTGCGCTGCCGAAATTCGTCGTGAAAGTGCTTCGCGACAAAGATAACGTCACAAAACCTCGCCCAATACCGTAAATACGGCGGGAAATCCGTGAAAATCGCTTGTAAACGGGATTGGAGTTCTTTTTCTGCCGGAGGTATAATTCATTTCGGTAGATAGAAAAGGGGAGTTGCACGAAAATGTCTGCAGGATTAGTCTACGCGGTAGGCTTTGGATTAGCTCTTATTATAGCTCTTATTATGACGCCGCTGGTGAAGAACTTCGCTTTCCGCATCGGCGCCATCGACAAACCGAATCACCGCAAGGTCCATACGCGCATCATGCCGCGTCTTGGCGGCCTTGCTATCTATATCGCTTTCGTTGCGGCTTTCTTTATCGTCCTTCCGTTTATTCCGGACGGCTTGCTGCGTCCTCGCGATATGAACCTGATCCGGGCGCTGCTCGCCGGCGGAACAATTATTATTATATTGGGAGCGCTTGACGACCGCTTCGAGCTTTCCGCCAAGCTCAAGCTGCTCGGCCAGATTGCGGCGGCCTCCGTCGTCGTTTTCGGTTTCGGCGTAAAGATCGATCTCGTCAACATTCCGTTCGGCGAAGCGATGCAGCCGATCGAGGCGTGGATTTCCATCCCGCTGACGATTCTATGGATCGTCGGGGTGACGAACGCCATCAACCTGATCGACGGGCTGGACGGGCTTGCGGCCGGCGTGTCCGGCATCGCCATTCTGACCATCCTGATCATGGCGTCGCTGATGGGCTTTGAGCCGATCATTCTGCTTAGCGCGCTTCTGCTTGGCGGGATTGTAGGCTTCTTGTTCTTCAACTTCCACCCGGCCAAAATATTCATGGGCGACTCGGGCTCGCTGTTCCTTGGCTTCAGCCTGGCGACCTTGTCCATGCTTGGCTTCAAGCAGGTTACGATCGTTTCGTTCGTAACGCCGCTGCTTGTCATCGGCGTTCCGCTGAGCGATACGTTCTTCGCCATCATTCGCCGGAAGCTGAACAACCGGCCGATCTTCGAGCCGGACAAGGGACATCTTCATCACAGGCTGCGCGATCTGGGCTTCAGCCATCGCCGCTCGGTTCTGATTATTTGGGGCGTTGCTGCGATCTTCGGCGGCTTCGCGATTATCCAATCGGCCGTCGTGCAATCGAGCGCGGCGAACTGGGTGACGTTCGGCGTCGTGTGCATCGTCATGTTCTCCTTGCAGATCGGCGCGGAGCTGATCGGCATCGTAGACAAGACGCGCCGGCCCGTTATTAGTCTACTAAACCGGATGTTTCGTTTTAAAGTAGAAGACGCCAATACCCGGACGAAATGAATTCGACAAAATTAAACAGAGATTTTGTATATTCCGCACAATGGAAGATACAAATCTCTGTTTTTGTTTTGGCTGATTTTTTAGACCCGATAAACCTTTATTTATCGGGCTTTTTCCTTTTTTCGGTTCCCTTTCCGCTGTCGCTCGATCGTCCTCGTTTCTTCTTTTTTTGACCACGTCGATACAACATGTATCTGGATTTGCAGGTGTATTTTTCCACGAAGTGTAGTAATATAATTCTCGCCTTATTCTATTTGACCTATCTATCGATAGTTGAAAGGGAAAATAGTAACAAATTAATAGGCATGGGGTTGCAGGTTTATCAACACGACCGAGAGGAGAAAGAACAGGAATGTACAAACGCAATTGGTTCAAAAGCATGGCGGGATTACTCGTTTTTGCAATCTTTGCAACCGTCATGGCGCCGCAGCTGTATGCAGCGGAAACGAACGGAACGGATGCGGGGGCGGTATCTTTGTCGGATATCGATTCGTCGTATGCCAAACAGGAAATTACCGCACTGGTTAACGAAGGAATCATTTCCGGCTTCGAGGATGGAACGTTCAAGCCTGCGGAATCGATGACTAGAGCGCAATTGGCTAAAGTGATCGTTCTTGCAATGGGTCTCGAGGAGGATGCCGAAACCGCAAACATATTTACAGACGTAAAAGAAGGCGTATGGTATGCCGGCTACGTGGGTGCCCTGGTTAAATCGGGCATTACGCAAGGCACGTCGGCCACTACCTTCTCGCCGGGCAATACGGTGACACGCGAAGAGCTGGCCGTATTCTTTATCCGGGCGTTCGGTTTGTCCGATATGGCGAATTCGTTGACGACGGGAAGCGGCTTGACCGACTTCGGACAAGTATCGAGCTGGGCCAAAGCGTCCGTATCCCTTGCCAGCGGCATCGGATTCATTAAAGGCATCGAAGTCGCGGACGGTTCTTTTAAATTCAATCCAAAGGGTAAAGCTGACCGTCAGGGACTGGCTCGGCTTACATACGAGTTTTTCTTCAACAAGTCCGCATACTTGGACGAGGCCGAAACGTTGGCGGCTTCCCAAAAGCCGGATGAAGAAACAACAACTGCGTCCAAAAGCCAAAGCCACAAGAAGGACGATGACGACGACGACAGCGATAACGATACGCCGTCCGTTCCGGATCCGTCCGAAACGGAAATTATCAATGTAGCCGGCGAATACAGCCTGGGTGCTGTGGACGGCTCGTTAACGATTGCCGTGCCGGACGTTACGCTGGTGGACACGACGATTAGCGGCGACCTGGTCATCTCTGAAGGCGTAGGCCAAGGCGATGTCTATTTGAATAACGTAACGGTTGCCGGACAAACCTTCGTGAATGGCGGCGGCGTGAACAGTATTCATATTGCGGACTCCGTTCTTGCTACGGTTATCGTGAACAAAGCGGACGGAAGCATCCGGCTTGTTCTGGAATCGGGCACGAACGTGCAGCAAATTTCGCTTCAATCGGGCGCTGTACTGGAAACGGCAGCCGATGCGGGCGAAATCGGTGCGGTTGAAATTACAAGCAGTCTGCCGCAAAACGCCAGCGTCACGCTGAACGGTACGTTCGATAACGTACGCGTACATGCGGCTCAAGCTCAAATCGTCGTTCCGGCGGGCGCGGCAATCGGAAATCTTGAAGTATTCGCTGAAGCGCTCGGTACGGTATTTGAGCTGGATGCGGACGCTTCCGTCGCTTACGCGATCGTAAATGCCGTCGTTTCCTTTATTGGCGAAGGACAGATCGAAACGGCCGAAATTAACGTCGAAGGCGCAACGTTTGAGAACCAGCCGAACAACATCGCAGCGGATCCTTCCGTAACCGATGTTGCTTATACGCCGCGTTCGGTCGAACTGTCGGCACTGGAAGCGACGTACCAAATCGTTGCGACAGGCCTTAAAGGCGACGCCGGTTACTTGAACGTCACGAATCTTGTAAGCTGGAGCAGCTCGGATGTATCCGTAGCGGAAGTGACTTACGGTCTCGTGAAAGCGAACGGCGAAGGCGTTGCGGATATTACGGGCGTTTACGGCGAATATCAATTCAGCGTGCCGGTCACCGTATCGGTTTACGAGCAGCCGGGCATTGCCGTCTATCCTTCCGTCTCCGGCATTGAAGTTGCGAACGGCAAGGTAGAAGTCGAATTTGCGGGTGACGTTGAAGACGAATCGCTATCCGATTTCATCGTTTCGGCGAGTCTGGACGGCGAGCCGGTCGAATTGGACAATTTGCAATATAATTCGGACACCAATACATTTACGTTTGACCCGGTAACGGAATACGGCAAAACGTTGTTCGTTACCGTCGAAGCCGATGCGAACAAAACGAAATTTGCCGGCAGCCAAAGCGGACTTTTACGTTTGACCGGCTTCGGAGGCACAATCGTCGACGTAAACGGCGAACCGGTAAGCGGTTTGCAAATCAAGTTCCGCAAAGGGTTGAACAACACGCAGGGCGAGATCGTCGGCACTGTTGAAACCGACGAATACGGCCAATACTTTATTTATCTCGCTCCGGGCATTTATACCGGCGAGCTTGGCGGCGGCGATACCGGATTTGTAACGACTTATTTGATCGGTGTGGCGGCTGTCAACGAAAAGAACGTTTCCGAGAACCAAACGGCAATCCGCGTGCCGGCCGGCAACGAAACGAGAATTGTGCTCACATGGGGTCAAGACCCGCAGGATCTCGATTCTCATTTGATCGGACCGGGTGAAGGCGAAGGCGAATTCCATACGTGGTACGGGAACAAGGTTTATGACACGGAAGAAGGCGTTCGTGTAGACCTGGACCTTGACGATGTAACCTCGTACGGACCGGAAACGACGACAATCCGCGTCGATCGGGACGGTACTTATAAGTTTTATGTACACCATTACTCCGGTTCGGGAACATTAAAAACTTCCGGTGCCAAAATTGAAGTATACAGAGGAGCCGTAGTCGAGCCGACGGAGGTCTATGAAGTTCCGACCGGCAGCGGAGACGAGCTATATTGGATCGTATTCGAAATGACCGTTGAGAACGGAGTGGCTACGTTCACCGCCATCAATGAGTTTACGAACGAAGATCCGGCAACGGGCCCGTATGTAAACGACTATTATAATGAAGAAAGTTCCTCGGAAGAGGAACCGGCCGAAACGATCATCGAATAGAGTTCTTTTGGCGATTGAGGAGAGAAGGGCATTCCTTCTCTCTTTTCGCGTTATATCCGGATTGTTCGAGTGCCGGCTTCAAAGCATTATCGTCTTTTGTGGCCTAAACTATTCCCGGACAGGTACCGATATAAGTAATACATATCTATCATTCGTCATTAGGGATCAGTGAATTTACAAAGGAGGAGAGTTCGACCATCCGCTTTTTTTATGAAGCAATCGGGCAGTAATTAAAGAAAGGCAGGAGGAATATTGCTTTGAAGAAGTTCTTGTCCATTACATTAGCCTTATCCATGCTGTTGACTATCGTGCTTCCGCAGTTTCTCGGCTCGAATACGGCCGCGGCTGCAGGCTCTTACTTTATTTTTCCGAATGAGAAGTCCGACTCCGGAAGCCCGCGAGTCACATCAAATGAGAGAGTTACGCTGGAAGGCTCAATCAATAATGTGCTCAGCAGTTCTATTACGTACAGCATTTATCAGGTGACCGTTAGCGGGGGGAAGGAGACTGTCGTCAGCAGCCTCGAGAATCAAACCGACGGCATGACATTCCAAGGCCAAAGCATTACGGTCGAGGATTTGGATCTGTTCCCGGGCTTGAATAAAATTACGTTCAAAGGCACATCCGGCTCCTCGACGGTATCTGAGTCCATTTACATCGAATACCGTAACAGTCCGATGCTTTACGATTTGTTCGTGACGTTCGAGAACGAAGATTTCGCGGTGAGGGAAGACGGCACGACCGTACTTTATGCAACCGAAAGCCAAGGCGAAACCGAAGCGGAAGTCATTTTCTCCGGCAAAGCGCTTAATGCCGATTCGGTTACGATTACGGTTAATAACGACAACAGCTATGATTTTAACGTATACCGCGAGGATGACGAATATACGTTCACGTCTTCGATTCTGAGACTGGATGCGGGCATGAACGAGATTAAGTTCTCGATCAAAAGCGATGGGCAGACCATTGATACGGTCCGTAAAGTGGCTTTCTATAACGGCGAAATTACGTACTACGACCTCGCCATTTCCGATACGGACGGCAATTCGGCCGCGTTGGCTTCCAATTTGAATTTCTCGACCGATATTACCGATGGTTCGAAAAAAGTGAGGTTTACCGGCAGCGCCATCGTCCCTGTCAGCTATGACAGCAGCGCTGGAACGGCTGAAGCCTATTTGTCGGCATTGCTTAGCAGCTTTAAGTACAGCCTGAAAAACAAAAGCGGGAATGCAGGCAATGACGTGAACTGGGGCGCCGGTTCAGTGACGTCCGACGTGAAAGCCGAAGATCTGACCGAGAATACCGACTATATTACCGTATCGTTTACATTCGAGATCGCCTCCAGCTTATTGTTTGGCGATAATAATTATTCCGTTCAATTTGTCGGCCGCAATGACGTTGAGGATGAGGATCAATATTCGAACGCGATTTCCTTCTTTATTCAAAGCAACGCGACCGCCTACATTTACGATGTCAATTATTTGTCCGGATATGACAGTACGGCAGCCGAATCGCCATCGGTACTCAACAATTTGCAGGGGTCCGATCTGGAGAACGCCTATATTTACTCCGTTCCGGCCGGGGTGGAAGTGCTGATCGGCAATTACTCCAAATTGCCGACAGACAATAGTTATGCGAATCTTGTCCAAGTGACCGGCGCCGCAAGTTACAAACAGCTTGCCCACTACCAAGTTGTGTACCGTACGGTGAACAATGTGTCGACGCCGTTCCTAAGGCTCTTTATCGAGATCGGCCAGTTTAACTCGTCTACCGGCTCGAACACTTTGACGTTCAAGCTGAACGGCACCAGCTATTCCGGTCAAGTGTCGACCGCAACCAAAACGGCAACGATTACGCTGTTGTACGGTCCATACGTGAAATTCGATTCGATCTCGGATGATATGAACGTATCTTACGATACGACCGTGGATAATCTGGACAAAGTTATCGACGATCTTGGTGATTTTACTGGGAAGGTTTACAACATTACGAACCCCAACGAGCTCGTTTATTCGGCCGATGTCTCAGCGGGTAACTCGAAAACCCAAACAGTGTTTCTGTATGTGAACAACGTGGAAATACCGCTCAAGGCAACCGATACGTCGAAAACGACGTTTACTATGGACACGAAGCCGTCCACGGACTTTATCATCTACGGCGAAAACATCGTAGAATTTTATATCTATACGTCCAAAAACAATTACAAGAGCGTGTTGACCGTCAACGTCGTGCCGACCAATCTTCCGGTCATTCCGGTGGAAGGCACTTCGGGCGTATTCCCTTATAGCAACGATAAGTCGGAGCCGGTCGCAAACGATCCGAATTTTCAGAAAGAAGCGACCAAATATACGACAACCGAAGCTTATATGAATGTTTACGGCACGTTCGACTTTATTGATCTAGGCAAGACCGAAACTGCTATCGATGATAAATTGGACGCTTTGGACACCAAGCAGAATAATTACATTTTGAAGGTGCAGTCCGATTCTTTGACTTCGGATATTGAATGGAACCTGTCGAACAAATTTACCGCCGTAAAGGACGGCAAAACGCAAAGGGTATTTAATGGCGATAACGAAGTTAGCAGCGGCGGCGTCGAGTTTGAAGTTTATTACGACATGTCCGGCCAATACTTCTACTTTATTATTGAAGATCAGGAAATGCCGGAGGACGGCAGCTCCGTGGCGTTCGTGTTTACCGTCTATAACAGCGGCACATCGGGGCCTTCGGCAAGCTACCGCCTTGAGGTGGATCCGGTTGCCATTCCGTACACGATCCTTGCGCCGGTGTCGGAGAACCGGATAACGAACAAAGATTACGTTGAAGTCATAATCGCGTCCCCGGGCGCGGAATCGATTGTCATTAACAAGCAAACGGCCGAGAAAGTGCAATATATCGATTACGGCAACAACGAAGAGCATATTAACGCGTTCCGCGTTCTGATCAAAGATTTAAAAGCTAACAAGGATAATAAGATCGAGTTTGAAATTACGCGCGGTACGGATACGACGGAAGGCGAATTCACCGTGTCGTACCAACCGACCAATATTCCGGGTGCGCAGTCGCTGAAAACGATGGGTAAATCACATAAGGTGTTCAATAACACCGTGACACTTACCTTCCCTAGCAATACAAAGCTTGTTAGACCGAATTACAACGAAGCGAGCGATTATGTAACGGGCATCTACAGCGGGAACGATTTGCTGTTTGCGATTGCGAATCCGGAGGACGGCATTATCGACCGCCACGAGTTCGAGAGCAAGCCGTCGAAGTATACAAGCTCGACGACGAATATCGGCGAGAAATATATGACCGATTGGTTCGAAGACCAGGCGCAACAGTTTATTAAAGTAAGTCCGCTCATATGGATAGACGGAGGTCTGGCCGACGACGAAAATACAACGGCTTACGATCCGGTGACCCGCGGCATGGATCCGTTCCCGTTTCCGCTGATTGACGGGGATCCCGAAGACTACTATACGACCCGCGACGACGAGCTGGAACTTGTTCCGTCCGCTGCCGGCGAGCTGACCTTGACTTACGACGCCAACATTTCGTCCGGAGCGGGAACGCAAATTACCGTGTTTTATTTCGATCCTTACGAAAAAGTGTGGGAAAACATCGGCGGAGTCGTAGATAGCAAAAAGAATACGATTACGACGTCTTTCCGGCAATTCGGTTATTACATTGTAGGCAAGCTTTCTACAGGTTTTAACGATATTAACAACCACTCGTATGCTCGTGAAGCGATGGAGGCCATTTTCACGAAGGGCGTCATGAATGCAGTAGATCCCGACGATGAATTCGGAGCCAACAACTATGTCACTCGCGGCGAGTTTACACGGATGATCGTCCGCATGCTGGATCTGCCCCTCAACTACGAGGGAGATCTAACCTTTATTTATTCTTCGGAAGCACGGGCGAATGCCAAGGATCCGGAGTCGCTTTACGATTACCGTTACATCGAAACCGCAGCCAGAGCCGGCCTCGTGCGCGGCACAAGTCCGGGACAATTCAGCGAAAGCTCGAGGCTTACCCGTCAGGACGCCGCGGTCATCTTGGCCAATGCATTGGAACTGAAGCTCGAGACCGATGCCAAGAAAGCCAACGATGCCTTGGCCAAGGCCTTCAAGGATTCGACGTCTGCGGATTATTATGCGGTTCCGTCCATTCTAGCGATCTATAAAAAAGGATATATCCAAGGCTCGGCTATCGACAGCACGAATCCAAAAGCCGGTTATGTGTTCGAGCCGACTGCCCGTCTGTTAAGAAGCGACGCTGCTATCATCGTGGCGAAAGTTATGGCGGATCTCAAGAAGATGCCGAAGATATACGCAAATTAACTTTTTCTCAGCAAAAGGGCCAAATCGCCGTTGGTCCTTTTGCTATATCCGTACCAATCCCGCTGATTATTGGTAAATGTTTCGCATCGACGGAACAGAAGTGCCAAGCTATACTAATGAAGGATAGATTGACCGGCATTGTTAGCGATGATAATGCCAGATTACATATCCCGGACGGGCTGGAATTAGAAGAATAAAAAAAAATTCATAACGAACGCAACTTTTTCGAAACAGCCGCGTTTAATTACATGACGATGCGATGAGATGGAGAGAATGTTCGAAACTTGTCGCCTTATCAAATGGAGAGGTCAGATCCGACTAGTCTAATGATCCTGAATCGCACGAATTTAGTTGGAATGAATTCTCAACTTTCTCTTTACGGTAGCAGTTGCCCATTGTATAATATTAAAGTGGTGTGGCTTCTCTACTATATTTTACTATTTTCATTCCCGTTTACGAGTTTCTGCGACATGTTCTTACATAGGAACCAAACATGGTGCAGACATCATTTATATTAAATATTGCTCAACTCCGGAAAGGGGGTGAATCGGACATGAGAGAAACGAGCAACACCTTACAGCATCAAAACTCTCTACAACCGAAGCAATTTAGAGGAGGAGAAAAAAAGGTTATGAAGAAAAGTTTTGTTTCCGCGGCACTTGCAGCCTCCCTGGTTATTCCAGCGGCAGTTCCTGCATTTGCAGCAACAACGCCTTCTGACGTTGTTGGCACTTCCGTACAATCCGCAGTAGAAGAGCTTACTGCGCTGGGTATCATCGAAGGTTATACAGATGGCACGTTCAAACCTGAAAATTCCATCACTCGCGCTGAGCTTGCGAAAATTATCGTAATCGCAACGGGTTACGAAGCTTCCGCAACGTCGATGCAAAACACGACTCCAATCTTCAGCGACGTGAAAGTGAACGAATGGTATACGGGCTACATCAACGCAGCTGTAGCTAAAGGTTACATCCAAGGCTACAACGGCAAATACCGTCCGAACGACACGGTCAAGTTTGAAGAAGTAGCGGCTATCATGGTTCGCGCTCTTGGCTACAAAGAAAGCCGCCTGACTGGTTCGTGGCCTTACAACTACATCGTTGCAGGTCAAGACGCCGACCTGTTCGACGGTCTGACGATCGCTACGGGTACTGCGGCTAACCGCGGTACGGTTGCTCAAATGACTTCGAACGCGCTGAACGCTGACGTTGTTGAATACAACGAAGCTGGCAACCTTCGCGAAACCGGCGAGAAGCTGATCGACAGCCTCGGCGATTCGGAAGAATTCCTCTTGACTTCGGCTACGGTTGACGACGGCGAGATTAACCTCGACGGCAAAGACTATGATGTAGCTGACAACTTCGTCGTAACCGGCGGCGACAAACTGGTAGACCTTCTCGGTCATACGGTTTCCGCTCTGCGTGACGATGCAGGCGACATTCTTGCCATCTACGACGACCAAGACGATGATCTCGTTCTTGAAACCGAAACGGACGGCGCATACACTGTAGGCGACGGCATTACGGTTGCTGACGGCGAAGAAAATTACGTATTCGCTAGCGAAAGCTATGTCTTCCTGAACGGCGAAGAACTCGACGAGGGCGACACGATCGACGACGAAACGACGATCACGCTGTACCTGAACGAAGACGACAAAGTCGTTGCTGCAGTAGCAACGGATTGGGAATCCGACCTCGTTGTTAGCTCCGTAGATAAGGACGAAAACGAAGTTGACACGAAGAACGGCGGCGTTTACGAGCTGGCTGACAGCGCGATTATCACTGTAAACGGCAAAGCGGCTACCCTGTCCGATCTGAAAGAATTCGACATCATCGAAATTCTTGCTGACAGCGACAACAAAGCCATCAAGATCGATGCGACTCGCGAATCCGTATCCGGTGAACTCGAAAGCATCTCCGAGGATAAAGACGGCGATCTCGAGTACACGGTTGAAGGTAAAGAATACGATGTTGTTGACAACGACTTCGAACAACTGAAAGACAGCGACGTTGGCGAAGAGTACACGTTCTACCTCAACGCTGACGGCGAAGTAGCAGCTTTCGACGCTACGAACGCAGTTGACAACAGCGACTTCGGCGTTGTTTACTCGGTAACTGAAGGTACTTATGTAGTTGACGGCGAAGCACCTGACGGCGGGAAAAACTACAAAATCAAGTACTACAGCATTGCTGACGGCAAAGACGTAACGACTTACACGACAGACGTTACATTTGCAACATATGAGAACCACCTGCTCGAAATCTTCTATGACGACGACAACATCCCTGCATTCAAGGGTGAAGACGGCGATGAAGATCCGGAATACTATGATCTCGACCGCACAGGTGAAGTTGACGAAGTTGACAGCGACAGCCTGACTGTTAACTACTCGACTGGCAAAACCGAATACAAACTGTCGGGCAGCACGCTGTACTTCACGTATGACGTTGAAGACGGCGAAATCAAAGCCGCTGAAGCTGACGACGTAACGGAGAACGACGAAGTAGCGGTTTACTCCGCTGGCACGACGACTGCTCAATACGTCTTCATCACGGACAACAACAATGCTGAAGATGAGCTGGATCAAGTTCAAGGTCTGTACGTTGACCGTTCGAAGAGAACGACTAGCGACGATACGTTCTATTATCTGACGCTGAACGTTAAAGGAACGGATAAGAAGTACGAAGTTGAAAAAGCCATTTACGATGCATTCGCTAACACGGCTGAAAACACAATCGTTACGCTGAAAGCAACGGACGAAGGCGTATATGAAGAAGCTCCAACTCAAGCCCTTGGCAATGGCAGCACGGACGTTTCGTACGATTCCGCTGACCGCGAGTTGACTGTAGCTGGTACGACTTACCTCGTTACTTCCAATACGCAAATCTACACGATTGCTAAAGGCGATCTGACTGATGCTGACGAAGCTGATGTGGCATCGAGCTCCACAATCAAAACAGCTGTTCAAAGCATCAAAGACGGTGACGACGATTATGTTGGCATCATCGTGGTAGGCAGCGGTGCTGTACCGGGCCGTCATGAAGAAGCTGGCGTTGTAATCGTAGTTAAGAAGTAATATGATTTAGCGGAAAAACCAGGAGGAATTCCTCCTGGTTTTTTTGTTTTTTCAAACATCTTTTACGAAGGAATTGCTTGATGTTCACATCCAGTTCATAAAAATAAGATAAGATAATACATAGCCATTGCGATCCGTTTTTTGTGGTTTAAAAAACAAAAGAAGGAAGTCACTCTTGTAAAGAATTCGTAGAAAAATGGTAACAATGCGAAACTTTCTTCTGCTTGCGAGCGTCTAATCTTGTAAAATTTATGATACGGAGTGAATGAACGAATGCGAAAAAGCTATAAGAAACTCACCATGTTCGTAGCCTTACTTTCAGCGCTTGTTTTATTAATCGGCGTCATGCCGGTATCCTATGCGGCGCAAACCAACTCATCCGTCTACAAAAACATATCGCTTGGCAATAATTCGTACGTCCAGCTGACGGATGCGAATATCGTTTCCAGTACGAAGGGAGCGACCGTAAGCTTTACGTTCACCTTGTATAATGGCGGTAACTCCGATATTAATCTGGTGGACTACTGGGCAAGACTGAAGTCGACAAGCGGCACGAAATATACGCTGACGCTGAAAGATAAGGAAACGAAGTCGAAGGTCTCGCCGCGATCTTCCGAAACGTTAACGTTCTATAGCGAAGTCGGAAGCAATGTCACGATGGATAAACTTGTGCTTAGCTTTATTAAATTCGATTTTTCGGTTAGCGGTTATGAGCGGACGCTCGGGACGTTTACTTTCCCTGCATCCTTCACCAATGAAGTGAAATGGGGCAGCCACAAAACGGTTGACATTAACGGTTCCAAAGTAAACATGCGCATGAGTACGGTTAACGTATCCAAAGGAACGACCCATTATAACGTCAACATGACGTTCGCCGCGCGTAATACCGGCAAATCCGGGGTAGCGATTCCTGAATACAAGTATTATGTTGAAACGCCGTCAGGGCTTTATCCTTTGACGGTGAAGAGCGTAACGGATAACAATACGTCGTTCGAACCGACGGTACTGAATACGATCCGTCTCTCTGGCGAGGTTCCGACTTCGGTATCGACCAAGAACTGGAGCCTGATCATTACGCAGAAGGCTTCCGAAGAAAGCACGGCCGAGCTGCCGATCGTTATTTTTAATGCACCTTTTACGATCAATAATAACGGAACGACCAAGACCGAATTTACCGACGAAAACGGCACTTATAACGTAGAGCTGCAATCGGTTCAAAGGCTTCCATGGGCTGCAAACGATAAAATCGTAGCAAAGGTTTTAGTGGCGAATAACGGCAAAGACTATCTGCCGCTTCCGAAACTGATTGGCGAGATGGTCATCGACAGCAATATTACGCTTACCGCACAGACCGTAACCAATACCGGGGATCTCGGATTGGCTCCTGGCGAATCGACGACAATCAGCTTCATCGGCGACATTACGGACAACTATGAGTGGAAAACGTTCAAGCTTGAACTGAGCGAAACCGATCCGGACGATTCTTCGGCAACGCTTGAGCTGGCGGAGTTGACCCGCTCGAACGTCACCGCATTGTACAACGTAAACACCGGCGGCGTATATACGCAGCACTCCAACGGATCGCAAATGAGCGTTAAGGTAACCGATACTCGTACTTACAGCGGCGACGCAAACAATCTGTATGCCGTGTATATGGACGTTACGAACAATGAAACGCGCAGCGTTCAATCGCCGGCATTCGTCGGATATTTCGTGACGGCGGACGGCGTATATTATGAGGCTACCATTAAGAAATCTACGAACTTGGTTACGCCATCGGGCAAAGAGCAAATTGTCGCTTATGCCAAAGTGCCGCAATCGGTCGATACTGCAAGCATGCAGCTTATTCTCGGCGAAGGCTTTGACGCAAACGGCCTGGTGAAAGGAACTTCCGATGCGCTGACAGGTTATCTGCGCGCGGTTCAATTCAAACTGCCGACGGAAAACACGAACACGGATAACTTCTCTGAAGTGAAGGTTGGTCCTTACACCGTTAACTTCGATTACTTCAGCGCGAACGTAAACGGTACGCTTAATATCGGCATTGGTGGTACGGTTACCCGCGACTACAGCTATGACGGCTTTACCCAATCGACTTTGCTGGTTGAACTGGAGCATGAGGAATCCGGAACGGTCTTGTGGTCGAAGACGGTGGATCTGGAAGGCGAATCCGAGAACAGCATCCATTGGGAAGTCGGCGAAAACTTCACCTCGGAGAAAGTCGAAACGTCGAGCAGAGTTTACTCGAAGTACACGCTTAACATTTACGAAACGCTGGACGGCGAGAAAAAGCTGCTTGCAACGACGGAAGGCAAGTTCTCCAGCATCGAAAACTGGCTTGAATAGTTTGTAAAGAATAACTGGAATCTCATTCGTAAATCTAGTATCGTTGAATACGGTACTAGATTTACTTTTTTCGGAGAGGGGAAATCGGATAGTGAATAAAAGCGCGATTCGCATCGGAGCGGCCGTGCTGCTTGTCGGTGCAGGTATATGGATCGGAACAGGGTGGAATTCCATTATTGAAGCCGACACGAATGCGGCTACGCCGGGATCGGTTGACGACCCTGTCGTCACCAAAAGCTATGTCGATCAGAAGATTGCCGCCATCACCGGCGGGAGCGGCTCCGGCAGCGGCTCCAGCGGCACGGGATCGGGCCAAACCGAAGGGGCAGCTTCGCTTCAGGTCGTGACGCTGCCAGCCGGCAAGCAATTAATCGCCGCGGAGGGAGCGGAAGTAATTGTCCGCAGCGGCAAAGCGATCGTTTACAGCAAAGACGCCAACGGGATTGCAGACGTCACGGCCGGGGTTGACCTAACGGACGGACAAGCGATACCGACCAACCATTTGTTATGGTTCCCAAGAGCGGGACGCGGTATTACAACCGCAACCGATTTTACCGGAAGCTTAACCGTTATGGTTCGCGGCGGTTACACCATTAAGTAAGTTGGCTGAACAAGCAAGATTTGCTTAGGTTGACAGAACCTTATACGCTTTAATACAACCCGAACGGTGCACCCTATAAGCGTGTTCATATTCTTATGGAGGTGTTCCGATAGTGGCTCGTTCAAACAAAGTTGTCGTTGAAGCATCCAAAGCTGCTCTCAATCAGATGAAATACGAAATTGCCGCAGAATTAGGGTTGATGCCGGGATATGGCGGCGGCAGCCTGGATGCCGAATTTGCTGGAGAGCTGGGTACGGTATCGGCCGGACGCGTGGACTGGGAAAATTTGCAGACGCGTCAAGCGGGATCGGTAGGCGGCCAAATTACAAGGCGATTGATCGCTCAAGCGGAGCAAGCGCTGCAAGGACTGTAAATTTTGACAAAGTTCTTCGCGCATTGACACCCCGTATCAAATTGGGTATTATACTGTTTTAGAAAGAGTTGTCTAACAACCTTTTCCTTCGCGGAAAAGGTTCATTTTTTGTGTAGAACAACTGTACTTATACCATACTAGGTTGTAGGAGGTCGATACGGATGTCGGTCAAAGGTCGTCATTTATTTACATCGGAATCGGTAACAGAAGGCCACCCGGACAAAATTTGTGACCAAATATCGGACGCGGTTCTGGACGCCTTTTTGGAAGTTGACCCATACGCCC
Organism: Paenibacillus thailandensis; assembly: GCF_042685365.1. Lineage (NCBI taxonomy): Bacteria > Bacillati > Bacillota > Bacilli > Caryophanales > Paenibacillaceae > Paenibacillus > Paenibacillus thailandensis. The sequence goes on along the minus strand of NZ_JBHUMY010000043.1, from coordinate 9,745 downwards.
GCGTAGCATGCGAAGTTTCGGTAGCTACCGGACTTGTACTTGTAATTGGTGAAATCAGCAGCCGTGCTGACTATGTGGACATTCCCGCCATCGCACGCCGCACGATCAAAGAAATCGGCTACACGCGCGCGAAATACGGTTTTGACTCCACGACTTGCGCCGTTCTTACATCGTTGAACGAGCAATCCGCGGACATCGCTCAAGGCGTTAATGCCGCACTGGAATCCCGCGAAGGCAAAAATATCCGCGAAGAAAACCCGGATATCGGCGCGGGTGACCAAGGTTTGATGTTCGGTTTCGCGACGAACGAAACCCCTGAGTTTATGCCGATGCCAATCGCATTGTCTCACCGCATTGCGCGCCGTTTGTCGGAAGTCCGCAAAGACGGCACGCTGGACTATTTGCGTCCGGACGGCAAAACGCAAGTTACCGTCGAATACGCTGACGGCAAACCTGTTCGCGTAGATACGGTTGTCGTATCGACCCAACACGCCGAAGAAGTGACTTTGGAGCAAATCCAAAAGGACGTAATGGAGCATGTCATTAAACCGGTTATCCCGGCGGAATGGCTTGACGCCAATACGAAATATTTCATTAACCCAACCGGTCGTTTCGTTATCGGCGGACCGCAAGGCGACGCCGGCCTGACCGGACGCAAAATCATCGTCGACACGTACGGCGGTTACGCTCGCCACGGCGGCGGCGCATTCTCCGGCAAGGACCCGACGAAGGTTGACCGTTCTGCGGCTTATGCGGCGCGTTACGTGGCGAAGAACCTTGTGGCGGCAGGCCTTGCCGATAAAGTGGAAATTCAGCTGGCATACGCGATTGGCGTAGCGAATCCGGTATCCATTAACGTGGATACGTACGGAACCGGCAAAGTGTCCGAAGAGAAGCTTGTCGAAATTATCCGCAACAACTTCGACCTTCGCCCTGCAGGCATCATCAAGATGCTTGACCTGCGCCGTCCGATTTATTCCAAAACGGCTGCTTACGGTCATTTTGGCCGTACCGATATCGATCTTCCTTGGGAACGTATCGACAAAGCCGAAACGCTTCGCACAGAGGCGCTTTCTTAAGAAAGGCTTTCCAGGAGCTCTTGATTCAGCATGAATCGGGAGCTCCTTTTTTTGTGCTTCCGATATTCAGCGGAGAAGGCTCCTTTTTATCCTAAAACTTTCGGCAAGCTCCCCCTCGAGGCAAGCTTATTCTCTCAGGCGCATCCTCCCAGCTTTGCGGCTTCCGTTACCAGGGATAGCTGATATTTTTCACGACTCTATCAGTTGATAGTAGTCTTTTATCGATCGAAACTTTATTCTCACTCTTGTAGTCTATTAGTAGTGGATAAGAGATTATAAGCATTGCTTTTATAATAGGCTTATCATTCTGCGAGAAACACCGTCGCTTAAGGAGAGACGGGCGGTTTCGGAAGGATAGAATTGCAAGATGGGAGAGTAGGGAAGAGGATGCGGAAGAAGATAAGCACAAGCCGCCGCGGAAAGAAATTGGCGGCAAAAACGGCAATTATGGTGCTGGGGGGTGCATTATTGATTGGGCCGGTCGGAGCGGTACTGCCTGCTACGGCCGATCTGATTTACATTCCGACGGCGTCGGCGGCGCAGGCGGCAAGCACGCTCACGAAAGTAAGCGAGTCCTACGTGACTTCCGGGGCGAAACGGATCGATTACGTATGGAAGACGACTCGCAGCGGCAAGGCGGCAACTTCGAACGTTCACGTCATTGAGGTGGACTTGACGAATCCTTATGTGAAGCTTGATGCGATAAGCGGGAAGAACGGCACCGTCGGAACGCTGAACACGGTACAGAACATGGTGAAGGAAAGCGGCGCGGTAGCGGGTATCAACGCGGACGTATTCGTCACGTCGACGGAAGGGTCGCCGATGGGGGCGCAAGTGACGGACGGCACGTTCATGTCGAGCCCGATGCAGCTGGCGGGAATGTACGCGTTTGGCTTGTCGAAGGACCGGGTGCCCAGCATCGACAACTACACGTTCGAAGGAACCGTAACGGCGGAGGACGGCAGCACGTTCCCTCTGGCCGGCTTGAACCAATCCGCCTATTCGCCTGAAGGCGGCTCCTCGAACTACAGCCATGTGGACACGATGTATATTTATACAAGCTCATGGGGAGGCGCGGAGCGTCCGAAAAATTCGTCCACGACTCCTACGGAGGTGCTTGTACGGAACGGCGTCGTCGAAGAGATCTCGACCAACGGCCCGCTTAGCGCAGAGCCGCCGGAGGACGGGTACATATTAAGGACGCACGGCAAGGCGGCCGCGTTCGTGCAAGAGCATCTTCAGGTCGGCCAGAAGATAGAGGCCGATTACTCCCTTGTATCGGGCACTACCGGAAAGAAAGTAGACCCCGAAGACTTCCAGATGCTGATCGGCGGCCATACGATTCTCGTCAATAACGGCGCCGCAGCTTCTTTTTCCCGCGATATAACGGGAGTTAGCGGCTCGTCGTACGTATCGAGATCTGCCGTCGGCTATTCGAAGGACGGGACGAAGATTTATCTGATCACGACGGAGAAATACGGCAGCAGCACCGGCGTAAACCTGAAAGAGCTCCAGGAAATTATGGTGAAGCTCGGCGTGTACAAGGGCATTAATCTCGACGGAGGCGGCTCTACGACGATGGTCGAGCGCCCGCTTGGCCAGTCGGGCATCGCGCTGTCGCATTCGACGCAATACGGCACGACGCAGCGCAGCGTAGCGAACGGCATCGGCGTGTTTACGACGGCTCCCGCAGGGCAATTGAAAGGCATTACGATCAGCGGCTCCAATGTGATGTTCGTCGGCGAAACGGCGGAATACAGCGTCAAAGGCTACGATACGTACTACAATCCGTACAATTTCGACGGGGCGTCTACGGCTTGGACCGTTGCTTCCGGCTCGATCGGCACGTTCAGCGGCAACAAGCTTACGGCAACGAAGGCGGGCAGCGGCACCATTAAAGTAAAATCGGGCTCCGTCACTGCGGAGTATAAGGTCGAAGTCGTCGGGAAAGACCAAATCGCTTCCATGACAATCGACACGGCGGCCGGCTCCCTTGCCGAAGGCGCGCAAGTCTCCGTTCCGCTCAAAGTGACGCTGAAAGACGGCGGCACGCATACTTTAAGCGCAAGCTCCGTGAAGTGGGAATTTATCGGCTTTAACGCGCAAGTGTCGGACAATACGCTTACGGTAACCGAGGTGGATCCAAACGCCAGCGTCGGCTATGCGATCGCCAGATACGACGGTTTCGCCACGATGATTCCGTTTACGAAAGGCCAAAGCGAAACCGTGTTTGAAGATTTCGAAAGCGTCGGTTATTTGATCAGCTCGCAGGTTACGCCGGCCAATACGACGAAAGGCGGCGTGCAGCTCGTATCCGGCCTGAACGGACAAACTTCGGCGAAGGCGCTGCAAATATCGTACGACTTCACGGAAGGAACCGGCACCAAAGCTTCTTATGCGGTGTTCAACAATTCCGGCCGTGCAGTCTCGGGTTCGCCTGTGTCCATGACCGTGGACGTATACGGGGACAAAAGCCTTAACTGGCTTCGCGCAGAGTTCATTGACGCGGCCGGCAAGGCGCATCTGGTCGATCTTGCGAAGCAAATCGATTGGTCGGGCTGGAAAAACGTCAAGGCCGATCTGTCTTCTTACGGCATGACGTATCCGGTTAAGCTGAAGCGCATCTATGTGGTGACGACGGCGGAAGGGCAAGACGAACGGGCCGCTTCCGGCTCGATTGCGCTGGACAATATCAAGATGCAGTATGCGGCGAGCGCGCCTTCCGTGACGGGCTCAAAAATCGAAATGACGATCGGCAACAAGAAGGCGACCGTAGGAGAAAAGACGTATACGCTTGACGCTGCTCCGATCGTATTGAACGGTACGACTTATGTACCGATTCGATTTATAAGCGACGCCATGGGCGGAGAAGTAAAATGGGAAAATAGTTTGAAACGGATTACGGTGCTTCGGGGCAGCAAGATGGTGGAGATGGTGATCGACAAAAAGGAAATTAACGTTAACGGCGCGCTTTCCGAGACGGCCGTCTCGCCGATTGTCCGAAATGGGCGGACGCTTGTTCCGATTCGGATCGTTTCCGAAAATTTGGGACTTAAGGTCGGCTACGATAATAATGCCAAAAAAGTTACCATAAGCTAAAGTATAGACGATTCTCGGCCAATCTGTGTATGATAGAAAGTATAACCTTGACAGAGAAAGGTTGTCGATTGGTCTTGGATCAGCATGCTAGCGACATAAATCGAGTCATCAAAAATGCCATCAAAGTGATGGAAGACAGCAAGTACCAAATCTATGAAATATGCGAATCGGCGCGCGCGGAGCTCGAGTCTCTGGAACAGGAGTTGGACATTGTGCTCCAAGAGACGGTCAGGTGTATCGACAAAGTCGATAAACTTGAACAAGACTACCGGCGCGCCCGGATTCGTTTGACTGAAGTTAGCAGAGACTTTGTCCGATATAAAGAACAAGACATCAAAATCGCCTACGAGAAGGCGACCACGCTGCAGCTTGATCTGATGATGTACCGGGAGAAGGAAACGTATTTGAAAGCCCGGCGGGACGATTTGCAGAAGAGGGTGAAGAACGTGGAAGGCTCAATCGAAAGAGCTGAAGTTATCGCGTCTCAGATGAATGTCGTGTTGGAATATTTGTCCGGCGATTTGAATCAGGTTACCCGGATTCTGGAATCGGCCAGAACCCGTCAGCTTATCGGTCTCAAAATCATCCTTGCTCAGGAAGAGGAAAGAAAACGAATCGCCCGGGAAATTCATGACGGGCCGGCGCAATCGCTCGCGAACATCGTGCTCCGGACGGAAATTGCCGAAAGGATGCTGATGAAGCAGGAATTCCAGATGGTGCAGGACGAATTAATAGATTTAAAGGGGCAAGTTCGGGCCGGTCTGGAAGAGCTTCGCAAAATTATTTTCAATTTGCGTCCGATGACGCTGGATGATCTCGGTCTTGTACCGACGCTTCGAAAATTCGTACAGGATTTCGAAGAGCGCACAAGAATACATACCGCCTTCGATTTGAAAGGCAAAGAATTCCGTCTGCCATCCGCCATGGAAGCGGCCATTTACCGGCTTGTGCAGGAGGCGTATTCCAATGCCCATAAGCATTCGAACGCTTCGCATGTCCTTCTGGAGATGCAGTATCATGCCGGGCAGATTGTCATCATTGTAGAGGACAACGGGGTTGGCTTTAACCTGAAGCTTCTGGAAGAGCCGGAATACCATAACACTCATTTCGGCTTGGTGGGGATGAAGGAACGGGTGGAACTTGTCGAAGGGAGGATGGATATCGACTCAAAACCGGGACACGGGACGAAAGTTATGATTACAATTCCCATTACAGCAGAGCATAGGAAGGAGTAAGTTGATGATGTTACAGAAATCGATTGCCGGCAAACAAAAGATCAAGATTTTGCTTGCGGATGACCACCAGCTTTTCCGCGAAGGGCTCAAACGGATATTGAACATGGAAGAAGATCTGGAGGTCATCGGCGAATGCGGCGACGGCATACAGGTGATGGAATTTTGCAATCACACGATGCCTGAGATCGTATTGATGGACATTAATATGCCGATCGAGAACGGTGTCGTCACAACCGAAAGGCTCAAGACGATTTTCCCGGATGTAAAAGTGTTGATATTATCCATCCATGACGACGAAAGCTACGTATTCGAGACGCTCCGCAAAGGGGCAACCGGTTATTTGCTGAAGGACATGGAGGCGGAAGCGCTCATTAACGCCATTCGTGCCGTCGTCGACGGCCATGCTTACATTCATCCGAAAGTAACGGGAAAGCTGATCAATCAGCTCCGCCGCATGACGTACTTGGACGAGATGGGCGTCATGACGGGCGCCGCGGCTGCCAAAGAATCGGGCGTCAAGTTTACGGCAAGCGAAGACAATCCGCTCACCCGCCGGGAGGCCGAGGTATTGCGCCTGATGGCGGAAGGCAAGAGCAACAAGATGATCGGCGAGAATTTGTTTATCAGCGAGAAGACGGTCAAAAACCACGTCAGCAGCATTTTGCAAAAAATGGAGGTCGACGACCGCACGCAGGCGGTTATCAATTCCATCAAATACGGCTGGGTTACGCTTTAACCGCGTGATCCGGCCTTTTGGCCGTTCCGCGGCAATAACGCGGGAGCAGGGATCGAAGCGGGCGCATGGGCACGCGAGAGCGGCGCTTCGCGGTGCAGGCCCGGCCCGCGAGGGCGAGCACGGGAAGCGGAGGCTTGCTCGGCGGTGCCGGAGCCCGGAGCAAGTGTGGCCGGGTAAGGGCGCAAGATGCAGCATCCCTGGTGCAGGCCCGGCCCGTGAGGGCGAGCACGGGGAAGCGGAGGCTTGCTTGGCGGTGCCGGAGCCTCTTGGTGCAGGTTAACTGTAAAAGTACAGTTAAAACTCGTTTTTTTGCCGGTTAGGCGATGTTTAACTGCAAATGTGCATGTAAAAAGCTCCTTTTTGCGGGAAACAGCGCTCCGGCTCCTTCGCTAAATGTATATTTGCATGTAAGCGATATGGATCGGCCAAGAGTTGTATTTTTTAACTGTACTTTTACATTTAAAAGCTTCAAAGATGATCAGGAGAATCTACTCATTCGGAACGTTTAAGCGGTCGGCAGGATTGGCTGAAGTAAAGTTCGCTATCTCCAGACGGAGATCGGGCGGAATCTGATGTCAAGATTGACGAATGCGGTGAAAAAGGGTAGTCTAAAGGCAGCAAACAAAATAATACGAACGAAACATGCGACGAAGAACGTCCCTATTCATCTTCATGATGAATGGGGACTTTTTTAATTGGGAGGAGGGAAGAAATGGCCGGCCAGACGTTTGAAGAAGCGCATGACCGCTGGTTGTCCGGGCATTTAAGCAGTCGGAGAGGAGAAAGAAGAGGGAGGCTGGAGCGCGGGCATGGCCACGGGGAACAGCTTTTTTTGAAGCAGGTGTGGTGGCCGTTATTCGGCAATTTCGATAACTTGCACCTGGAATATGAAGTTTTGGATTGGCGGGGATATTCGTATTACGCCGATTTGGCGTGGCTTTCGGGAGAGGCGAGGATTCTGGGGGAAATTAAAGGCTTTGGGCCGCACGTGCGCGATATGGATCGGAAACGTTATTGCGATGAGCTGAAACCTGCTTATAGAAGCGCCGGCGGCAATGGAAGCCGGTGTACAGGCGCGGGTGGCGGTCGTGGCTATAGCGAGAGGATGGAGGAGGGGAATGCCGTGAAAGGCAACCGCAAAGCAAGGATGAGCGGAGACGGCAAAGAAAGCCCGGGAACGGAGGCTTCAAACTCGAGAGTTCGCAGCTATAGACTCATCAGCTTCCTGGAAAGCGACGGAAGCGTAGCTCCTAGGCATGGCGGATTCTGTTAGCGAAAAACGGAAGAAGCCGTATCGAACGAGAATCGGCTAGAGCTGCATCAAGGACTCGACAAGCCAAAAACGGGACAGGTATGCGCTTGCCGTAACCTATGGGCGCATCGCGGCATATATTGGCACCAAGTAGGAGGTGGCTGCCATGGCGGCGATATTGCTGGCCGTAATCGGCTGTTATGTTCTGGCTGCGTGCATGGTCCATGTCGCGTATCGGCTATCGAAAAGCAAATCGAAGACGAATAAGCATTACATTCTGGTGTCCGAAAATAACGACCGTCTAATGGAGTGGTATTTGCGCTCGTTTCAGTTTTATGCCCGGCGAACCGGCTCGACGTTCCGGCTTACCGTCGTCGACCGCGGATCTACGGACGATACGGTGGCCATAGCGGATCGGCTTGCCGTAAACCGGGGGCACGGCCTTACCGTTCAAGACTGCAGGAAAGAGCTTGAAGACAAGGAACAAACGGAAAGCGGCATGGCAATAAGAAAGCGCTTGCCGAACGGTTCGGCTTCCGCCGACCATTTGTTATGGACGCTGCGGTCGGAAGGAATCGTCAAGGATCAGGAGCAGCCGGTTGTGGTCGATTTGCAAAATCCGTCCGATTTGTTCAAGATGCCGTTTTAGTTTATGATAGTTAGAGAACGGATTCTTCCCGCCGGTGAGAACTGCAAATCTGGCCGGAAGACGGGAAAGACGGACGAGCTTATCAAGTTACACGGGAGGTGCAGGATGGCGAACACGTATGTGTACTCGCGGCGCGAAGAAGTCGTAAATGCCGTGACGCATGGATTTGGCGCTTTGCTTAGCGTGGCGGCGCTTGTGTTGCTGATTGTGTATGCAAGCATAAACGGGTCGGCTTGGCATGTGACCAGCTTTACGGTTTACGGCGTGACGATGCTGATGCTGTATACGGCTTCCACGATGGTGCACGCTTTGCGGGAAGGGAAGCTGAAAGACCTGTTCGAAACGTTTGACCATTCCTGCATCTATTTGTTTATCGCGGGAACGTACACGCCGATATTGCTGACGGTGCTGCGCAGTCCGCTGGGCTGGACGCTGTTCGGCATCGTCTGGGGCATCGCGCTTGCCGGAGTCGTTTTTAAAGCATTTTTTACTAAGAAATTTCTGTTTCTGTCCACTTTGTTTTACATCTTGATGGGTTGGCTTATCGTATTTGCGTGGGGACCGCTGAAAGCGGTGCTCGCCCCTGCCGGAATAACCTGGCTTGTTGCGGGCGGTTTGCTGTATACGGTGGGCTCGGTGTTTTACGTGTGGAGAGGGTTTAAGTACCATCATGCCGTCTGGCATCTGTTCGTCGTGGCCGGATCGGTCTGTCATTTCTTTGCGATTTTGCTTTATTTGTTCCCGTGAGGGAAAAGCGATTGAGTCGTGAACATAATGGCGGGAACCGGCATAATCTATAACGAAAATCGGAGTGAAGCACACTTCGCTGGCGCATAGGCGTCTGGCGGCGTGTGCTTTTTTGTTGAGCGTTAAAAGGGAAATCCGATCGCCGGCGGAACAGCGAAGCATCGGAATTGCCGTTTGGACAAGCCGGGAAACCGGAGGGCGGGCCGGTTCGCAAGCGGCGCTTGTCAGGGCGAAAAGCGGAGGACGGAGGGGAGCAAAGGTGAAGGCGTATGTATATCTCATGCGGACGGAAGGGGTGTGGCGTGCAGGGTTTACGATCGCGCCCGAAGTGGACCGGCTTTATTGGCTGTCCGACGCGTTCCAAGGAGAAAGAGACAAAGCGTTCATTGCGCATGGGAGAACAATGGCGGAGGCCATCCTGCTGTGGTCCGAAGCGCTGCCTCTGGGCGATGCCCGCAGAGCGGCGGAGCTCTGGCAGAGGTTCGACGATCGGTTGGGGCACAAGAAACAAAACGCGGGTCGCAAGCCGTCCAAAGTGACATCGGATTGGGATAGGTACGGTTATGAAGCCGGCTTGCCGGGGGAGATGCGGGCGTTGGAACGGTTAGCCGCCGCCGTCGCGCAGGCAAAGCGCGAGGGAGAGAGCGGGACGATCGAACCGCTAGGCGCGGGTATGGCCAAGCGGGTAAGCGGCAAGCTTGATGGCTCGGCAAGCAGGGGAGCGGGAAGAGCGGGCGCGGGAGTCGCGTTGGAAGGCATGCACGGAGGCGATACGTATAGAGGCGCGGTGGGCAAGGGAGCGGGCATAGTGAGCGCGGGCACTTCGATCGGGAGCGGCGCCGGTAGGAGCGCCGCAGATCAGAGAGCGGGCGCAGCAAGCGGAAAGGTCTTGCGCTGGACGCGAGCCGCCGTACAGGCGGGCGAGCGGGGGGATAGCGCGGCGGCGGG